>JAFYAT010000072.1 GCA_017540585.1 Bacteroidaceae bacterium | reverse complement strand
TTCTTGTTTCACAACACAAGTCAGACCTGAACAAGTTTATCCAATAAGAACATTCTCTATATTCTTTGTTTCCTTACTGAAGTTCATGCCAATGCGGATAATCTTCTGACCATTCAACTCGAAAGGAAGAGTATAGTGCTTATCCTCTATCTGTGCAAGGGCTTCCTCTGCCGTACCGTCAAGCTTGAACTCCATGACATAACAGAACTTAGGTGTCTGAAGCACAAGGTCTATGCGACCCTCACTCGTCATGTATTCCGCCTGAACATATATGCCTGCAAGTTTACAGATTACCCAAATGATATTCTGATAATGATTCTCCAAATCACGTATCAACATATAAGGAGTATCTGCAAAGAGTGCCTTGAGACGCTTGACAAACTGCTCGGTATTTCCAGCCTCCAAATCCGTAACGAATTTAGCCAAATCAAAAGCCGTCCTGCTCTTATCCTTAGAGATGTACCAAGGAAGAAGGAACTTCGTGAACCCGACTTCAACCTCCTCATTTGGGAATCCTAACAGATATTCGCCAAATCGCTGGTCATAATCCTTGATGGTCAGGTAACCACTCTGATAAATGACAGGTATCGGGTCTTTTGACGTTGAATCTATGCTGTTCAGAGTATCGGCATCAACCCTTGCATTCTCCATATCATGAAGATTATATTCATCACGCTGGAGGAGCTCTACGAGGTATGTAGGAGTACCCGTCTCAAACCAGTAGCTCTTAAGTTCCTGCGAATCGAGTGCATTGAGTACGCTGAACGGATTATACATTCCGACAGCATTCTCACGAAAATGATAGCCATCGTACATTTTCTTCATCCTCACTATCGCCTCATCGTATGTCACGTCGAGAGTGTCAGCAAGTTGTACCACGTAATCATGCAGGGTGGTTCGTATCTCCATCTCTGTCAATCCGCATACTTCCACATATCTCCTATCCATCGAGATATCTTTCAAGTTATTGAGGTCGCTAAACACGCTCACCTTGCCAAACTTGGTAACACCAGTAAGTAAGGCAAACTTGATGCATGCATCCTTACTCTTCAATGCACCATAGAATCCCTTCAGCGTGCCGCGGAACTCATTCTGCAGCTCTTCGTTACCTATGGCTTGAAGCATTGGCTTGTCATATTCATCCACAAGGATGACTACGCCCTTGCCCGTCTTGTCGTATGCACGTTGGATGATATTCTCGAATCTCATTCCGAAAGGAAGAGTATTATCTGTTGTGCCGTACTCCTGTTCCCATTCCTTTAGGGAAGCATCAATCTTTTTTTCTAATACCTCCTTTGCATCATACTTGTTTGTATTTAAGTCAAGGTGCAGGACAGGATGTTTTGCCCAATCAATATCCGCTTTATCAGCGATGGCAAGACCATCGAACAACTCACGCTTACCGTCAAAGACAGCATGAATAGTGGACATCAACAACGACTTACCGAAACGACGAGGTCGTGAGAGGAAATAATATCTTCCTCCCTTAATCATCTTGTAGATAAGTTCTGTCTTATCTACATAAAGAAATCCTTCCTTACGAAGGCTCTCAAAACTCTGTATGCCAATTGGCAAGGTTTTCAGTTGTTCCATAATCCACCAAAAGTTTGATTATGATGCAAAGATACAGAAATAAATTAAGAATTAAGAGCAGAAAATTAAGAATTAAGAGTTAAGACTTAAGATTTAACAAATAAAGACCTAAGCGAGGCGACCTTATAAAGAAAAGAGGATGCGCCTGCTTATGGACACATCCCCTTAATATTGATTTATATGTTAATCGAAACTTCCACCATCCTGTAGAGGATTAGGATTGATGTGCGGAGTATCTTCTGGAACTCCTGCACGTCTTTGTGCGTCAGTAATGCTTCCTGCAAGGAGGCTGCATCTGAGACTTGCCTTGTTTGCTCCTGTCATAGGAACAACATACACCTTCTTATTCATATTCATTTACTTTACTATTATCTTCTTTCCGTTTGCGATGTAGATGCCCTTGCTAAGTCCTTCTGTTCCGTTCGTGCTCGCCACACGTCCGTCAAGAGAATAAACCGTAAGATTGTCTGATGCAATCTCAATATCCTCAATGTCAGTTGCCTCGTCCTCTCCAAGTACCTTGATGCGGATGCGTGAGTTGTTCGTATTTGGAAGAATAACCTGTGGGGCACGACTTTCAACCTTCATGTACCATCTAAAAGGTTTCAAATCCGTACTTGTTGATTCTGTCTGGCAAAGAGAACCGCTTGCCATGGCATAATAATGATTATCCACCAAATCCTTACCGCTTATGCCGTTTGTTGTACCAATGAAAGTATATTTCATTTCGGCAGAAGAAACGTCAATAGTATCTTGCTTGGGGTACAACATAACATCAGACAATTTGATGACTTTGTTTCCTGTAGTTTTGGCTTTAATCAAATAAGGATGATTAGGTTTGAGTGTTCCTTTTGTTACCCTTATGATTTCCAACTCAGTGTCATCGATTTCTCCATCTCCATCTGTATCATACATGTTGATGTCATTTATCTTTGCAATCTCAAAGTCATTCTTCCAGTCATCGTATGACATGGTAAATGGTACATATAATGCTTGCCATTTGGTGTTGTTGAATGTGCGAGAGTATTCAAAGTCATTTACTCTGGTACTATAGTCAACTCGAATTTTACTATCATCATTTAATTTTAAGCAACTCTTTTCATTATCATAATAGTGCTTGAAACACAAACCACTCACTGCGACATAATGTGCTGTAAGTCCATAATAATAAGAATAGTCTCCTTTTCGATAAAAAACGATGTCGTTTTGACCGCTAGTCAATGGTATTCCGATAGCTTTACTGGTAGTACTTCCTTCGTAAAACTCCCCCCAATACGACGTAAGATCTGTTTTTTTGTTGATTTTTACACGTATATCTGATTCGCCTGTGCTGCCTGCATGATAGTGCAAGAAGGTGAATAGCAAGGAATCTCCATCAGTAGCATTTACAGAAAACCCCTCCCCGCGATCATTTATAACAGATTCCCATTGGCCAAACTCTTCGCCATATCTTAGCTCGTAGCTTGTAACGGCGCATATCTTTCCGCAATAATCAACTTTTATATTATTAATGGAAACTTCATCATTTCCAGCGCTTGAGAAATAATCCTTGGCATAGATGAATTCCACTATATGCTCTCCAGTTGTAGAAATTTGATGTTCAAAACTTCCGTTATCATCACCGCTCTTAGCGAGTACGTTGCTTCCATCTATGGAGACCACTAATTTGTCACAAAATTCCTCAGTACTAGTTTTCCAATCAAAAGAAAAAACATCTCCTTTTTCGCCTTGAAAAGTGATTATTTTGGAAGATATTGTGCCGTCATATTTGTTTGTCGATGTCCATCCATCAAACATTACTCTATACATCATGCCATTTTGCGTACTGGTACTTGGACCAGAATAAGGTTTCATTTGTGCAAAGCTAGATGAAGCAACTGTAAAAAAAGTGAAAAATAAAAATAGAATCTTCTTCATAACCATAATTGTTAATCAAATTTAATGTTCTTGATAAAACCGTTTGGGAATTTCCATTCTTGTCCTTCTGTATTCAAGACAAGATCAGCTGATAGAACCGAATTATCCACACTCGTTTTTACCATGACTGTTACAAATTCTCCACTTAGCGTTGTCTCATCTTCTAGAGTTAAAGTACATTGACGTCCTTTCTTGTCATCGTACAAGCGCAAAAGTTCATTTGCATCCATTTTGATTTTGCACCTACTTCCCTCCCCAAGGTTTCGGCTTTAATTGTTTAAACAAAAAAGGCGGGGAGTCCCGTTACTCGTCCCACCTCTTGAGGTCTTCGCAATACCCTTAATAGAAGAACAAGCAACTGCAGAAGCCCACGCCATGTGATTATATATGTGTATAGTGTACAGAACAATTGTACCCTCATGCAAGGATACAATTATTGCTGTACACACATGGATATAATCCACCCGAGGACATTCTCAGTCGTCTTTGTCTTGTCTATTAAAGAAAGTTGCGAAGTTTCAAGAAGTCAAGAACAAAGCGCAGAAAACGCCTTTAACTATGTCAGCACTCCAATAACGAAGTGCCATCTACCCACATCCACCCATCTCAAGATGGGCTTCCGTGCATAAATCGCTACAAAGTTATGAAAGTAATCCTTTACTGCCAAACATTTGAATATGAAATATTACAAAAAAAGGTTATAAAACATCATAATGAGCGGCCCCATCCCGACCTTCGGAGTTAAAAGTTAAAAATTAAAAGCTAAAAGATAGACTTATTGTTTATGTGAACGAAGATAGCGAAAAACACACAAGTCAAAAAAGGATAATGGTTTTTCGTTATAATCACGAAACAGGTACATATGTAGTATAGACAAAGTACTGACAAAGTATTGACTAACTACTGACCTTGAACTTTAGGACAAGGCTCGGATGAAGATGTATTGTTCACAAAATCTAAGTGACATAATGTCACCTGATGATTCACGAAAGAATTACGAAAAATGCACGAGACATTAGCGAAGGATTGACGGAGGATGGCCGTGTGACACAAAGATAATAATCCTTACTTTTTCATGACAGAATGATAAAACGATACGAAGGCTTAAGTACGAAACTGACATTTCCACCTCTGGCGGTGGATTTTTAAGAACCCGCTCCCTTGTGGGAGCTAAATACGCAATCTACGCAATCTTGAATCCAATCTTAGCATCTTTATTTTTCTGTTTTTGCAAAAAGAATAAAATTGGAAAGATTGTTTGAAAGATTGCGTAGATTGGTAATTTAGCCGCCCCAGGCGGCGGGTTCAGAAAAAAAAACATTTCAGTTTAGCTCCCACAAGGGAGCGAGTTCTGTCAAAATTTCCACCGCAAGGTGGTATGTTTCAGAATCGTATTAAATCTTAACTCTTAATTCTGCACTGGTTTGCACCTGTCAATCCTGATGTCGATGCCTTCGGCAAGGAGGGTGTCGGGACGAATGACGAGGCGGGCAATCTGTCCACGACGTGTCTGGGGACGAGTACCGTCAAAGACAAGATGACCAAGACTGTAGAATACAGGTTTGCCGCCTATCCTACCCATAGGTTCTACGACATGGGGATGATGACCGATGACGGCATCTGCTCCTGCATAGACAAGACTGGCTGCCTGTCGTCGTTGAGAAGGCGTAGGCATCTCCTGGTACTCCACACCCCAATGGAGATAGGCAACGACACGATGTGTGGGATGACCTGCCTTATACTCACGGATGCTTGCAGACAGTTCTTCGACACCTGCCTGACATGGAGAATACTGTCCCTTGGGATTAGGGAACCAGCTCTCTATCGGGAAGAGCACACTCGAAAATATAGCCACAGCAAGGTCGCCCTTACGTACAACGACTGGGGCTATACGTTCTTCGGGAGTCGTGCCACATCCCATAGGAACGATGCCAGCACGGGTAAGCGACTCGAATGTGGAGCGCAAACCTTGTATGCCTTGATCCATGCTGTGGTTATTAGCCATCGAAGCGTGCGTAATGCCAGCCTTGTGCAGGTCGTCCGCCCAACGTGTATCGGCACTGAACACAAACTGCTTGGGTTGGGGAGTCGTCACATCCGTAAGCGGACACTCGAGATTGACAATAGCGGCATCAGCCTTATAGAACAATGGAGACACGCTATCAAGAAGCCACTCGATGCCATGTCGCTCGATAAGGGGACGCACACCACGGTCGAGCAACAGGTCTCCAGTAAACACAAGTTCAAGGGAATCGCACGCAGTCTCTCCCGCTTGCTTGTGTTCACCACTATTGCATGAGCAAAGAAGTGCTACGAATGCTATGAACATGAATCGTTTCATACCACACCAATAATACGTATTAAGTTTTAACGAATTACCATAAATTTGCCACGAATCATTATAAATAATTTTTCGTCGTTGTTTGTAACGTCAAATAATTAATGACAATTCGTGGCAAATTAATGATAATTCATGCTCACAAAAATTAGACGTGACTATTTTTAGCATCCACTACCATATACGAACCTCTGGTCGCAATCAACCTTCTTGCCGCCAAGCAGCCAAGGAGCAAACCATTCAGGTACGTTTGGAGCCTTATTGTCGAGAATCATCTTCTGCCACTCCTCGTCATTCAGGCGCTCGTCCATAGGACGCACAAACTCATAGTAGCTGTATGTCGCACCTCGTGTGAGACGGTACTCGCCACCTATGTTCACAATCACATAGATGATATTGGCATTACCCGTAGCCTCATGGAGTATTCCCTGCTTTTCGCAACCAAGGATGTTACGTGTAAATACGTCAGCCACCTGAGCAACGCTACGGTCAGCACCCTTGACCTGATCCCATGTGTCAAACGTGATATCCGGGTCAACAAGTCCGAGTGTGATATTCTCGATTGCACCTCCAATATATATTACCGTTGCATGGCGTCCCTGGTCGATAGGCTTGCCCGCAAGTTCATCCTTTGAGAACTCGAGCAGGAACTCTGTCATGCTACGGAGCTGGTAAGCCTTATCCGAGAGTTTCTCGTCGGCAAAGCCTGTCTTCTTGAGCATACTCTCCGTGAGGTCGATACACTTCAGCATCTCTTCCCAGAACTTGATGTTAGGCTCAACATAGCCATAGCGATAAGGGTCAGGGAACTCGCCGCCTCCGCCACATTCAGCTCCAAGAGGCTGCTCGCCATAGAGGATGGCATCATGCTTGAGGAGTGCCCATGAAGCAAGAGCCGTGTTGAGGTTCTTGATGCCCCACATCTCCGTCTTCATGAATCCTGGCTGGTTCTTGTCCTTCTTCTGAAGCTCGACAAGAGTCTTCATCCACTTGTTGTAGATGGTCTTGTCCCAGTCAATCTTGCCGTTGAGGGCAGTCTTAATCTTTGTACGTTCCTTCTTGTAATCTGCCCAAGGGCAGTTCTTGTTGTAGAACTCGTCAAGCACATTTGTTGCTGTCTGTACACCGAGGATATCCATCACGTCAAGACCTGAAGGATAGGCACGGTCGGCATTTGGCTTAGGGTCATACATCGTACCGAGAATCTCGCTGTCGAACATATATCGCTGTGGCATAAGGTTCAACTGATCCTGAGCACCAATCTGCTGCTTAGGCTTGATACGATTGCGTGTCTTGAACTTATCCTTGAGCCATGAGTTGATGCTGCGGTACTCGTTGTCTGATATTGTGCCGTTATAACCCTTTGAGGCGATGAAGTCGGCAAGTTCCATGATTGACACGTTGTCTGGTTCGCCCATAAGGAACGTGATGGCAGAATTGATTCTGTCAAGGTTCTTGCGAGCCTTAGGACAACGGTTGAGCAACTGCGCCATGCTTATTGCCTGACGGAGCTGGAGCGATTCTTCACGCATGAGGCATCCCTTCTGCAACCACATCATTGTACGGAAATACTGTCGTGTACTCTCCTTACGAGTGTAGTGACCACGTGGCTTGAAGAGGCTGTACATAAACGCCTTGCCGTCAAGGTCGAAGAGAGAGGACTCTGCATCTTTCTCTGCCCTGACATTCTCACATTCCTCGTCAAAGGCTTTCTGATACTCACCCATTGCCGAATGGAGGTTTATATTATGCTTGCCTGCCACCTCACTCGGATTATGTCCGAGAAGATTCATGGCTACGGAGAAGAATGTCGTATTCCACGAAGCCTGTGCCGCAGCAAGCTCGTTGCCCTCGCCAGTAGCCTTGGCACTCTCCACCATCAATTCCTCTACAGCAGAATAGAGACACTTGTTCATCTCGTCGCCCTCAAGTGTCTTGAGAATGTAGCTGAAGTACATGTGATAGAGCTGGAGCATCACGTCAGTCGTAACAAAGTTAGGCATACTGAGATAGTCATTATTCTCATACACATTGAAGAGTTGCTCGTAGTTGGATGGCTCTATGGCTGCATTATACTGTGCAAGCATATTAAGCATACGCTTACTTGGGTCGTTCACCTGATACATATTGATGGCAAGGTTGGAGTTGAGGATTTCCACTCCATCTGGCGACTTGACCTTGCCCTGCTTGCGAAGGTCGTCCATACGCTTGTCGATGGCATCCACAAAGTCCTGCTCTTCCTTGGAGAGTTTGATAAGGCCGTATGTCTTCTTGTAGTCCTTATCGTACATCTCCATATATTTCTTCTGAAGTTCTGTCGTGCTATCCCACCAGTCCTGCTTTGAGCCATAGTCCTTGAACCATGCTTTCAGACAAGCGTCCTCATACCAGTCAGTATGATTGGTAAAGAACGAGTTGAGGTCACCCTCCATGAACCAATGTCCATGAACGGCATATACATAACTGCGGAGCAAGCGAAGATTCTGGTAAGAGAGTCCCTCGATGCTCTGCTTTAGATTAACCTTCTTAGGGAGTTTGTCATCCCTTATCATGAAGAATGTCTTGTTCGTCTGGTAGTCCTCAATACTCATTCCTACCACTTCGCTGTCATCCTCATTTGATGATTGCGAAGAGCTACCGCTACAACCACATAGACTTAATGCGGCAAGAATAGTCAATATTGATTTATTCATATTGTAAGTTTGTGAGTTTTTAAGTTTTTAGGTTTGTAAGTTTTTTAGTTCTCGCGTTATTGAGTTTTTAAGTTTTTAGGTTTGTGAGTTTTTTAGTTCTCGCGGACTTGAGTTCTTAAGTTTTTAAGTTTGTAAGTTTTCAACACCGTATTATACATCTTTCTGTGTATGCAACAAAGGTACTGCTTTTAATCTAAAGCACCAAAAAGAATTACCTTTTTAAGCAAAAGAGAAGATTGCAGATATACTTTTTCATCAACATTATTCAACATACGAGTTCATCATTTCTTTTTAGGCTGTTTGTTAAACCTATAACTTGCAGTAAGAAGAATGTAGTCAGGCAGAGTTATTGTATGAGTCTCACGCACTCCCTGTTCGTTTATCATATATGCAACACTCTTATACTGACCGAGAATATCAATAGCTTTCAGTTTAAGACAAAGTTTATCTTTCAAGAAAGAACGTGATAAATACATGTTCCATTCATACATAGGACGGTTCAATTCGTTGTTGACATATCCATTACGTTTAATGTAATAAATATCTGTACTGAAATCTATCTTTGCAAATAGTTTCGCAGTTAAATCCACTCCAAACTTATATGTCCATGTATCATTAAAACCAGAATACACTCTGTCACTCATAGGCTTTCTCCAATCAACACTACCAACAAATTCAAAGTAATATCTATTGGCGAATATTGTATAGAATTCTGGAGAAAAATACAGATACAACTCGTTATTATCCATCCTCTTTGAATCTCCTCCGACTCCGTCTGCCACAAAGTTTGCCATCTCTTTATAATCAGCATTAAAAGTCCATTTCAAAGTCTTTTTACAAATAATATGTTGTCCCTTTGCCGTATATGCAATATCACATGTTCCATCAATATTCTTTGGGGTATGGGTATAAACACCTGCATCATACCTATACGTATTCACGATACGGTTGATGAACATTCTATATGATATGTTTTGAAAAAGGTATGCGTTTTTCTGCTTCATTGGCAGATATCCCTCTATACTCGATGTCCATACAGATGATGGCTTCAAACTCGAATTACCATTGACGATATTTATCTTGTCCGAAGTGACAGGCAAAGTAACGAGTCGAAGGGCATCAGGAACAGAATATTTCAAGGAAGTGTTTATCTTCAGGCTCCGTACAGGAATTGTGGCTTGGCCCCTTGGCCATTTCTCTTTTATAAAAGACATTGTTGGTTCAACATAACAATGAGACTGTACAAGACATGTGTCAAGCGTATAACGATTATATCTTGTTCTTATGTTTCTAAAAGCTACAGGGACATCAATATCTATTCGAGTTAGTACTCTGTCCTTATCCCTAAAATTGTTAAAATAGTAACCATATCTTATGCCCACAGCATAATTGTTATCATTCACACGACGTTCATAGCTATTCATCAAGTCCTTCAGAGATGTAGCCATATCATTTATTGCCTCATCATCGTTGAGATGATTGTAGGAATATCGTGCATATACAGAAAGTTCTGATTTTGGGAACAGACGCTTAATCCTGTACGACAGTCCTGCATCTACTCCAAAGGCAGTTGCAGGCTTATCTATTGACTCCTTTATCTCCTCCAGACTATATGCAGGAACAAATGTAAGATACATATTCTTTCTCAAAGCATCCACATCAGACCTCATGTAGTTCACGGCTGTATTAAAATCGACAATATCACCAGTAAAAACATTCTGAGCAAAAGAAAAACTCTGTGTTGCGTTATATGTTTTTGTCTTACGGTCATTCGCCATGTTACGTGCATTATATAGCGACGGGTCATTAATTGACACACCTGCCCTAAACAAAGAGTCAAGCATACCAATAGCTCCATCGTGCCACATATCACTATCCGAATTACAGTATAGCTCGTCTGTATTATTCTTATTGTCACCATATTTCAGGGACGTAACACTCTCAAACCAAACTGGCAATTTAAGGGTGAAATGATTGCTGGCAGATACATTCAGGTTCTTCACATCGGACAAATCTCGATTAACACTATATGTACTCGCATCATTATTATGGTATGTTTCCTGATATTCATCCGCTCCGTTCTTTGACTTCGAGTGTGTAGCCTCCATAGTCAGCACATTCTTACGTTTCTTTGTTTCCGTAAGAAGCTCTGCCGTGAGCAACTTGCTCGTAGTACGTCCTTCACGTGCTCCTCTATTCGACCAGTTTCCATTAGATGAATAGTCACGCATATTCACGTTATTCGTTCCTCCCACGATTGCGAAACGAGAAAAATCCGTAAAACGTAATCCAAACAATCTGCCAAGATATGAATCCTCCGTACCAGCTCCAGCTTCCACGTTAGCCATATATCCTTTGCTGTATTCCCTTTTGAGATACACATCCATGACAAAATCCTTTATGGCATTTTCATCATGAAGGGCAATAGCCTTATCTCTTGTCTTGTTATAAACCTTGATATCCTTTACCGCATAGTATGGCAAGTTCTCCAACATCAGTTTGCTGTTACCTTTGAAGAAATCCTTTCCATTGAGAAGAAGATTGTCAATCTTCCTGCCATTCACAAATATCTGTCCTTGCTTGTCAAGTTCCACGCCAGGCATCTGTTTGATGAGAGCATCCAACATGCTACCGTCTGCGACATTAAACGCATCTGCATTATATACAATCGTGTCACCCTTATAATACACCTTGACCTTCGTTGCAGTAACCTCTACATCATTCAATAGTCTGTCTGCAAAGCTGTTCTTATGCTTCATGTAAATCTTTGGCATATCAAATCCCTGTTGTTTTCCAACATACTTCAATGACTGATTATGATATACCGTATAATAGTCTTTATGAACAACCTTGATAATCCTAACGTCGTTCGATTTCTGTTTAGACGTATAGAAAGAAAACATTGCATCATAGCCATTTATTCCACCACTATTATATCTGCCATATCTGACTGTTGCACTATCAAGAATGACACTATCCGTGTTCATCATATATACTTTGACATCCTTTATGCCAGCTCCCGTGAAGCTGTCATAAACAGAACCTCTGAGATAGAACATGTGTTGCTTGTTCTGAGCCTCCGTCTTCAAATTAAACGACAAAGACAGAAGAACAATAAGTATGGACAAATAATTACAAGTTTGCATAATATTCATGATTTTAGAAACCAAAGATTTTTTTCAGAAAAGTGTCAATAAGAATTCCAGTTTTCATCAAGAGATAGCAAGATAAAAATCATACGAGGAAAAAACCATCAATTCAATCCTCGATTGATGTAGTAATTCGTTCGAGGAAAGAACCACCAATTCAATCCTCGATCGATATGGTAATTCATACGAGGAAAGAGTTTTTCCTTCAAAAGGGAGAAGTTCCATCCGGAGGCATGTTAATTGTTAATTATTAATTGTTAATTGAGCCCCCAAGTTTTTCACGAACTTCAAGCCGAAGCCTTGAAGACGATATTCGGAAGAGAAGGTGGTGCTGTCGGAATGTAACTCTACCGTATGTATTACGGCAGGAATGGAGTCACGGCACACATGGAAATCAACAAGAGGACTGCCAACACGAGAGCCAAGCCAAAGAGGACGGATGTACCTTTCATGATAAAGATGATAGATGAATAGTCGTCTTGCAGGTTCTTTCCAGTATTTAGTCGGTTTGGTCACACCTACGGTCAACTCGGGTACTCCGTCGCCCGTGAGGTCTCCAGCATCAAAGCGATAGACGGGATAAGGTAACGTGAGCGTGTCCATCTGTTCGCCATCAACGAAAAGCCTTACAACATATAGCGAATCCGTACGCTTTTCCATCTTCAGACGGTACGGGGCAGAGACGTATTCGTCTGCCGTCAGCCTTTCTTTCTGTTCCTCCACACATGCTAACATGAGCATGAGGACAAGGAGGCAAAGGATATTTTTCATTTTCATATTTTTTATCGCGCAAAGCGCGGACGAAGAAAAAACAAGACAATTCGGTTTTCACCTGTTTTTATTTGTTTTTACGTATTTTTTCTTCGTCCGCACACGAGTGCGACAACCTCACTCCCCTTTCTTCTTCCAAGCCATAAAGATGACCACGGCTATTCCGATGAAGAGAAGAGCGAGAGCTACGTATGCTATTGTCTCGGTTGTGTATACTGTCTGAGGGTCGAATGTCATGACAATCTCATGCTTACCCGCTGGCACGTTCATGGCACGGAGCACATAGTCGGCACGACCTATCTCTGCTGACTGATCATCTATCGTGGCTGTCCATCCTGGGTAGTAAACCTCAGAGAACACAACAAGACCGCCTGCCTTTGAATCAACCTCATACTTAGCTTCAGTAGCACCATAGCTTGTGAGCTTGACCGTACCTTCGCCTCCAGCCTTGAGGAAGCCGAAGTCAGCCTTTGCCACAACAGCCGTATGCTTAGGATTAACCTTACCGAGGGCATCAAGTTCCTCGTTGGCATTATTCACATACTCAACGTTACTTACGAACCAAGCGTTTCCGTTGGCAGAGTTGTTCTCGATTGGCACCTTCTGTCCCTCACCAGCAGGAAGAATAAACCAACGAGTGTTGAGCATATTGAGTACAGGGAATAGAGAATCTGCATTTACAGCCGCAAAGTCGTAAGCAGGATAAGGAGAAGACTCTATAGCCATACGTGTTGTATCCATTGGAGCTATGCGCAAAGCTTCGTAGAACTTGCCGAACTCGCCTGAGATACGTGCCTCTATGAGTTCCTGATAACGACGGAGCTTGGCAGCATGATAGCCTCCGATGCTGCTATAGAATGCACTTGGCGTATTATCGTTGAATGTAGATACCGTAAGGTTTGCCACACGATAGTCACGACCTGTTCCACTCTTCTGAAGGATATATTCGTCCGCTGGTGTCTTCTGTATGCCTGCCACACCACGAGGCATAACAAACATCTGGTCATTAAGGTAACGCTTGTTCACCTGCCACATATCCACGAGACAGAGTACGAGCAAGGCAACAGAAAGAGATGTTACGAGCTTTGAGTTCTGATTATCCTTAGCCTTCTCAGCCTTCTTAGCATAGAACCACATACAAGCAGCACCGAGGAGGATGAAGATGATAGAACGCCATCCATCAGCAGTAATCATAGCCTCACGCATAGATGATATGCTTGAGAGTATGCGCTGACCAGTCATCCGGTCGATGTTGCCTGAAGAAACGGCAGAAGCAATAGCCTCACGGTCATGCGTGCTAATACAATCACCAGCCGTAAACATGAGAATGAGACAAAGAGCTACCGTGATGCCTGTAGCTATATAGAGTGGCTTGATGCGTGGATTCTCCACGAACAGCTTGAGTCCCCAGAGAGCAAGCAACGGAACAGTAAACTCTACGACCACAAGTATGCTTGATACCGTACGGAACTTAGCATACATAGGAACATAGTCAATAAAGAAGTCCGTAAACGGCATGAGGTTACGTCCCCAGCCAAGCATAAGAGTAAGAACCGTAGCAAGGATGAGTGCCCACTTGAGCGGATTCTTGTTTGGCACAAGGATAAGACTCAGGATAAAGAGCATGCACACGATGGCACCAAGATATACAGGACCGCTTGTCATAGGCTGTTCACCCCAATACTGAGTGAACATATTGTAGATGTTCCAACTGCTCAACTGTGGGTCAGCCTTCTTCATGGCATCCTCATTGTGAGAAAGCACGTCGGAAGCACCACCACGATAATTAGGTATAAGGAACGTGAATGTCTCATCTATTCCATAGCTCCAAGCCGTGATGTAGCTACGCTCAAGACCAGAATCGGTCTGGTCCTCGACCTTTCCTTCCTTAACGAGTTCAGACTTTCCACGCATGGTGTCCTTAGCATACTCGTAAGTATGATAAAGGTTGGAGAGGTTGAGACATACGGCAATCACAGCTGCCACGATAACCATACCCGTTGCCTTGAGGAAGGCTGGCACTTCCTTCTTGACGATGGCGTCAACAAGGAAAGCGATGACCATGAGAATCTCAGGCACAAGGAAATAATATGTCATCTGCACATGGTTAGCCTGAATCTGAAGTGCGGCAAATACGGCAGTCACAATACCGCCCACGAGGTATTTCTTCTTGTAGCACAACACAAGACCTGCAATAGTAGGAGGAATATATGCAAGTGTCATCACCTTCCAGATGTGACCAGCAGCAATAATGATGAAGAAATAGCTACTGAAAGCCCATACGATGGCACCAAGAGCCGCCATCCATTGCTTGAAGTCGAATGCACGAAGGAGAATATAGAATCCGAGCATGGATGCAAAGACGTACCACACGTAGTCAGGCAACCAAAGGTGATAAGCATTCTCCACGAACGTCATAGTCTTTGTAGAGTCGTAGGAAGGTGCAATCTGGTATGTAGGCATACCGCCAAAGAGAGACGTGTTCCAACGTGGAGTCTCTCCGTCATGAGTTGCACGATACTGGTTTGTCTCCACGCTGATACCATAGTTAGCGTTGCTGTCATGCTGTTCCAGACGTCGTCCGTCGAGTACAGCTGGCGAGAAATATGCAAAGGCGATGACTGCAAAGAGTACCACGCACAAAGCATCTGGTAGGATTTTCTTGAAATTAAAGTTCATATCTTTTAGGTTCGTTATTTCTTAATCTGTCGCAAAGATAAAACATTTATTACATTTAACAAACAAGAGCCTCGTTTCTTATGGCAAAGTCCTCCATTTTTAACATAATTTCATCATAATCCGTCTGTAGTCTGTATCAGACTTACAGAAGTTAAGAGTTAACAGTTAACAATTAAAAGTTGAGTTAAGAAGTTTGAAGTTTCTGTGAACCACGCCACATACGAGCAACATCCAATTTTTAACCTCATAGCCTTACAAAACTCCACACACAGATGGTACTTTCTTGCCACAGTCAAGAGTCTCATGTAAGTCTATAAGTTAGTCTCTACTGAGTCAGTACTTAGTCACTACTTGGTCTGTACATGATTTTGTGACACAAACACCTCATTATTTTTCCTCCGTAACTCATTTTTTAGACCACTTACGGAGGAAAAATAATTTATTTTCTCTCCGTAACTCAATTTTTCAACCACTTACGGAGGAAAAATACAATATTTTTCCTCCGTAACTTTGTTTATTCAATCAATTATGATTACTTTTGCAGCACAAAACAATATGAATATGAGTGCATCAACTATAATCGGCAGACAATACGAAGTACATCTGCTCGAGCAAATAGAAAAACGTAAGGAGCCACAACTCGTGGCAATATACGGCAGAAGGCGTGTAGGCAAGACATTCCTCGTCAAGAAATTCTTTGACGAGAAATTTGACTTTGCCTTCACGGGTAGTTACCAAACCGCAACGCTCATACAACTCACACTATTTGCACAAGCATTAGCAGAATACAGCTGTACTCCACCACAGCGATTCAAGACATGGTTTGAGGCATTCACAGCACTCAAGGATTACCTAAAAACGCTTAAGAAGAAGAAGATTGTAGTATTCCTTGACGAGATTCCATGGATGGACAACCAGAAGTCAAACTTTCTTGCAGCTTTCAGCCAGTTTTGGAACGCATGGGCTTCTACTGCCAACGGTATGAAAGTCATAGTGTGCGGAAGCGCAACAACATGGATGCTCGATAAGTTTGTAGGAGACAAAGGAGGATTCTACGGACGCAACAACCGCGCCATTTACCTTGCACCATTCACACTTGGAGAGACACAGAAATATCTGAAACACAGAGGTATTCAATGGGCACGTCCGCAGATAGCCGAGACATACATGATACTCGGAGGAATTCCTTATTATCTCGATATGCTCGACCCGACCCTTCCTCTTGTCATCAATATTGACCGCCTCTTCTATGCTCAAGGAGCACCACTAAAGGCAGAATACGATTTTCTTTTCCGCACCCTCTTTAAGGAAGCCACGCTATATAGAAACATAGTGGAAACAATAGCCAAGAAAGTCAAAGGAGTAACACGTGCAGAAATAAAGGAGGCTCTAAAGCTGAAAGAAGGAGGCGAACTCACAACAGCACTCAAGAACCTGCAAAAATGCGATTTCATACGGATGTATTCAGCATACGGCAAGAAGGAACGAGAGATGATGTACCAGTTAACGGACTTGTACACACTCTATTATCTTCGATTCGTAAAAGCAGGAAACAGTCAGGACGAACATTATTGGAGCAACATAGATGACCACTCTCACGACACGTGGGCAGGATATGCCTTCGAGATGCTCTGTATGCACCATATCACACAAATAAAGCAGAAGTTAGGTATCAATGGAATACTCACCAACGCATGCAGTTGGCAGACAAAGCCGTTGATTGACAAGGACGGTACTTCATGGAAAGGTACTCAGATTGACCTTTTACTCGAAAGAGCCGACCATACCATAAACGTATGCGAAATGAAATACTCAAAGGGCGAATATGTGATAACGGAAAGTTACGACCGTCATCTTCACGAACGTATTGACACATTCCGCCATCATACAGGAACCACAGATGCCCTACCCGTTGTTTTCGTCACTTCATTCGGATTAAAAAAGAACACTTATTCGAGCAACTATCATCTCGAAGTTACTCTAAATGATTTATTTGAATAACATGTACAGACTTTAGCACCACATTATTTTTCCTCCGTAGCTCATTTTTAAGACCACTTACGGAGGAAAAATAATTGGTACAAAACGATATTCTTGATAGGAAATAACACCATAATACAAAAAGTTAGACGCGATTTATTTGACGATATTTTTAACAAAAAAGACAATTACCCTTCACTTTTTAGCACAACGAAAAGGAAAAAGCATTATCTTTGCAAAGTCAACAACACAGATTGCCTCTGTGTACCCGACACAATAAAGAAACAATAACATATAAACAATCAAAACTAATCCTAAGAACGAAATGAAACTCCACGGATTATCCCTTGCAGCCGTCCTGCTCCTTACAGGTACGACTCACGTTTTCGCCCAGAAAGCATCAAGCGACGACAAACCAATGGTAGAACTCACAGCCAACGTCAAGACATACTATCTTGACCGCATGGGCTATGCACCTAACGCAACGCTGGCAGATGTCCTCGGCTCATACTCAGACTATGATCTCATGGTCAACGGAGTAGAGTGCAACGAGACAGAGTTCCTTAAACTCACCCACGTAAGTCAAGTGGAACGCATAGAGTACATTACCGACAACCATAACGGAGCATTTATCGGCAGCAAAGGATGCCTCAACATCATTCTCGAGGATGCCGAAGATGGAACACACGGACACGCAACACTCTACATGGACACACGTGCCAACTATGCACCTTGGTTCAACCTCACAAACAAGAATGACAAGTTGACTATATGGGCAAATGTCAAGGGCGACATAAACAAGAGCAAGAATGACGCATTCGCATACGCAGAATCAACATACAATCGGTATAATTCCCTTGGTACAAACATACAAGAGAGTACAAGCAATCGAAACGCAGAAGATAAGGACCATGCCTACATAGCAGACTTCGGTTTAAGATACAAGGATGAGAGGAACACGCTTACATTCCACATCTATGACCGCTGGAAACGCAATAATTCCGATACATACCAAGACAAATTCTACTATAGAAAAGAGTATGACAATTCCAATTCAAATTACAGCGAGCAATACGAAACAGAATACCGCATCGGAACATCTGAAAACAAGAACAACACCTTGTTCGCTTCCGCTGATTTCAGACATATCCTCAACGAGAAGACTACCCTTGCTGCAATCCTCAGCGAGGAATACAGCAAATATAACGACAATAGCATGACAGAAGGTTATACTTTGTATTGTTCTAACAAAGCTCTATTCGACATTTACAACTCAACAGAAAAGATTGCAAACCTGTATGACAAAGCAGAAATAATAGACGGCATAGACCATTACTCTGCATATAAAACACCTCTCGACACAGAGACAAAGAACTATAAGACAAGGCTCGATGCTTTTGCCAACATAAAGGCTACGGATAACCTCTCGCTCAAGACTGGTATGTATTTCAAATGGCAAAATACAGATTTTTCAGAAAGTTCGTACGAAAGCTTAGACATGGATAATCTCCATATCATGCCATACGCACTTGCAAGCTATAAGCAAGATAAATGGTCATTCAACTTAGGTGAACGACTCATATACAGATACGACAAAAGTACAGTTGAAGGATTCGGAATTTCACCATTTAGTCCAGAAGACTGGAAAAACATCACAAAGGACTATAGCGGTGACAAGGTTCTTAGCGCAACAAATGCAAGCATCATCTATACACCTGGTGGCAATCATCAGTTCATGCTTTCATACACGCGTGATGCTGACTACAATACAAGTATAGAACGAGGCACAACACTTATTTATAGTAAACCACAATGCACTTTCAAGGAAACCAAGGAAACAAAAAAACTCTTAAATTTTGACTATACTTTCTCCGGTCCAAAGATAAGCGCAAGCCTTAATGCTTCGTATCGTAAATACACATACGAACAGAATGCAACCATAGAAATTGTCAACGGCCTAACTGGCACTACCTCAAGTCCAGAAGCATCAGATTACGAATTTGACACAAAGTATTATACTGTTGGAGCCAAAGCTTTCGGTACATTCGGAATACTGAACATCATGGCTAATGCTGAATATTATAAAATAGATTCAGAACTCTCAAAAAATAATTACTGGTACATAACAATCAAGCCAATAGTGAATCTTCCATATAACATCAAGGCTTCAGCAACTGCATCTTACTCACGTCAATGTACAAATGTAGAAACGGAATATAGCAAAGAGGATTACGACCCAAGGGAAACATGGTCATGTAATTTCCTGCTTTCAAAGCAATGGAAGAACTTTGAAATATATGCAAACTGGCAGAATGCCATCCATAACAATAGAGTCGTTTCATATACTCATACAACCAAACCAGACTCTTATTCAGGTGGAAGCACATCCAAGTCACATACAACAACAGACTACCACAACAGCCAAGTCCTCGTTGGCGTAAGCTACAGATTCTAAACAAACGGAATGAGGCGGAAAAAGATTCACAAAGATTCTTTTTCCGCTTTTTCTTCTTGGTCAATTCATTATAAATGTGTTTCTTTGCAAAAGAAATGAGTATCAGTTTTCACTTTCTAAAAACAAGACAATGGAAGGACTACCACGCACACCAGAGAGTGACCGCATGCAGTTTGCTATAATTGCAATAGAGACAGCTGCAAAAAAGATGGATATCTCTCCGAGCGAACTTGCAGAACGATTGGAAATGCAAGGACTCATAGAAGGACGTCTGTTCAAGCATTACGACACACTCCACACTCAAAGTGCCGACTATGTTGCAGACGACATCATCGAAACACTATTAAACTGGGAAAATGAGCAATAGTATTATTCTATATCATGGGGCTGTGACAGAAGTAAAAGAACCTCTGACACACGTAGGAAGACCAGAACTTGATTTTGGTTCAGGATTCTATTTGACCAAAGACAAGGAGCAGGCAGAGAGTTGGGCAAAGACAAAAGCAAGCAGAAAGAAAAACGGAATTGCGATTCTTAACTCCTACACCTTTGATATGGAATCATTTATTGCCGACAACAATTATCATAAACTTATATTTGATGACTACAGCATAGAATGGCTTGACTTCATTTCTGCAAACCGCAAGGGGCAAAAATTATGGACAGAATATGACTGGATAGAAGGAGGTATTGCCAACGATAGTGTGATATCAACCGTTGACGCATACGTGGATGGTTTCATCAACGCACAACAAGCCTTAGACAAACTGGTAAACGAAGCCCTTCACCACCAAGTATGTATAAGCAATCAGGCTATTATAGACAAGTATCTCCAATTTCTCAAGTCAGTAACACTCTAAGCACCACAATTATGAAAGAATATATACTCCACAGAAAGATGATGCGTATTGTCATGCAACTGGCAGAAGAGCTTCAGATTTCACCCCATAAGGCATTATTGATATTCTACCGCTCTACAGTTGGTAAACAACTTCACGACCCTAAATATGGCTATCAACTTATGTCAGACACATACATCGTCAACGATATCAAGACAGAAATCGCATCATAACAAAAAGCAGAAACACATCTAAATACAGACGTGTTTCTGCTTTTTTATATGGACGTTGTCATATTCTGCTGTTCCTTTTCAAAAGAACGGCGGAACAAATAAATAACAAGCAAATCTGCTAAAAGCAAGAACGCTGGATAAGTCGTGAAAGTAAAAAACAAAAACCAAGATAATAGCATGTCTTCCGAGCCTGGAGCATCGAATAACATAATACTTGTTGGCAACATACCTGGATAAATTGCTATCGGAGAAGACAACACTGTACACCAGATTAAGCAGTTACCTTTCTGCTTGCAACCATTTGGCATTTTATTATATTGCTTATAGTTCATAACCAGCAGAAAGACACATAGCGACAAAAATAGCAGTATTAAGAATATAATAAGCATGATGATTGTTACGAGATTATCGTTATTTAAAAAACTCATGAGCCGTAACCAAACTTATAACTCATAACTTACAACTCAACTATTAACTTTTAACTCTTAACTTTTAACTCACGAAATGATTCCTCATTTCGTGCCGTGGTCTTCCTTGAACGCCCTCATGCGCTCCTCGAGTACAGGATAGAGCTCGTCACGCATGCGGGAAGTGCAGGCACGCACTCCCGGCTGAAGACTACCCGTCGTGTCAAGGTTGATACTTGACACGCCATAATGGATAAGTTCTGAAGCCAATTCGCCACCAGTCAAGCCAGGGAACGAGAGAGAGAAGAAGAAGCCATCACCTATTGGCTCATTCACATCCTTTGGATAAGTGATGGTAAAACCGTTGTCGCAGAATATTTTCTTCATCTTCTGAGCACGCACAGCATACTCCTTGGTGTCCTCAACAAAGTTTATCTTGCCCTCACATGAAAGACGGAGCATCTCAGCATATCCATACTGAGTAGTGGCAGTACAACCAGATGTTATCATGTACTGAATACTTGCTATGAACGTAGGACCAAACACACCAGTGTCATGATAACGCTCAGCAAGTGCAGGAAACTGACGGTCGAAGAGTTTGTCGCTTATGCACACAAGTGCCATGCGCTGTCCTGCGTATGAGAATATCTTGGAGCTTGAGAGCATCAGAATATAGTTGTCCGTATAACGTGCTACGGTGCGCACATACGGTTCGACGTATGGATGTGAGAGGTCACGACGATTGTCCATGGCAAAATATGCCAAGTCTTCCATGATGATGACATCATGCTTTGTGGCGAGGTCACCAATAATCTTTAACTCATCTTCCTCAAGCGAAATCCATGCAGGATTATTAGGATTGCTATACACGATGGCAGCCACATCGCCATCTTTGAGTTCCTCCTCCAGTTTGGCACGCAGAGCCTCACCACGATAAGGATAGATGTCAAACTCCTTCCACTCTATGCCGAGGATGCGGAGCTGACTCTTCTGAATTGGGAATCCAGGGTCGATAAAGAGCACCTTGTCCTTCTTTGGGTCACGCTGACAACAAGCTATGAAACTGCCAAAGCTGCCAGCCACACTTCCTACTGTAGGAATACAAGCACGAGGCGACACATCCACATTGATGAACGCCTTCACAAACTCGCTTGCAGCAGCCTTGAGCTCAGGCACACCTGCTGCCGCAGGGTACTGACTACCAATACCGCTGTCGAGGGCACGCTTCTCTGCCTCTATTCCATACTTATTGGCAGGAAGCCCCGGACTTCCCTGATCCATACGTATGAAAGGAATACCAGTCTTCTGTTCAAGATATTGTGCGACCAGAAGAGTCTCACCTATAGTAGCGTGGGAGAGGTCAGCCACATGATTGACACGTGCTGCCTCTGCCACCAATTCGTCTGAAAAGATTTTCATTATTATTGTTTTTGTTCTGTTACCAAAACCTTTTTTTCTATTGGCATATAGTGCAAGACCTGCCCCATTTTTCTTACCACGAATTACACTAATTAACACGAACTTTTCCAATGTACTTTGACTACTCATGTGTCTTACACGAAGAATTACTCGTGCAATTACGAATATCACGAATCTTTTTAGCCCGTCAATCAATCCGGACGGCATTCGTGCCATTCGCAGACAACACGTGTTGTCTTAGTGTAATAGCAAAAATGAGAGAGCTTGAATGTTCGTGCTCATTCGTGTAATTGGTGGTTAAAAATATCCAAGCTTCGGTTTACTACCAAAAGCAAAGCCCCTGCAAAATTTTTAATTTTTAATTTTTAATTCTTCTTTGGAGAGCCTTCCTGCCAGTTGCTGAAGTCACGAAGATCCTTGACGTGCTTAGCCTTGCCAATTGAACGCTCGATATTGCCAGGTTCCTTGATGTGGATGTTTGGCTTGATACCAACGAGTGACACGATGCGGTCGTAGAGAGGCTTGATGAACGGCATCTGCTTGGCTGGGTTTGGCGAGAAGTATTCCTCACGAAGCTCAACGTCGAGGTCAAATGTGTCCTCGTTGTGCTTACGGTCAACCGTGATGAAATACTGAGGAGTGAATGCTGGGAACTCTGTGAGTACAGTCTCTATCTGACTTGGGAATACATTCACACCACGTATGATGAGCATATCGTCTGAACGACCGAGAATCTTACCGATACGAACGGCTGTACGTCCACACTTACACTTCTCGTAGATGAGGTGAGTAAGGTCACGAGTACGGTAACGCAAGATTGGCATAGCCTCCTTAGTGAGCGATGTGAACACAAGCTCGCCTTGCTCGCCCGGAGCAACAGGTTCGAGTGTCTCCGGGTTGATGATTTCTGGGTAGAACATATCCTCCCACACGTGAGTACCGTCCTGATACTCGCACTCACCACCAACACCAGGACCCGACATCTCTGTCAATCCGTATATATCTATAGCCTTGATGCCAAGCTTCTGCTCAATCTCACGACGTATGCCCCATGTCCAAGGCTCAGCTCCGAAGAATCCCACACGCAGGTTCAAGTCACCCGGCTTGATACCATTACGCTCAGCCACCTCAGCAAGGTGAAGAGCATACGAAGGAGTACAACAGATGGCAGCCGTCTTGAAGTCCTGCATAAGCATAATCTGTTTCTCAGAGTTACCTGCCGAGATAGGCAACTGAACAGCACCACGCTTTGCAGCTCCATCATGAGCACCAAGTCCTCCTGTAAAGAGTCCGTAACCGTATGCTATCTGTACAACATCACCTGGACCTACATCGCCTACGGCAAACACACGTGCAACGCCCTCAGCCCAGTTTTCGAGGTCATTCTTGGTGTAAGTACCCACAACAGGCTTACCAGTAGTACCTGATGAAGCATGGATACGTACAATCTCCTCCTGTGGTACAGCCTGCAAGCCGAATGGATATTCGTCACGCAAGTCATGCTTAGTGGTGAATGGCAACTTTGTGATGTCGTCAATACTCTTTATGTCTTCTGGCTTCACTCCGAGTTCGTCCATCTTCTTACGGTAGAATGGCACCTTCTCGTAGCAAGTCTTTACTGTCTTAATCAATCGCTCACTCTGGAGCTTACGCATAGACTCACGGTCCATGCACTCAATCGCTGGATTATGTATCATGTTTTATTCAAAAAAGACGGCCCCCCTCCGACTCCCCCGTTGGGGGAGAGACTGACACGCCCAATCCGCAAAAGCAGCTGAGAGCATCATCAGAACAAAGCCTGATTGTTGTTGTGTTATTATTTCGTTTTACTTGCACCCCAGTCCCTCCCCCACGGGGAGGTTAGGAGGGGGCTTTAACTTTTAATTTTTAACTTTTAATTTCCCCTCCGGGGGTTAGGGGGCCTCTATTGCTTAACTTTCTCCACTCCCATGTCGAAAGCCTTGAGGTTAGCCTCAACTACTGCTTCACCCTTACGAGCAAAGATAACCTTGATGGCATTACGAAGCTGTTCGACCGTGAGTATCTCGATATATGGGGCAGCCATACCGAGGAGCACCATGTTGGCGCCACGCACGTTACCCGCATCCTTAGCCACACTCTCGATGTCAAGCTTCATGACCGATGGCATAGAGTCAAGCTCAGCCATGAGTGCAGCCTCATCAGGATAGTTAGGTATGTTGACGAATGGTTTGCTACTTGTCACTATAGTGCCTGTCTTGGCAAGATAAGGAAGATAACGCAAAGCCTCCATTGGCTCCATACTTATCACCACATCAGCCTTGCCAAGAGCGATAAGGTCAGAGTAGATAGGCTCTGTAGAGAGTCTGAGGTTTGACTGTACGTCACCACCTCGCTGACTCATTCCGTGTACCTCTGCCTGCTTGAGATTGAGACCAGCCTCCGTGGCTGCCTCACCTATAACGGTTGCGATAGAGAGGATGCCTTGTCCTCCCACACCGCAGAGAATAATATCTTTCTTCATAAATACAGCCCCCCATCCCCCAAAGGGGGCGTCCATCCGGACAAGGGGGATTTTTTATACCTTTATTTTCATCATTTCACAGAGAAATCCTCCAAGAAGATTATCCCTGCTTTATCTGACGTCATTTATGTGTAGTCCTTCCAGCTCGACCCGTAAGGCCACCACGTTACATCCCTGCGGTCAGTGAGACCGCTTCGCTAAGTTGGGGGGGACGGGGCTTTTACTTCTTCATCCGTCAGCCTCCATGTTAATTATTAATTGTTAATTATCAACTGTCAATTATCAATTATCAACTGTCAATTGTCAATTATCAATTATCAACTGTCAATTATCAATTGCCTCCAGAGGTCTTAGCCTTCTCTCTCGCATGACGTGCAGCCGTCTGTATGCACTCACGACGTGGGATGATGACGCTTGTTCCCTCGTATGCAATCTCATCACGGATAAGTTGTGCGATGGCAGGAATATTCTTAGGAAGTGGAGTGACCACATGCAGATGCTCAGGAGCAAGTCCGAGACCACGACAGATAGCCTCATACTTGTTTGTTCCAGCACTATCCTGTCCACCAGTCATACCCGTTGTGAGGTTATCGCTTATGATGACCGTAATAGGCGCATTCTCATTGATAGCATCAAGCAATCCCGTCATTCCTGAGTGAGTGAATGTAGAGTCGCCAATCACGGCTATGGCAGGACGAAGACCTGCGTCGGCAGCACCCTTAGCCATCGTGATACTTGCACCCATATCCACACAGCTTGACAGAGCCTTGAATGGAGGAAGTGCGCCAAGAGTGTAACAGCCTATGTCACCAAACACACGTGCATCAGGATATTCCTCGATAATCTCACGGAGAGCGCCATACACGTCTCTATGTCCACATCCCTGACACAACTGAGGAGGACGACCAGCAAGGTTCTTGGCATTATCGAATGCGGAACCGACAGACTTGCCAAGTGCCGCACCCACATTATCAGGAGTAAGCTCGCCCGTACGTGGGAGGTCGCCCGTGAGACGTCCCTTTACCACATAACCTGTTCCAAGAAGAGCCTTCACATCCTGTTCAACGACAGGCTGACCATCCTCCACCACGAGGATGGCATCATTATCCTTTGCAAGTTGTCTTACCTTGTCTTCAGGAAGTGGATACTGGCTTACCTTGAGGATATTGGCTGTGTCACCCACATTCTCCTTCACATAGTTGTAAGCTATACCACAAGCAATGATACCGAGCTTGCCACCACCCTTCTCCACTTTATTGAACGAAGAAGTCTCTGCAGCTGCCAGCATCTTAGGTTGCTTGTCGAGTAGTTCCTGATATTTCCTGCGGGCAATTCCCGGAAGAAGAACCCACTGGTCAGTACTTGCCTTGAGAGCGTTCTCACCTCTCACGTCGCCTACCACAACAGCAGCACGACTATGAGCAAGACGAGTGACTACACGGAGCACTACAGGCACATGCAGTTCCTCACTCATACCAAAAGCCTTAGCCATCATGTCGTAAGCCTCCTGCTGGTTGCTTGGTTCAAAAGTAGGCACCATGGCAAACTTAGCATAGAAACGTGAGTCCTGTTCATTCTGGCTTGAGTGCATCGAAGGGTCGTCGGCAGCAAGTACCACAAGACCGCCATTAGCACCCGTTATAGCAGAGTTGACAAAGGCATCGGCACACACATTCATACCCACATGTTTCATGCACACGAGGGCACGCTTGCCGGCATACGACATACCGAGAGCAGCCTCCATGGCAGTCTTCTCGTTAGTACACCATCGGCTGTGAATGCCACGCTCCTTAGCCAAGGCATCATTCTGAATAAATTCCGTAATCTCTGTAGATGGGGTGCCAGGATAAGCATACACTCCGCTCAATCCTGCATGAATGGCACCAAGTGCCACCGCCTCATCACCAAGAAGTAGTTTCTTTTCCATTTATATTGTTGAATGTTTTTCTTTTTCCAAGTTCAGAAATTTCAAATTCCTTGCAAATGTAGCGAATATTTATATAAAAGGAAAGTAAAACACACGATTTTTTATCATTTTCATAGTTTTTACATCTTTTCACTTGAAAAGTAAAAGAAACATCGACCTCCGTCCCACCCCACATTTATTACAGAAACCAGCTCCCCAAGGGAGCCAAATACGCAACTTTTCTCACCGAAGGTAATCTTTCAAACAACTTTTCTCACCAACCGAATGGGAGGTAATCTGCGCAATTTTATAGACAATCTTAACAATCTTTATTTTTAATCATGATACCCTTTCTCTTTTCAACACAGAGAAAAAATATCATCGAACCTGAATGTTAATTACGTCCCTACGGTCCGAGAGACCGCTTCGCAAAGTTGTTAATTATTAATTGTTAATTTTCTTTATGTATTTCAGATGGCGTTCCCTCCCTATAGGGAGAGAATGCCCCCATTTTTTCATGTATTTCCAAAAGACCGCTTCGAAAAAAAAAGCGACATAAGTTTTTTCCGTACATATAGGAATCCCATTACGGTCAAGGTTACATCAATTTACAATTACCAAATTAGTATTATATAGAAATTAGCAATCTTGAATCTCCAAAGGAACAATTTCCATCCTTTTCACTAATTGTGATGCATACTGCCTCATACGAGTTTTAACGATTCCACCAACAAAGTTTGAATTGTATCGCATATCTGCATGTGCAGGCAAATCAATCCTAGGATCTTCAGAATAAACCTTCTCAACGTTTACATAAACATATTCATCATTATTTTTTGTCATTGGAGAAGAATGTATCATAGCAGAAGTAGAAGTATCATTAGGAGTGTGGCTTTCCAACAGAGTCAAAGCCCAATCATTGTTCTCCAAGACATCATTAAGCGTTATTGATCCTATTGCAACAAGGGTCTTTTGCATCAACGCATTTGCTTTCTTACCATGGGCAATACATTTTTCAACAGACATATAATTCCGTCTAAAAAGGGAAACATCATTTCTGTTATTAGGAGGCAGTAGTGCTTCTCTTCTTATCTTGCCTTTAGAATCGATATGGAAAGGATGATATATACATCTTAGACATGGCTCATCATCCTTTATCTCCTCAGGCACTAACACTCCGTTGTTCATCGTAGAGGATATCAAAGACTTCTTTGAGGGCAGTTGGAATAGAACGGAAATCCGTTTCAATTCCATCTGATGCAAAATCTTTGCCATCAACAAATTCAGTAAAGAAACCAATTTCAGCCTTACCGATTTCAACAGATACCAACCCTCTTTCATTTGCAAAATCCATTACTATGCTACCATAAGGTGTAGGAACTATGTCTTCTGCCTTTATTGCAACATAACCATCATTAATTACTATATCCAACAATTTATAGGCATTCTTTATCACCTCGTCTGATGGTGCAATAGCACCATACATATCCCAGTTATCATGAAGATTATCAAGTTCACTTATTCGATTCTTCAAGGCTGTTTTCTGAGACGTCATAGCATAATCAGTAAGACAAATGAAAGTCTTCCTATCATTTGTCATTTCTTCTTCCTGACAACTAACACTAATTCTATACTCTATTGGAGTAGGATCCAGCATGAAAGCAGGATTATTATTTGGAAGTATAGGCGCAAGTATCATAATTGTATCATTTGAATTATTTGAGGAGATAGAATATCCCTTAGCATTTTTTTATTTTCATTGTGAATAAAATCAAGATAGTTTTTTATGTCTGACTTTTCAAGCACATCGACAAGTGGTATTGCTTGTATTTCAAAAGTAAGATTTTCAGTAATCCTGATAGTTTTCTTTTGTCCCTCATTAAAAACTTTTACAGAGACATTTTCAAAATAATTCCTACCATCATGATGTCGTCTTAAATTAAAATTATAGTCAACAAAATCAGAATCTTCTATTCCACGAGGTAAATTTCTCGACTCCAAATTAAATAATTCTTTTGGATTGTATTCGTTACCATTATCGAAATAGAACTCATCAATGTACATCAAACTAAAAGCATGAACTTGGTAAACCTGTTGGAAGCGTGCAACATCTTTTGCAGCAGTCAAACTTTCCTCCTTGAATTGTGTCCAACCAGGATAATCCACTGTATTAAAAGTGAGTAAAGCTTGCCTTGGTTGTGGCAACCCTTGAATTATCTTTGAGGTCTTACCATCCTTAAAAGCTATAAATTTGAACCCCGCATCCCTTATTGATTCTACAGTCTGACCATTCAAGCCAGATTCTATTTTCATCTCTTTTAATTTAACAGGTTCAAACTTATGATATTTACCACAAAGAGGGTGTCCCTCACTAAGAAGATCAACATATGACAGAGGATTGATAATCTGTGGAGATACGGTGAATGAAATCACAGCTTCTTTTATAGCGTGATTATCTTGGAATGTATGAAGATTTCCTCTTGTAGCCATTGCATTTATCTATATATGTATGCAAAGTTAATAACATTTCTGCAAATAATAGTAATATTGGTACGAAAATCAGTCTTAAATATAATTATTTTAACATTTTTAAGTTTTATATACCTGAAAAAACAATGTTGTTAGTTGTTTTATCATATTTTTTTCAAATCAAGAAACTCTTCCTGACACCAAAGTTTGTGCTATACAACTTTTTCATCAGCAATCATGTCAAATAAGACAAAAATCCAAATAGAGGAACAATGGGATAAGCATGAGAGAGATAGTGCACTTCTCTCTAAGAAGAAACAATTATGACAAAAGATTGTTAAGATTGTCTATAAGATTGCGTAGATTGCGTATTTAGCTCCCTTGGGGAGCGGGTTCTTAAAAAATAAAATAATTTCAGTTTAGCCGAGCCAAGCAACAGCGTATTCAGTAAAGAATAGCTCCCCAAGGGAGCAAAGAAGGTCATTTTGGGGAGAAAAATAACGGTTGTGTTTCAATTTTAGCGAAAGACAGGGACGTTTTATCAGCAAAATATTTTATTTTTGCATCATAATAATGTCTAACAGGTATCATCATGATACCAGAAATAACAAAACGTATGGCTCAATCAGCAATGACAGTAAGACTGGATTCACAGATGAAGATGCAATTCGATTCGCTTTGTGAACAATTTGGAATGAGTGCCAATACGGCAATCAATATCTTTGTTAATGCCGTTGTCCGCAACAAGAGTATTCCATTTTTTATCGGTTTGGGCAATTCTCAAACCACAGCCCGTGAGATGGCACAACAGGCTTTTGATGCCATGCGCTCAAGAGCAGAGGCATCATCTGAGCCAGAGATGACTCTTGACGAAATAAACGAGGAGATTCGTCTTGCACGTAATGAAAGAAAAACAAAGGCACGTCTATGATTTACGCTGTAATTTTTGTATAAATTTGACATTTTATTCAGATGGATGTGTTGACTCAGTCACAGAGGCATAATAATATGGCTGCCATCAAGGGCAAGAATACGAAGCCGGAGATGGTGGTGAGGCGGTTCTTGTGGGCAAAGGGCTTCCGCTATCGTGTGAATGATGCACGACTGCCGGGGCATCCTGACATTGTGCTCCGCAAGTACCGTACGTGCATCTTCGTGAATGGCTGTTTCTGGCACGGACACGAGGGATGCAGGTACTATTCCGTGCCTAAGTCGAACACAGATTTCTGGGTGAGGAAGATTGCCCGTAACAAGGAGCGTGACAAGGAGGAACAGCAGAAGCTGGTGAGCATGGGATGGCACAGCATCACGGTATGGGAATGTGAGCTGAAGCCCTCGGTACGCGACAACACCCTTGAGTCGCTTGCCTATACTCTTAATCACATGTATCTTCAGGACCACTCGTCTCCTTACCTGTTGCCTGACGAGGATAGCGACTCGTGCATGGCTGCGGAAAGCGGCACTATCCCGAATGGCTATTTAGGTATCGCACCCAAGGTGCGGACGAAGAAAAAACAGATAAAAACAAAGAAAAACAGGGTAAAACCAGTTGTTATGAAACAATAATTCCCCCCTGTCTTTTTACCTTTCGTTCCCATAAAGACCTCCGTGAACCAGCCATTTATCATTGAACTCGAAACTCCATCAACTCCTCACAGGTTAGGTATATTGGTGCGCCATTCACATGATTCTCCCTTGATGCAATCAACTTGTTAATGTCATAGCGACCTATCGTCACTTCATCATCAAAACGGTAGATGAAGTAATCACCCTTCGGTCCTCCATGATTCTGAGGGTACATCGCCCTTGTCATTCGCTCCTCCGACATGACGGCAGTATCATGTATTCGGAACACATGATACGCATTGACATCCTTACCCTCCTCATAAAGAATGGCAAACTTAGCCTTCATCTGGCGTAACTGACTCCTTGTCTGCGCACCCTTACGGCTCTTGTCCAGTCGCACGTTATATATCAACGAGCCCCTGTCGTTCTTGCCCGTTATCCAGTCCCAATGTTCTTGGTCATGATACATTCCGACCACGACATAATCAGACTTGAACCTCTCAATATGATATTCTGGCAACCAGTCGGTAGGTATGGATTGATATGGATGCTCCTGCTGATACTTGACAACCTCATTCGTCAAGTCATCATTAGGATTATAGCCGAGGTCAACCTTGCTTATGACAAAATAATCGCCAAGCATCTGGTACAAGTCAGACGAAGCATTATCCACTCCATCCTTCTTTTCAAGAGCCAAGGCATACAGGTTCTTGTCACCATAAGGACGGTACAGCTTACCCTGTAGCTCCTTGAAATGCTCCTTCACAAACTGCTCACCTGCAATAGGATTGCCAAGGCTCTTCATGGCATAGAAGTCGAACCTATCTGCCAGAACCTTCCTTATCTCGTCACGGAACATCTTGCGCACCTTCTCCCTCCACATAGCCTTCTCGTTGCTCTTGTTGCGCGAATAAAGGTAAATGACATATAGGAAGTTCACGTCATAATGCGAGAGAATCAACGTGTCACGGTCAAAGAGCCTGTTTTCCCATTGGTACGAAATGTATGTGGCATGCTGTCCGTTATTCTCATGGATACGGATATTACAATCCTCCACATACTCACGGTTCGCATTGACGTATGCAGACAGGAAGAAGTTAGGAATCACATTATATCCCTCCGTCAATGGGTCTTTAGCATCATCACGAAGACGTATCTTGCCATAGTCCTTTTGGTCAGCCTCATAGTCAGTCTCGTCCACCCAGCTGCTACTCTTGCCGTTCACAAACAGGTCTATGTTCCATTGTATCACGTTCCTTGCATACGTGTATTGCTTATATATTGACTCACGTCCCAGCTTATGACCACTCTTGTAATACTTTGAGTCGCCAATGTAGTATATCTGGTCGTCGTCATCATTGCTCGAAGTAAGGGCATCGTATGTGTACATGTGGTCAACACGCTTTCCGTCATCCTGCTCCTTGAGACCCCTCGGAATGTTCCTGTCGCCAATAAGCTCGTCAATCATCGCCTCAAACACATGCTCGTAGTTCTTTGCCAACAGATACTCCTTCTGTTCCGTATGTATAGCCATCTCTTTCGAAGCATCAAAGAAGACATAGCACAAATTCCATAGTTCCAGCATCTTGTCGGAGAAATACTTGTACTTTATCTGGCGAAGCCTAACCTTGCCAAGCCCCTTACGGTACGCCTCAAACTTACTGCCCGTAATCAACTCGTACATACAGTTTATTGGAGTCTTGAATCCATAGCTGTCATTAAGGAATTTGAGGATGCTGAAGAAAATAATAAACAGTTCCTCGTCCATGTTTATTACCTTCTTCTTGTTCACAGGCTTAATATAGATGGGAGAGTCATCCTGCAGGAACATCTGCGAACGACTTATAGTCCTGTTCCAGTTTATCTTGTTAAGTCCACGATGAAGGTTCTTTATCGTGAATGTGAAGAAGTTTCTGTTTTCCTGGTTGAACCTAATCAATGAGAGGATGATGTCAAGATACGTTTGGGCATGATGTCGCCTACCCCTGCCCTCTTGTGGCAACTGGCGGTAATATATGGCTGTCGTATTTGGATTCAGCCTCCTATACACGTCCAAGGAGCGATAAATCCATACGGCAAACTCATATATGAACTTTTGGTACTCACCTTTGAGGAACTTCTTTTGCCCCTCCTGTGAGATTATATCTTCAGGCGTAACGTCACGACTATTGCCATCCTTGTCCACATATTGAGGAACATCAGCAATAACCTCCCTTCCGTCCTTATCCTTGAGCAGAACCTTTGGCAATATGAACACGCAATCCTTGAGTTTCGGGCTGTAAAAGTAGCCAACATAGCTAATGCTGACCTTCTTGTTTACATCCTGCAACTCAAAGATGTCTGCCAAGTCATTCTTTATATCTGACTCGTCATATTGATGCTGTTCAAAGACAATTCTCATCCTTCAATCCTTGCAAGTATTATACCCCAATCTTGTTTGTTAACGGCACTAATTAAAGCTTCAACCGCTCCATTATTTCCATATCCGTTTTTCTCAACATAAATCACGGAATCTCCACAAGGAATCTCTACTGTTCGTTTATTTATATCTGTTCGTGCCTCATAGACTTCTTTTGTTTCCACAAAATGCGGAACTATGTTTCCAAGTTTTTGCCAATTAGCATAAACCTCATTAACTGGCATTTCTGGATTAAGTCTGATATACTCTTTCATACATTCAGATGCCAGAAGGTTCTTTCCATAACTACCATTACCATTAACAGAGAATTTATCATAGTTACGTTTTCCAGAAGAAAGAGTGTTTCCATCTTCATCTTCTTCCTCTTCAGTATCTTCTATCTCACTCTCTTCCACAGGCAACAAACCAAGGTTTTTAAGCAACAGCACAACCTTGTCTTCTGCTATCTTTGCGTTACCATTGTCATCAACGGTATAGAACTTATGATAAGAAAGAGGAGTACCATCTTCATCCGTAAACAACGTCTTGTCGTCATCAAAACTATTGTCCTTGAATACATCATTCCAGAGATAGAACAACACCTTGCCGACAAAGGTTTCTGCATCAATAATACCATCCTTAGCCTTACAGAAGAAATAGCCAAGTTTCTTGTCCTCCGAGTATGTAGCCGCCTCTATCTTGTCGTTTATCTTCTGGAGGAATTGCCACCAATCATAACGCTTTCCATTCGCTTCTATCTGCCAACCCTTCTTTGCATCAGAAATAGGCATATACTGCCAATCCCAACGACGCTTAAAGGCAGAGTCGATAGGGAAAAGCGATTGGTCGCTCGTATTCATGGTTGCCCATATATAGAGATTATTTGGAAGCAAAAGAATCTTACCCGAAACGACATCACTTACCACATCCTTGCCATACAGGGCATTTATGCTGTCTGCCATAGGTATTGGGGGCATTCCGTTGAACATCTTAGCAAGCTGTTTCTCCATATCCTTATCAGCATTTATCGGATAGTCAGAGAACCCTGCCGCATTACGGTCAAGCAACTGGAAAAGGTCTCCGAATATCTGAGCACAGTTACCACGGTTTATTTCCTCTATCACGAGGAACTGCGCCTTTGGTTCTTCATCCTCTGAAGCCTCTGCATAGAACTCCCAAGCCTTAACGTATGCCTGCAAGAAAGCCTGTGGCACGAACTCGTATGCAATCTGTTCCTTATGCAAAACATTCTCGCCAATCTTGATAGGTTGTCCCAATTCATTACATATAGGCAGAAGCCCTGTAGTTGGCTTGTATGCACCCACAAATGTAGAGTAATCGCTATCAGGATGGAAGGTGGTACGGATAACCTTTTTCCCCTCCGTCATAGCCTTTACCACATGCGATTTACCTGTACCAGGAGCACCATAGTATATCTGTTGGAGAGGAAAATCTGTTTGAGGCAGAATATTTTCTTTTTGTGCCGCTTCTGCACTTTCAATAATAGCCTCAACAAGTTCAGGTTTATCTGCAAGAAATGCACATAAATCTGCAACATATGTTTGAGACACATTTACCAACTTTGAACTATTTAAAATTGGAGAATTAAAGAAATCCTGTCTATCAACAGTTTTACCACCAGACCACCAAGAATAATCTGTTATAAAAACAATAAGATATGTCTTAGACTGCTCAGACAAATCCAATTTTTCTATAGATTCTTTATCTTCAGCAGAAAGCTCATTATCTTTTAGTTCCTTAAGTTTATCTGGTGAAAACACACTAAGAGCTACCTTTCTATAACGAATCAATTCATTATAAAAATCTGTAAAATATGAAGCTATATATAACCACTGATTTGGCAGATAAATATTTAATCCACCACTAGTTTTTACTATTACAGAATAATCGTTATATGTAGTTTGGCTACCACCAATATCTTTCACGTTTGCCTTAAATATTTCAGGCAAAACAAAATCTTTTCCTTTATTATACGTATCCAATCTGCGAGATGCAGTATTACGCATTTCCTCCAAATCCTTTAATTCTTCCATATCACATTAATTGTTTTACGATTTCAGCAGCAAGTCTTTTTATAACGGGTACTGCCACACTATTACCAAATTGATGATATGCTTCTTTTTTTGACACGACTATATTAAATGGCATCTGTTCATGAGTAGTCAGCCCCGTGCACATTTTTTCCCAGCCATTACCTTGTATGTTGTAACCTTGCAATCTACCAGCTTCCGTAGGAGTCAATTTACGAGGATTTAATCCCATAGAAGACTGGTCTATCAGGATTTCACTACCATCTTTCCAATAACGAGCAGAAATTGTACTACTATAAGCTGCGTCCGGAGGAAATAGAGAATATCCAAAACCTTTTCCATTCTCTTTATTTCTGCGTTTACGCTCTTGGTGGCCTATCCACATTCTATCACTTATAGTATAACTTGCATCAATTGTCGCCCTTGGCTCAAAAATGTCACAGATATGAGTTTCTTTTGCATCTGTCGCGACACGCTCTTTCTCATAAATAACATTACCCTCTTCGTCAATACCATAAGGGAATCTGAAATCCCCATCAGGTATCTGGTCTAAATCCCAAGCTACAATAAATAAACGTTCCCTATTTTGAGGGACTCCAAAATATTTTGCATTAAGAACCTCAACACAATAACCATAGCGCAATTCATCCAACGTTGCAAGAATTACTCTTAAGGTATTTCCTTTATCATGACTCTTTAGACCTTTAACATTTTCCAGCAATAGAACTTTAGGCGCATGCCCATGTTCTTTCTTGTATCTAACGATATTTGCAATATTAAAGAAAAGAGTTCCTCTTGTATCTTCAAATCCCCGTTTAAGTCCAGCAATAGAAAAAGCTTGGCAAGGGAAACCACCACAGCAAACATCGAAATTAGGAATATCCTCAGGCCTTACATCATTTATATCACAATTAAAATATCTATAATCATTCTCAAAAAGATTAGGTGCAATATCTTTATAATTTGCCTCATAGGATATTCTTGCATATTTATCCCACTCACTTGCAAACACACAATGTCCACCTACAGAATGCATAGCTTGATGGAAGCCACCAATACCAGCAAACAGGTCGATAAAATCAAAATGACCATTTACTAATTGGTTAAAATGTTTTTCGCCCAATGGTTGCAATAAACGACGTAATATATTTGTCCTTTTCCCATTAGAAAATAGTCTATCCGCTTCTTCTCGATAATATGCATGCAAATTCTCAATATAGGCAACTTCACCTATTGATGTCAATTCACAATGTGCGTCAATCAAACTATCCACCCACAGACCAAGAAGTCTTTCACCAAGACTCCAAAAAGGATGAGGGTCTCCAAAGCCATGGTTCATAAGTATCAAATGGCTATAAATAATTGCCTCTTGTTGTTCAAGAGTATAGTTTAATCCACGAATCTGTTTGGGATTTTCTCCCCAAATTGTATGAAGATATGTTTTGGCTTGATGTAACATCTCAATAATTTAGTCAACAAACAAAAAGCCTGTTTTTCTAAAACTTACAAGACAAAGAACTCTATTTGCAGAACACTAAAACGTTATATATCAAAAGTTTTTTTTGATATATAACGTTATGGTAAACCAACTGGAGTTTTTCTACAAAAACATTAACTCCAGCAAACAAATCTATGAACGTAAACTTCTTTGACATAAAAAAGCCCTCTCTTCTTTTTTGGAAAAGGGGGCGTGGAAGGGATGTATGTTTAACCAAGGCTTAGCACAAGCCCACATCAGACAATAATCCGACTGTCCACGCCCTTATGAGCGCAGACATCCAATTGCTTGTCCGACTGATGTGTTTCTGAGAGTGCTAATTCTGGTTAATCAGCCAAATCAAGGATGTCAAAGACACTATATTTCCTTATCTGTTAGTTTATATTTTACTTATTTCTCTAATCGTGTGACAGATAAATCCATCACGTGTTTTCCGCATAAACATCCAAAGCGAACAAATGAAAAAATATCAGTAAATGACTACATAAAAAAAGCCGTGGATGCTTAACATCTGCCCGTTCCACTTCGAGGCCTACCACAGCCCTTGCAAAAAACAGACAGAGTAAACACCCACGTTGAAGTATATAGACAGCCGTAAAGTGTGCATTGAGGACACATAATCCTCGCAGCACACTTACGGATAAGTATATACAACACCTCCGTGAGGTCACATCTGCATTTGTTTTTGTATGCAATTCAAAAGTGGTAGTTTCGAAGTACAAAAACAAAGCGTCAGTAACGCCTTTCAATATGTAGTACATTACCTCAGTCAGATTGTCATGTGACAGACCAACGGTAATGTAGCCACAAAGTTACAAAGATTTTTTGAATTCCACCCCTATTTGGTGGCTAAATTTCCACCTTTCCCACCTACTAAAAGTGAAGGAGCAATAAGAGGCGTAAGTCCATCAGTATCGTATATTATTATAAATCTGCCTTATAGAGAGAAGCAAAACTATAATCTTACAGTTCTTACAGTCTTACAGTTGCTTTTTCTGATACCCTGTTTTTACTCAAATTTTGGAAGTACTTCTCTTGTAGTAAAGTGGAGTAAAGAGAAGTTAAAAGGAGTAAAGAGACGTTACCATGTCAGACAACACAAATTAAAGGGACATTTGCACTTGTACAGATGTCCCTTGCTTATGCGCTTAAATGATTACGCTACAAGCGCTTGCACCGATAGCACCAGCTATGGCGCTGAGGATAGCAATGGCAAGCTTGATGATGGTGTCCCATTTTGACTTTGTTTCTGGTTTCATAAGTTTTTAAGTTTGTAAGTTTTTAAGTTCTCGCGGAAGAGACATCCAACACAGAGGACACTGAGAGCACAGAGTTGTCAAACCATTTTTTTTGCATGAATTATCATGTAATTGACCACGAATAATCATGAATATTTTTTTAACAATTTAATTATCACAAATAGATTTCGATGTCGAAATCATAATTAATGATAATTGGCTACGCCTAACTAAAGTTTAGTGTTAAAATTCATGACAATTTATGGCAAATTCACGGTAATTCGTGTTCTCAAAAAAATTACCATCTCCGTGCCCTTCGTGCTCTCTGTGTTCGTGATTTTTTGCGGAGAAGTATGTGCCCGAATGGCTGCCCCCTTTGGGGGATAGGGGGCTCTCTCTCCATCCCTATAGGGAGGGTTAGGGTGGGTCTTTAGGTCTTTAGAAGCTTCCGTTGTCGTCA
>JAFYAT010000071.1 GCA_017540585.1 Bacteroidaceae bacterium | reverse complement strand
GTGTCGAAGCATGATAAAGACAAAAAACGAGACGAGGTAACGGGTAACGGGTAACGCTTTTGTGAGCAATGAATCTTGGAAATCATCCATGCGAAACTGGGTAGTAGAAGCAAACTTGTTGATTTTTAATCTTCCACAGAGAGCACAGAGGCGCGGAGTCTTTTCGTTACCATTCTTATCTCGTAGAGGAATTTAGAGTACACAGAGGTCGCTCATGCTCCGAGGAGGGCACGGAGACCTTGGAGATAAGTCCGACAGCGTCGGATAAATTCATCATGTCAGGAATAAATCTTGTTTTTATGTTTTTCTTTTTTTTATGTTTTGATACTTGACGAAATTTTCAATTGATTGCTGTGAAAACAATAATCCGTCGTAGCTACTCTCGACCATCAAATCCAAGGTTGGCCGCCTGCAAGAGAACTTCGATATGATTTCTCAGGAGTGCGACGCTTTGAAACAGGCAATTTTACGATAATTATTTGAATAGGCAAATGAAATCACTTATCATCATAATGCCCATAGACAGAGAGCACATCAACGTGAACTTCTGTCTCGAAAATGCGATATACCAAACGATGTTTCTTGGTAATCTGACGACTCCAGCGATTCTCAGGCTTTCCTTTCAGTGGTTCTGGATGTCCAGTGCCAGTTTGAGGATGCTCTGCAATCTCATTGAGCAGTTTGACAACTTTCTTGAAAGATGCAGGTTCGCTACGCTTCAGTTTGGTAAGTCCCTTTTGGGCTTCAGGAGAATAAGTAATAGTGTATTTCATTAGAGAGAATTTAGCCAAGCATTCATTTCGTCTTTATTCGTGAAAGTGATACCTTTACCCTCAGCAATATCTTTCTCTGCCTTGTCTATACGGGCAAAGAACTCTTCTTTTGTTAGGAGCGTCGGATCTGCTTTTTTCTCAGCAACGAGCTTGTGCAAGTATTTTGTAGCTCTTCTTAAAAGATTCTCGTCTTCAGCAATTATGCTCATGTTTCGGAGCAGTTCTGCATTAAGTTGCATGGTTGTCATACTAAAATATATTTTATTATAATTGCAAAAGTAAACTAAAATTCTAAAATTACAAAATAAAACAAGAAAAAAACAATATATATAAACGAAGCTCAGACACGGTTTAACAAGATAGACCCTAAAACTGTTATCTGTTATTTTGGCTTTTTTAAATCATGTTTTGATTCTTGACGTACTTTTCATTGGTAGGAAAGAAGTGCGTCTGCTTCTTCTAAAAAGCATTTAACCAGTGCCCAAAAGAAAAAAGTGCTGTTTTTGTTTTGAATATGCAACTTTTTATGTAACTTTGGAGCTGTAAAATATAAATACCTTAGAGTAATGTTAGAAGAATATTTGTATAATAAACAAAAAGAAATATTGGCAGCCATTGAAAAATGCAAAAGCCATTTTAATACTAAAGATAAGGAGGTCGAGTTGATTGTACTCGGCATGATTGTGAATAAAGAATGGTTTACTGATTGGGAAATCTTAATTGACAAACTGTATAAGACCAAGACAGATAATATATTTGTCATAAGTTATTCAATGGCAACGCAAAACCCTCTTGCTAAATTTGAGTTTTGGCAACCAATTTTTTTGTCTTATTTGGATTTAGTGTCAGGATGTAAGCTTGTTTTCAATCCTTCGGATGGTAAAGTTGATGGCGAATATCATCGAATATTCCGAGATTTTGATATACGTAGGATTGAGCATATTGATAAAATTTTATCAAAGGATAAAAATGCAGATTTGGCTTCGTATAAAGAATTCCAAAACATAAGCAATATAGTTTTGGAATTAGATAAAATGTCATGTGATATTGTGCGAATATATAATAATGGAGCAAGGTTTATATATAATTATTTGTTATTTAATGAGTATACTATTCAACAATCTAAATTGATTGATAATATAAACGCAGGTTCTTTCCACATCTTATTCAAAAAAAGAGGGATTGATGTAGTTAATAAGGAACATGACTCATTAGTTAATTCTATTGAGAATATTTTGTATCAAAATACAGGCAAATTATCTTTTGAATCCAGTGTATCTGACTGGAAAAAAGTATTTGAATACATTCTTGAAAATTTGAAGTTATGTGGTAGTGGGGATTATGATTCTGTTATTGCTCAATTTCCCCAATTGACAGCAAGGTCCTATAAATGTATAGAGATGTATTCAAATTATATTATTCATAATATGAATCCCAATTCCTTGTTTTATTTTGAAAATGGAGGTATTTGTTCCGAATTGTGGTTTAAGCCTTCGCTCATTTATTATATTGATGAGTATTTTTTTACTGTTTTTAGAATCAATTACGTTATAACTCAACTTCACCCAAAGTTAAAAAAGGAATTTGAAAATTATTATGGCATAAAGATTTCTATTTGTCAGACAACAAGTGAGACTCCTGTTGCAGCAGAAAAGGAAACACCAAAAAAGAAAAGTGGTCGTCCTGCTATTCCTTTAAGCAATTGCTTTGTGTGTGATGATAAGGACAAGCAGATTGACGAGCTAAAGAAATATATGGTAGAAGCTTTGGATGCACCTTCTGTTGCAAAATATTTGTATGAGTTGAAGGGTAAAGGTATTCTTTCTAAGATTCCTTCTTATAATGCCTTGCATGATGCAGGCTTGGCTTTTAGTAAAACTGCATGGCAGAGAGCAAGCAAAAATGCAGAGCCAATAAAAAGACCAGAGAAACGATAGACGAAATAGACTTTAATAGACCCTTAATTATTTGGGTCTATTAAGGTCTATTATTTTTTTTGGTATTATTATTAGAATATCGGAATTTTGCCGTGGTTTCAGAAATGATTCCACGGCTTTTTTATGCCTGTATTTTTCTCGGGTTAGCCTGAGACAGGTTTAACGCCGTATAATATGGGCTGTGTCAACGGATATGATTTCTGTTTGGGATGAACTCCGTAATTTTGCCTCAAAGACATGCAAATTGTCTGTCTCATGGTAAGAGACGAATGATTGTGTGTGCGACAGATGGTTCATAGGTGCGTGTCTGTCTGTCGTTAGAGTTAAATAGCACCAATCTACTAAACAGAGTAGATACTCTTGTGGCATCCGCGGAATGAAAAACAAGCCACGGGAGGAAGAAAGCGCTTTCGCTCTGCTCGTAATTTTTTACAAATTATGAGCCAAAAGGCGAAAAGTGCCCTGACGCTGGCATATAATAGCGTCATCAGTTTGGGTTGGAGTCACTCAAAGTTGCGTGAAACATACGGTATCACATTGCCTACGCTGCGTCGTATAAGAAGTGGAGTGAAGGGTAAGGTGAGTACAGATGGGTATTGTCTTAAAGTGTTCGTCTCTATCCTCAATGAGGAATATGATAGGAGAGTGGCTAATGGTGGTGACGGACGTAACGAACTGAATATGGCTTTCAGGGAGATACTTCTTGCTCAGCTTGACATACGCAAGTGAAATAATCGGGGTACATCCTTTCACTAAGTATTGAATAGCTTTGGTATGCTTCATACCTTTGCCGTGTCAATGAAAATCATTGATGTTCTTGGCCGAGAAGTTTTGTTATTTTTTTAATTGAAAAATTTTATGTGTAATTATAATAGACAGATGATTTCTCCTCAGCAGCAGTTATGGGAGTTGTTGACGGAGGCGCAGCAGAGAGTCGTGAGAGTGGCTTTCAAGCGAATAAAGAAGCGAGACCAGAAGGACTTGTGCTACGGGCTGATTGCTAAGCTACGATTCGGCGTTGACAGGAAGTATGCTGACCCTGTGATGCAGTTTATCTTCGAGACAATAATCGAGTCAATGAAAATGATTAAATAATAAAAATTTATAAATAATATGAAACAAATAAATTTTAGATTGGACCGTATGGTTCGTCTTATACCGCTGAGCGGAAAGACAAGTGTCAGTATCAATACAACTGGCGAGGTGACAGTTGCTGAACAGGTGAAGAACAGCACACCACGTAAGAAGAATGTGGTGATAGCCTCTACACGCAATGCCGTGTTGATGGCTTCGCCACTGGGACATAACAGGACTCTGAAGGTGATATTGCCTGAGGGAAGGGCTACGATGAGTGAGTTCTTCAAGGAGATTGTGGAGCTGTTCAAGCTTGTATTCTGTAGGTAATCTATTTTTAAGGTTTCGCAAGTTTTTATCTTGCTAATTTTTGGAGTTAAATGGAGTAAAAAGGATTAAAAGTAAGTAAAAAGACGATAGCCTGTTTGCCAAATAGTATTGACATTGTAATGTCTCTTTACTCCATTTTACTTCTCTTTACTCCTCTTTACTACAAGAAAAGAAATTCCTAAACTTGACTTATTAATATTTTATAATATGAAAGGAAAAGAAAAATACAATATCACAGTGCGTGATTTGCCTCCTGTGTTGCGTGGTTTCTGGAATCAGGTTGACAATCCAAATTTCAGTATAGCCAATGTGTTGTGTGCACTGGTATGCTTCAGTGCAATGAGTCCTCGTCTCGTGTTCCGCTATGCCTATGACAGGGTCATGCACCATCTGCTGTTGCAGTGCATAGTGGTGGGACAGAGTTCGGACGGTAAGTCGTTCAGTCGTAATGTGTATAAGCTCATCCTTGCTCCACTGCTTGCCCTTGACCATGAAGCCGAGATGCAGGAACTGGAGTATGCTGAGCTGAAGCGCACCAAGGGGCAGTCAAAGGACAAGCCTAAGGAGCCTGTGACGGTGAAACGCTGCCTGATGAAGTTTACGAAGAACAAGATTGTGAAGCGTGCCCACATGTTTGTGCGCAAGTATGGTGAGCCTCTTTCGTTCTTCATCTACACTGACGAACTGTCAACTCTCGTGGAGCGCAGGGGCAGCTATGGCGACCTTCGTGACATAGGCAAGTTGGCATACGACTGGGGCAGCGAGACGAGCGTGGATACCAACTGTGATGCTTCGTACAATGCAACGGTGGACATCAACTGGTGCAGCATCTACAACACTACTCCTAAGATATTGTACAAGTACCTCGACAAGGATGCTTGTGAGTCGGGCAACGTGAACCGTATCATCTTTGCCCTGCTGGGTGACCTGCTTGGTGAGCCTGCACCCGAATTCAGGGAACTGACCAATGACGAGCTGGCTCTTGTGCACCACTGGCAGGATGTGCTGATGGGGGAGACGTATGGCGATAATGACAATCTGCAACCTGTGAAGGAGATACCTATGGGGTGGCTCGACAAGGACGTGAAGGCATGGTGTACACGTCAGCGTGAGATGATAGGCAAGACCTGTTCCAATGCCCACAACTGTTTCTACAAGCGTGCCAGTACGAGTGCTGCAAGGCTTGCTGCCATCGCTTATCACCTGTGGGACGAGAACGAGAAGCAGAGAAATCATGTGCGCCGACTCTATTATTTCTTTGCTGACTACATACTCCACAATCAGCTTTTGCTCTTCGGTAAGATGTATGAGCAGACCATTGTGAATATAACGGGGGATGCTGTTGACGAGGGTGACGACAATGTGCCTCTCTATGACCAGATGCCTAAGCGCTTCAGCCGTGAACAACTGAAGGCTAAGGTCAAGCAACTTGAACTTGGTACGCTGCCTCGACAGTTCCTCTTCAAATGGCTTCGCAAAAAACTCATTCATGAGGTGGAAGGCGAAAAGGATGTGTACGAGAAGAACGGATTATGAATTAAGAGTTAAGAACTAAGCGAAGCGGTCTCACTGACCGTAGGGAAGTAATTATGAATTTTGAATTATCAAATTTACGTTCTTTGCCCATTGAGGGTGTGGCAGAGAGACTGGGATTGAGGGTGAACAAGCATAAGTGCTTGTGCCCGTTCCACGATGACAGTCACCCTTCGTTATCATTCAGCGTGAGTCGCAATACCTACAGATGTTTCGTGTGCGATGCTCATGGCGATACCATCGACCTTGCGATGAAGGTGCTCGGAGTTCCTTTCAGGGATGCGTGCAAGTGGCTTGCTGACGAACATAATATCATCACCACGGAGTATGCACCAGCGGTGAAACTTGTCAAGTCTTATCCTCCCGATGTGGAATATCTGTCGAGCCTTGTGAGTCGTCCTGTATTGAATCAGGTGGCACGTGATTTTCTCTTCGGTCAGCGACACTATAATCCCAAGGTGGTGGAGTGGTTGGGCATCAGCAGCATCATTGAACCCACTCCATGCTGGAGGGCTGGCAAGCCGTTCTACGATGCTCCTTCGCTACTGTTTCCGTACCGTGACATTGACGGTAGGGTACTGAATGTGCAGAGTCGTGCGTTGGTAAAAAAGGAAGGTGTGCCACGTTTCCGTTTTCCACGCAACAGCAGTATTCACGTGTTCAATCTCCCCATACTCCGCTATCTCAAGGATAACGAGCCACTCTATGTGAGTGAGGGCGTGACCGATTGCATAGCACTCCTCAGTTCGGGTAAGAAAGCCATAGCCATCCCTTCGGCAACGACACTCAAGGATGAGGATTTTGCTCGCCTACGTTCCCTCCACAAGGGATTGAACCTGCATGTATATCCTGACAATGACACCCCAGGCGAGAGACTCTACAATAATCTGTTGGATGTTGCCAACTGCATTGGTGCCTGTCTTACGAGGCATGAACTGCCCGAAGGGTGCAAGGATTTTTCGGATTATTACGTGAAAAGCTCCCCGACAATTCTAAATTAAGAATTAAGGAAGCGCAGAGGCACAGAGAATATCTTGAGAGGTTATCAGGTTATCAGGTTTTTAGGTTGTTAGGTTTGATACATGTGGCAATGAACATTCAATCCTGAAAGCGTAGCGACCCGATAACCTGAAACCTCACAACCTTAACAACTCCGTGTCCTCTGTGCCTCTGTGTTTATCTCCAAACCTCACTGCCTTTCGCTACGAAATAAGTATGTTGTGACGTCGGAAATAAAAAAAGTAAAAAAATAATAATTGTTTCGTAATAATTTTGTATTTTTGCACCATATTTAGAAAACAACACAGATAATAAATAATATGTCACGAAACAAATTTACGGGCTTGGGCGTTGCGCTCATCACTCCATTCACGAGCGAGGGCGCAGTTGACTACACCGCTCTCCGCCGCCTTCTGGATTACCAGATATCTAACGGGATAGACTTCCTTTGTATCCTTGCAACAACGGGTGAGACACCTTGTCTCAACGCTGAGGAAAAACAAAATATAATCGATATAGTAAAGGAGAAGGTTCAGGGACGTAACATACCTATTCTCTTGGGTATGGGTGGCAACAATACTGCCGCTGTCATTGAAACCATCAAGAATACGAACTTCAAGGGAATAGACGGAATCCTCAGCGTATGTCCTTACTATAACAAGCCATCACAGGAAGGTCTCTACCAGCACTTCAAGGCAATAGCAGAAGCAAGCCCTGTTCCTGTCGTTCTCTACAACGTTCCTGGACGCGTGGGAGTGAACATGACAGCCGAGACAACACTCCGACTTGCTCGTGACTGTGAGAACATCGTGGCCGTCAAGGAGGCAAGCGGCAACTTCACACAGATAGACGATATCATCAAGAACAAGCCAGCCGACTTTGACGTAATATCAGGTGACGACGGAATAACATTCCCACTCATCACACTCGGTGCCGCAGGCGTCATCTCCGTCATCGGAAACGCCCTTCCTAAGGAGTTCAGCCGCATGGTTCGCCTCGCTCTCAATGGCGACTACCAGAACGCTCTTACCATCCATCACAAGTTCACGGAACTGTTCAAACTGTTGTTCGTGGATGGTAACCCTGCCGGAGTAAAGGCTATGCTCAGCAGCATGGGACTTATCGAAAACGAACTTCGCCTTCCTCTTGTACCTGCCCGCATCACTACAATGGGCGAGATTAGTGCAATAGTGAAGGAACTTAATATTAAGTGCTAATATTAACTCAACTCTTTAGCTTGTAGTTAAATTGTAGTTGTTAGCTTGTAGTAAAAATGTAGTTAAATTGTAGTTATATAGGAAGATAAAGAGACGTTTGATTGTTCGCTGATTTTTTACGAAGAATATTATAAGAAATTTTACCTTCAGTGAGAAAAGTTCCTTAATTTTTTTAATTTTCGTTTATCCAAAACGGACATTCGTCTTTTTAACTCCTCTTTAACTCCACGAAGTTAACTCCTCTTTTTAACTCCTTGCAAGTGAAGCGTAAGCGAAACTTGAATGTAAATATTATTAATGGCCACTAAACAGACAACAAAGAAATCAACTCAGAGCAAAGGTAAACTGAAACCAGAGGTCGATGACGGTTCTTCGACTTTGAATGCGTATGAGGGTGTCGGAAAGCAAAGTCTATCCTTTTTTGGTATAGGCTTTGCTCTTGTGTTATTTGCCATCTTCATGCTCATTGCCTTCATATCATACCTCTTCACGGGTGACGTGGATTATTCACTCCTTGACGGCAATGGCGACTATGACAGCCACGACATAAGGAACGTGTGCGGCTCACTGGGTGCAAACACTGCATTCTTCTTCCTCAACAACTGTTTCGGCCTTGCCTCATTCATCATTCCTCCGTTCTTCATCCTCGTAGGATTCCGACTGATGAATGTGTACCGCATCCGACTTGTCAAGAAGTTCATCTTCTCGGCACTGTTCATGCTCTGGCTCAGCGTGTGCCTTGCCTTCATCGGTACTTACATCCCATATCTTGACCGCTCGTTCCTCAAGCTCGGAGGAATGCACGGCATCCTCGTGATTGACTATCTCGCTGGACGTGTGGGAGTGCCGGGTATCATCTGTTCGCTTGCACTCTTTGCTGTCTTCTTCCTCGTTTACATCAGCACTAAGACGGTGGAAGTCATCCGTGGTCTTTTCCGTCTCTCCTTCCTCAACAAGCTGAAGGAGAAGCGCCGTCTCAGGGCAGAGGCCGCCGCAGCTGCTGCCGCCCTTGCTGCCGAAGCCGCAGCCGCCGCTAACAATGCGGACGCTGCTGACATTGCCGGGGGCGATGCCGAGGATGATGCCGATGCGTCAGAGGACGAGGCAGAGGATATGGAGGAAGAAGAAGAGGGCGACGGCGAGGACGTTGCCGAGACAGAGGACGACGACAATGACGTTGTGGAGGACGAGGCAGAGCCAACTCCTTCAAACACCATATCACTTGACGATACGGACAGCGAGCAGGCCATTGCCGATGCGCTTTCCGCATTGAACGCACAGGGTCTTGCCGGTTCGCAGCACGACGGCGAGCTTGAGGTGACCATCGCTCCTAATCCTGAGACCGTAAGGGTGGGGGAGGAGAACGAGGGGCTTGACCTCGACGTGACCGTGGCTGAGACGGAGCTTGGAACGGGCGAGATAGTACGCGACATCGACCCTACCGCTCCTTACGACCCACACAAGGACTTGGAGACTTACAAGTACCCAACGCTTGACCTCCTTGCAAGCAACGGCGACAGTTCGCTCCCTTCCATCGACATGGCAGAGCAGAATGCCAACAAGTTGCGCATACAGCAGGTGCTCAAGAACTTCGGTGTGGAAATCGCAAGTATCAAGGCAACGATAGGTCCAACAATCACGCTCTACGAGATAGTTCCTGCCGAGGGAACACGTATCAGCAAGATTCGTAACCTTGAAGACGACATTGCCCTCTCACTTGCTGCCGAGGGTATTCGTATCATCGCTCCTATCCCTGGTAAGGGAACAATAGGTATCGAGGTGCCGAACAAGAAGAAGTGCATCGTGTCAATGGAGAGCGTGCTCAGCAGCCGCACTTACCAGGAGAGCACCATGGAGCTTCCTTGTGCCGTGGGTAAGACCATCTCGAACGAGGTGTTCATGTTCGACCTTGCCAAGGCTCCACACCTCCTCGTGGCAGGTGCCACAGGTCAGGGTAAGTCAGTAGGACTCAACGCCATCGTGACCTCACTCCTCTACAAGAAGCATCCATCCGAACTGAAGATTGTGATGGTTGACCCTAAGAAGGTAGAGTTCAGTATCTATTCTCCTATCGAGAACCACTTCCTCGCACGTCTTGAGGAAGAAGAGGATTGTATCATCACGGATGTGCAGAAGGTTGTCAAGACACTCAACTCACTCTGCGTACTCATGGATACTCGTTACGACCTGCTCAAGAAGGCAGGAGTGCGTAACATCAAGGAATACAACGCACTGTTCAAGGAGCGTAAGCTTAATCCTGAACACGGCCACGAGTTCATGCCTTACATCGTCGTTATCGTCGATGAGTTCGGTGACCTTATCATGACCGCAGGTAAGGAGGTTGAACTTCCTATCTGTCGTATTGCCCAGCTGGCACGTGCCGTGGGTATTCACATGATTATCGCCACTCAGCGTCCACAGGCAAGCATCATCTCAGGTGCAATCAAGACCAACTTCCCTACACGTATCGCGTTCAAGGTAAGTTCGATGATGGATTCACGCGTCATCCTCGACCGCTCAGGTGCCAACCAGCTCATCGGTAAGGGTGACATGCTCTACCTTGCAGGTGCAGAGCCAGTGCGTGTACAGTGTGCATTTGTCGATACTCCAGAGGTAAGCAACATCTGCCACTTCATTGCACGTCAGCAGGCCTATCCACATCCGCTCTACCTCCCTGATGTTCCAACTGAGGGTGATGGCGACATGGGTGGCTCAAGCTCAATGGACAGCAAGCACCTCGACCCACTCTTTGCCGAGGTTGCCGAGTTCGTGGTAAGCACTCAGCAGGGTTCAACATCCATGATTCAGCGTAACTACTCAATCGGCTACAACCGTGCAGGTAAGATTATGGATCAGCTCGAGAAGATGGGTGTAGTGGGCAAACAGATTGGCTCTAAGCCACGTCAGGTTCTCATACAAGACCACTTGACACTCGAGAGTTTGTTAAATTCAATAGGTTAGTGCGTATGAAAAAGATAGCATATTTGTTCTTCGTGCTTCTTGCCTTCCTTGCCGTTACGGACGTGAAGGCACAGGATGCAAAGAAGATACTCGATAAGTCGGCTGCGGCATTCACCAAGGCTGGAAACGTGAAGATAGGATTCTCTGCCAATGTCAATGGCAACAATGCAGGAGGAACGATTTGCATCTCAGGCAACAAGTTCCAGTTGAACACAGGTGACCTTATCATCTGGTTTGACGGTAAGTCAATGTGGAACTATGTGGTGGTGAACGATGAGGTCAACGTGTCTCATCCGAGTGCCAAGGAAGTGGCACGAATGAATCCGTATTCATTCCTCACTCTATATAAGAAAGGTTATGACTGCTCAATGGGCAAGTCGTCATCCACAGAATACGAGGTAATCCTCAAGGGACAGAAGGGTAGTGCTTACAACCGTATCACGGTGCGAATGTCAAAGAAGACGTACCAGCCAACCTACATCAAGACAGAGGCTAAGAGCACGATGGAGATAAAGGTCAACAGCTTTGCCTCAAAGCAGAGTTTCCCTGCATCTACATTCACGTTCGACAAGAAGAAATATCCGAAAGTCGAGGTCATTGACTTGAGGTGAGAGGCTTGTAATCTTGTAGTAAAAGGGAGTAAAAAGAAGTAAAGGGGAGTAAAAAGACGTTTGATTGTTCGCGGATTTTCGTTTATCCCAAACCACTTTGCGATGAGCATTCGTCTCTTTACTCCTTTTTACTCCCATTTACTCCTCTTTACTCCAACTACAAAAAAAACACTGCAACAGCGAAACACAAACAATATAAATTCACTAATTTAATTTATTATTATGGAACATATTCGTTGCTTAATCATCGGCTCAGGTCCTGCTGGATACACAGCCGCAATATATGCAAGTAGAGCAAATCTCAATCCTGTGTTGTACGAAGGAATACAGCCAGGAGGACAGTTGACAATAACAGACATGGTAGAGAATTTCCCTGGACATCCAGAGGAAATATCAGGTAGTGAACTCATGGACCTTATGCGCGAACAGGTAGATAAGTTCGGCGTAGAGGTTCGTCAGCACATCTGTGTCAAGTCAGATCTCTCAAGTGCTCCTTACAAGTTCACGTTTGACGACGAGACAGAGGTGGAGGCTGATGCTGTCATCATCGCTACAGGAGCAAGTGCCAAGTTCCTCGGTCTTTCAGACGAAAAGAAATACATGGGACAGGGCGTGAGTGCATGTGCCACTTGTGACGGTTTCTTCTATCGTAAGAAGGTCGTAGCCGTAGTAGGTGGTGGTGACACTGCCTGCGGTGAGGCAATGTATCTTGCAAGCCTTGCAAGCAAGGTTTACCTTATTGTCCGTAAGCCATTTCTCCGTGCAAGTAAGATTCTTCAGGACAGGGTACAGAACAATCCTAAGATTGAGATTCTCTATGAGACAAACACTGAGGGCCTCTATGGTGCTGACGGTGTTGAGGGTGCTCACCTTGTTCATCGCAAGGGAGAGTCAGACGAGCGTCACTATGACCTTCCTATCGACGGTTTCTTCCTCGCCATCGGTCACAAGCCAAACTCAGATGTCTTCAAGCCTTGGATCGAAACAGACGAGACAGGTTACATCATCACCGAGGGTGCAACTCCTAAGACAAACATCCCAGGAGTCTTTGCCGCAGGTGATGTTGCTGACCCTCTTTACCGTCAGGCAATCGTTGCTGCTGGCAGTGGATGCAAGGCAGCCATGGAGGCGGAGAAGTATTTGGCAGACCTCTGCCAAATTAAGAATTAAGAGTTAAGAATTAAGATTTGGAATAAAGAACGAAAATTTAGAAAATTAAAGAAAATTTTTGTTTCTGTTCTTCTTTGTGCACTAAGGTGCCAATTAGAAAAACAGACAAGAAACAGAACAAAAACAAGAAAAAACATTCTTTTTCTTTGTAGGAAGGTTTTCTTTTGTTCTACTTCCATCTGGAAGTAAAAATGGTTTTCTTTTGTTTTCTTTGGTTTTCCCCATGTTTTTACTTCCCGTTGGTCAGTGAGACCGCTTCGCTAAGTTCTAATTGGCCGCTTTGCGGCACCTCCATAATCCGGAGGCATAAAAATCAGAGGGAAAAATTTTCTTTAATTTTCTAAATTTTCGTTCAAAAAACTCTCTCCGCAAGAACTAGAAAACTCAAAAACTTACAAACTCAAAAACTCAAAAACACGTTTTATGAAAGCGAAAGAATACTGGCGACTTTACCGCTTGGTGTGTAAAACCAAGGATTTAGGGGAGAAGCGCCATATTATGTTTGAACAGAATAAGGCAATGAAGTGGCTGGGTTATCTCTTTGCCGCTTTTTGGTGCGCTTATCTCCTGTTCTTCGGTGTTGTCTTGGGCAATGCCATGTCGGATGGCCCTGTTGAGGGATTTGACTTGATTGATGGAGGAATGATTGCGTTCATCGCACTTGATTTCCTTGTACGTCTCATGTTAACAGAGACACCTGCTCAGGAAGTCAAACAATTCAAGCTGATGCCAATATCCGTAAAGTTCCTTATCGGTACGTTCCTCACACGAAGGATTCTTTCTTCCTTCAACATCGTGTGGCTCTTTTTCCTCGTGCCATTCGGATTGATACAGTTGCCACATTACTACGGCCTTGGAGGATTCTTCGTCTGGGTATTTGCATGGTGGCTTATCTTTGCCATCCACAGTCAGGTTTATCTTATATGGCGTTCACTGATGAACCGCAACTTCCTGTTCACGTTGTTGCCTGTTTCCATCTACGCCTTTCTTTTCTATTGCGGAATATTTGATGACGAATACACTCAGATGATATTCGGAGACAATGTAGAGTGGTTGTACAATGCTTGTCTCTGGTGGTGGCGTTCAATTCTTGACGGAAGTGTATTGCCATTCATCTGTCTTGGTGTGATACTTGTCCTCATCTTCTGTCTCAACCTTGTCATTCAGAATAAGGCTATTTACAAGGAGATTGCCGAGGTACAGGAGTCAAAGGTCAAGTCAAGGGAGATGTCTGTATTCAACCGTTTTGGCATCATTGGTGAGTATCTCAAGCTTGAGGTAAGGTCAATCATGCGTAATGCGGTTATCCGTAAGCAGTTCATCCTCGGTGTTGTGTGCATGTTGATGCTCTCATGTATGACGGCATTCACACCTGTTTATGACAACAACCTTTTCATGAAGGCTTACATAAGCATGTATTGCTATTGTGTACTTGCCAACATGATGCTTGTCAATGCTATGTGCCCGGAGGGTAACTACATTGACGGCCTTATGGCTCGTAAGGAATCAGTTCTTTCGCTCCTCAAGGCAAAGTACTATTTCAATCTCATGATGTTCATCGTGCCTTTCTGCGTGTTCCTCGTACCTGTTATTCAGGGTAAGAGCACGATAGGCGAGAGCATCGGCTGTATGCTATTCTCTGCTGGTGTGGTAATGCCAGCATTGTTCCAGATGGCTGTTTACAACAACATGACTATTGACCTTAACAAGAAACTGACAAGGGCAGGTCGTAGTAACAAGATGCAGATAATCGTGTCAATGGTGGCTCTGTTCCTCCCTATGATTATCATGTATGCTCTCATGGTACTTGTACCTGATTACAGCTCGCTCATCCTCGGATTGCTCGGTGTGATTGGCATTGCGCTCAATCCTCTGTGGCTTCGCAACGTCTATAACCGTTTCATGGCTCGACGCTACGTCAATATGGACGGTTTCCGTTCAAGCAGAAACGCGTAAGGAATAATTAAAAATTAAGAATTCAAAATTCAAAATTAAGAATTGGCTAGCTTCTAGGATTTCTAGATTTACTAGTTTTTCTAGATTATCTATAGCCGCTAGAGCTTCTAGAGCCTATAGAACACCACAAAAAAAATACAAACAACTATGACATTGACATTATCAAATATAAAGAAATATTTCGGAGAGAAACTGGCACTCGACATTGAACAATATACAGTGAATGACGGTGAGATAATAGGTCTCGTAGGTAACAACGGTGCTGGTAAAACAACCATGTTCCGTGCCATACTCGACCTTATCAAGCCTGAGGAGGGTGCGGTAAGCATTGACGGCATCAATCCCGCTGAGAGCGAGGATTGGAAGGAGATAACGGGTGCTTACGTTGACAGTGGCTTCCTCATTGATTATCTCACACCAGAGGAGTATTTTGACTTCATTGCCAAGGTGTCAAACATAAGCAAGGAGGAACTTGACGAACGTCTCAAGCCTTTTGCAGGATTCATGAACGGCGAGGTTCTCGGACAGAACACGCTTATTCGTAACCTCTCAATGGGTAACAAGCAGAAGGTCGGAATCATTGCTGCAATGATTACTCGTCCTAAGTTGCTTATCCTTGATGAACCATTCAACTTCCTTGACCCTACTTCACAGCTTGCGATGAAGAGCGTCATCGAGAACTACAACAAGGAGACAGGGGCAATAGTGCTCGTAAGTTCACACAACCTTACCCACACCATCGACATCTGTACTCGTGTCACTCTCCTTGAGCATGGCAAGATTCTTATGGATTATGACAAGGAAACTCATAAGGACGTCATGAAGGAGATAGAGGACTACTTCGTGGGACAGGCACCAGTAACACAGGAATAATTGTATTTGTAGTAAAAGGTAGTAAGAAGAAGTAAAGGGGAGTAAAAAGACGTTTGATTGTTCGCGGATTTTTAGAAGAACGAAAATTAAAAAAATTAAAGAACTTTTCTCACCGAAGGTAAAATTTGTTTCATCTCATTTTCTATTGTTTTCGTTCTCAATTTTACGAAGAATATTATAAGAAATTTTCTTTAATTTTCGTTTATCCAAAACTACTTTGCGATGAACATTCGTCTCTTTACTCCTTTTTACTCCAATTTACTCCTCTTTACTCCCTTCAAAAAAAATAACAAAATATGAAAAAGATTATCTACATTATCATGTCTATGGTACTGCTCGCTTCTTGTAGTACCATGAAGAAGTTGGCTGAACCGTCAAACACATCGGCTTATCGTAAACCTATAAGGGAGTTGAGGGTCTCAGGCGGACGTGTGAGTGTGGATAATGGCACTTCATCATCTTCGGAGGTGTCAATGTCTGAACTTGCCCGTGCAGGACGCAAGCTCGGCTTTGACGTCGAGTTGAGTGACAACTGTCGTCTCATGACGGAGGCTGCCACATGGATTGGCGTGCCTTACCGTAGCGGTGGCATGGATCGTAGTGGCGTGGATTGTTCAGGACTTGTTTACTGCCTTTATGGTAGCGTTTATGGACAACGATTTGAGAGGTGCAGTAGTTATGACATGTTTCATAAGTATTGCACTCCTGTTAATGCAAGCCAGTTGAAGCAGGGAGACCTTGTGTTCTTCACCACCGACAATTCGGGTGGCAGGATTGGTCATTCGGGCATCTATCTCAAGAATGGTAAGTTTATTCATGCAAGTTCTTCAAAGGGTGTTATCATAAGCAACTTGAATGAGCAATATTGGAGTAAACACTGGTTTGCTGGTGGTAAAGTAAGATAATTTTTGTCCTATGGCAAAAAATAATTACTGATTTTTTTGTGCAAGTAATATTTATACCTATATTTGCTACTGATACCGTGTCGGTACATACAAAACTTTACATGATTAGGCATAGGATGTGTTTGCTTGTTTGCCTTTAGGGGTGGTGAGGGGACATGTCTTCAATACCAAGAATACCATAAACAATAAAAACTATAATACTAATACTTTTACGATTATGAAGATTTCACGTATTGATCATCTGGGCATAGGGGTCCAGAGTATTGACGAGGTACTGCCTTACTATGAGGGTGTACTCGGTCTCAAATGTTATGCTGTAGAGGAAGTAGCTGACCAGAAGGTTAAGACCGCTTTCTTTAAGGTGGGAGAGGTCAAGATTGAGCTTCTTGAACCTACATCAGAGGACAGTACTATTGCCAAGTGGCTTGCCAATGGCGGTAAGGGTGTTCATCATGTTGCCTTTGCTGTGGAGGATGGCGTTGCCGATGCTCTCGTTGAGGTTGAGGGCAAGGGTGTTCGTCTCATTGACAAGGCCCCACGTCCAGGTGCTGAGAACATGATGATCGGTTTCCTCCATCCTAAGTCAACAGCAGGTGTGTTGACAGAACTTTGTGAGCCAAAACGATAGTTTTATAACGAAAATTTAGAAAGTTAAAGAAAATTTATAGGAAATCGCTCCAAAGGAGCGGACGAAGAAAAAACAGATAAAAACAAACAAAAACAGGGAAAAACATTTTCATTTTTCTTAGTCGGGAAGGTTTTCTTTTGTTCTACTTTCCTTTGGAAAGTAAAATTGTTTTCTTTTGTTTTCTTTGGTTTTCCCCATGTTTTTCTAATTGGCCGCTTTGCGGCACCTCCATAATCTGGAGACATTAGAAATTTGAGATAAAACAATTTTCTTAAATTTTACCTTCGGTGAGAAAAGTTCTAAATTTACGTTCCTTAAATATAAGAGTGAAACTTGAACTTATACGGTTGCAAATGGTGTCAAACCTGCAACCTCATAACCTGAAAATATGTCAAAACAAACAGAAAGAATACAGGAGTTGATTGAACTCCGCAAGAAAGCACGTATTGGCGGTGGTGACAAGGCTATTGCCAAGCAGCATGAGAAAGGAAAGCTTACGGCTCGTGAACGTATCGCATTACTCCTCGACGAAGGCAGTTTTGAGGAGATGGACATGTTCGTTGAGCATCGTTGTACAAACTTCGGAATGGAGAAGAAGCACTATCTCGGTGATGGTGTGGTAACTGGTTCTGGTACTATTGACGGACGCCTCGTCTATGTCTTTGCACAGGACTTCACCGTGAGCGCAGGTTCACTCTCTGAGACGCTTGCCCTCAAGATATGTAAGGTGATGGACATGGCCATGAAGGTGGGTGTGCCTTGTATAGGTCTTAATGACTCAGGTGGTGCACGTCTTCAGGAAGGAATCAATGCCCTTGCAGGTTATGCTGAGATTTTCCAGCGTAATATCCTTGCATCTGGTGTCATTCCTCAGATTTCAGCCATCATGGGTCCTTGTGCTGGTGGTGCCGTTTATTCGCCAGCTCTCACCGACTTTACCCTCATGGTTGAGAATACCTCATATATGTTCCTTACAGGCCCTGGACCTGTCAAGGCAGTGCTTGGCGAGGTCGTTACTCAGGAACAGCTTGGCGGTGCAAGTGTTCACGCCACAAAGTCGGGTGTCACTCACTTTACTGCATCTACAGAGGAGGAAGCTATAGACATGATTAAGAAGCTCATCAGCTATATTCCTCAGAACAACCTTGAACGTACTCCACGTGTTGAGTGCGTTGACCCAGTAGGTCGTATGGAGGATTATCTTAACGACATCATTCCTGACAATCCAAACATGCCATACGACATGTATCAGGTCATTACGGGTATTGTGGATAACGGTGAGTTCTTCGAGGTTCAGCCAAACTTTGCTAAGAATATCATCATCGGATTTGCACGTTTCAATGGTCAGTCGGTAGGTATTGTTGCCAATCAGCCAAAGCAGCTTGCAGGAGTGCTTGATTGCAACTCTTCACGTAAGGGCGCACGCTTTGTGCGTTTCTGCGATGCGTTCAACATTCCTATCGTGACACTCGTCGATGTACCAGGATTCCTTCCGGGAACGGCACAGGAGTACAATGCCGTAATCCTTCATGGTGCAAAGCTTCTCTATGCTTATGGTGAGGCAACGGTGCCAAAGGTTACTGTCACGCTTCGTAAGTCGTATGGTGGCTCTCACATCGTCATGTCATGTAAGCAGTTGCGTGGTGATATCAACTATGCATGGCCATCAGCCGAGATTGCAGTTATGGGTGCAAGTGGTGCAGCATCTGTGCTTTATGCCAAGGAGGCAAAAGCACTCAAGGACGAGGGCAAGGTGGAAGAGGCTAAGGCATTCATCAAGGAGAAAGAGGACGAATACACTAAACTCTTTGCTAATCCTTATCAGGCAGCCAAGTATGGCTACATTGATGACGTCATTGAGCCACGTAACACACGTTTCCGCGTGATTCGTGCACTTGCCCAGCTTGAGAACAAGAAGATGAAGAATCCTGCCAAGAAGCACGGAAATATTCCATTGTAGGACCCACCCCGGCCCTCCCTATAGGGAGGGAGACAGACACTCTCCATTCTCCTTTAATCGGAGGGTAAGTTTTCATGGGGACGCTTAGAGCGTACATGGCGAACAGAGTAACTCAGCCCCCTCCCTGTAGGGAGGGATGGGGTGGGTCTTTGGAGTGGACCAATTAATTATTTAAGTTATGACACTATTATCAATCGATTGGAGTGACAGGTTTCTCCTTGCCGGCATTGGCGTTGGCATGGTGCTTTGCATCCTTGTTGCTATAGTGCTTGTGCTTCAGATATTCACGTTTATCGCCATGAAGACGACACGTAAAGCATCTGAGGTCAAGACCAACTACAAGGAGACGAAACAGGCAAAGTCATTCGACAAGGCAAGTGATGAGGAAAAGGCGGCTGTAGCAGTTGCACTCTATCTCTATTATTATGAGAAGAACAACCGTGAGAATCGCATCCTCACCATCAAGCCACAGCCATCGGCATGGCACTATGAACTTAATGAGAGACTCTGACCCAGCATCACTCATGCTTCGTGATGTGGGAGTTAAAAGTTAAAAATTAAAAGTTAAGAATTAAATTGGTGTTATTTGAAGGTAATAATAGGAAATGTAGAAAGATTCCGACCTGTATGACTATAGTTCTTGCGCTAAGGCGTTTATTAGAAAAACCTTAAAGAAACAGAACAAAAACAAGAAAAAACATGTTTTCTTTTGTTTTTCTAATTGGCCGCTTGGCGGCACCTCTATAATCCGGAGGCATAAATGATAAATTTGAAATTAAAATAATTTTCTTTAATTTTACCTTCGGTGAGAAAAGTTCTAAATTTTCGTTTTCAAAAATAACACTATTCACTTTAACGAATATGAAAGAATTCAGTTTTAAGATAGGTAACCAGGATTATACAGCAAGTGTGGATGAGCAGACACCAGGCTCGCTTAAGGTTACCGTTAATGGACAGACATTTGACGTGGAGATGCCACAGCAGAAGGCACCAGCACCACGTGCAGCGGCTCCAGTAGTCAATCCTAAGGCACAGACAGGAGGCCCAAAGAACGTCAATTCAGAACTCCCTGGTACTGTGACCAAGGTGGTTGTTGCCGATGGTCAGCATGTGAAGTGTGGAGACGTGCTTCTTGTCATAGAGTCAATGAAGATGTCAAACGACATTGTCAGTGAGGTTGACGGAACAGTCAAGCGAGTGGCTGTAACAGCAGGTCAGAATGTGAATCAGGGTGACCTCCTCGTTGAGATGGTCGCCGACTTTGTAGCTGCCGAGGCAACAATTGCACCTAAGCCAGCACCAGCCGCGCCAGCACCTGTAGTTTCGCCTAAGCCAGCTGCACCAGTACCTGTAGTGGGAGCAAACACCGTGACTGCACCTCTCCCTGGCACCATCACCAGGATTACATGCAAGGTGGGTGACAAGATTAACGCAGGCGACACAGTGCTTCTTATGGAAGCCATGAAGATGGAGAACAGTATCACCGCCGAGATGGGAGGTGAGGTAAAGGCCATCCTCGTAGAGGCTGGCGCTCAGGTGCAGAGTGGACAGGCACTTGTTGAATTGGCATAACACGAAATATCAAATTTATTTGCCCCAGTTGGAGGGCTTTTTACAAACTTTAAATGATTATGAAACGAATTAAGATTATCCTTGTCCTTGCCGTTCTGCTGCTTGTGACAACGCCTTTGTTGGCTGCGGGAACAGACGTCTCGGATGGTCTTGCAAAGTTTATTGGTGAAATGGGCTTTGTGAACCTATTCACAGAGGCGGGTGTCAAGAACCTCGTGATGCTGGCAATAGGAAGCTACCTCCTCTATCTTGCCATAAAGAAAGAGTATGAGCCGCTCCTCCTCTTGCCGATAGCTTTCGGAATGATTCTTACCAACCTTCCCGGAGCTGGAATGTTTGACACCAACCTATGGAACAACGAGTTTCTCAATGAAGAAAGTGAATACTACCACAGTTACGGTCACGTGATGCAGAAGGGTGGGTTGCTTGACATCCTCTATATCGGAGTAAAGGCTGGCATCTATCCTTGCCTCATCTTCCTTGGTGTAGGTGCTATGACCGACTTTGGTCCTCTCATTGCAAACCCTAAGAGCCTTCTCCTTGGTGCAGCTGCACAGGTGGGTATCTTCGCCACATTTCTCGTGACACAGATAGATGTGCCTTTCTTCAATTTCAATCCTGCACAGGCAGCATCCATAGGTATTATCGGAGGTGCAGATGGTCCTACAGCCATCTTCCTCACGTCCAAGCTTGCCCCTGAGCTGCTCGGACCTATAGCCGTGGCAGCGTACAGCTATATGGCGCTCGTGCCAGTCATTCAGCCGCCTATCATGCGCATGCTCACAACAGAGGACGAACGAAGGATTCGTATGAGTCAGTTACGCACCGTGAGCAAGAAGGAGAAGATTATCTTCCCGATAGTCGTAGCAATCCTTGTGTCGCTCATCGTGCCTTCGGCAGCAACGCTCATTGGTTGTCTCATGCTCGGCAACCTCATGAAGGAGAGTGGAGTGGTGGAGCGTCTTTCTAAGGCTGCTCAGAACGAGTTGAACAACATTGTTGTCATCATGCTTGGTGTCACAGTGGGCGCAACAGCATCTGCCCAGTCATTCCTCAATCTTCAGACGATAGGTATCTTGTGTGTAGGCATTGTAGCTTTCGGCATCGGTTCGGCATCAGGTGTCATCATGGCAAAGATTATGAACCTATTCCTCAAGGAGAAGATTAACCCGCTCATCGGTTCGGCAGGTGTTAGTGCCGTTCCTATGGCAGCTCGTGTCAGTCAGGTTGAAGGACAGAAGGCAGATCCTCGTAACTTCCTCCTCATGCACGCCATGGGACCAAACGTAGCAGGTGTCATCGGTAGTGCCGTTGCAGCAGGAATACTGCTCAGTTTCTTGGGATAATTGGCAATTCAAGTTCGCATAGTGCTCAATTTGTGTGCTTCGCTCTACTATTTCCCTACGTTTCCCTACGGATTCTCTACGTTTCTGTACGTCTCGCTAAGAGAACTGTAAGAGGAAATGTAGGGAATGTTGTTTATTGTCGTGTTTGAGTGGGCTCTCACTTAGTTATACGACAAATCGCGAAAAAAGTGTTTACCAAATGTTTACTATTTTGCTGTTATGTAGTGATTATCATTGAGATATAAAGTCGTAAAATTTTTGTTTTTTGATGCTTGTTCGTCTAATCAACCTTAGAGGAAGCAATAATTCCTGCCAAAATTGCGTCGATTCTCCACTTAGACGATAACAATAACAATATAACAATAAGATTTGGACACGCATATTCATTACGCTGAGACATCGCACATAGAATTCAAGTATATATATATTTAAATATATATATACTTGATCTTGTTTGCACACGATTGATGGTATGTCCATTTTTTATTGTTATATTGTTATTGTTATTGTTTTTGCAACGCAGAAATAAAGATAGAAATTGTGGTATGATAATCATTGTTAATAAGTTATGCTATTTTATAACAACAGAAACAATCATGCTGAAAGTGATAACAATAACAATATAACAATTAAATTTGGACACGCATATCCTATCGCAGGATTTGGAAAATGGATTCATGTGTATATATTTTCTTTCATTTTGCGATAGGTGTTTTCTGCCATTTCTGTCAGTAAAGTCTGCCATTATTACATGGTTTTGTCAGTATGCAGCCTTTGGCATGCGTTTTGCTCTAATGTTATTTAAATAATAAAATTCATTATGAGCGAAAAGATAAACGAAGAAATAAAGGACATGAACGAAAGCGAGCAGGCAACTGACAACGCTGAGGGAAATAACAATACAGAGACTGCAAGTGCTGAAGCAAACGCTGAAACAAGTGCAGAGGATGCTCCTGCTGAGGAGGAGAAGAAGGAACTTACTGTGGAAGAAAAACTCGCACAGGCAGAAGCCGTGATAGAGGAACTCAAGAAGCAGGCTCTCTACAAGCAGGCGGAGTTCGACAACTTCCGTAAGCGTGTGATGAAGGAGAAAGCAGAGCTTATCCTCAACGGAGGTTCGAAGGTTATTACTAACCTCCTGCCTTTCATTGATGACCTTGAGCGTGCTGACAAGAACATGGAGGCTCTTGAGGATGTGGCTGCTGTCAAGGAGGGTGTAGCACTTATCATCGACAAGTTCCTTAAGATTCTTGCAAAGGAGGGATTGCAAAAGATTGATGCCGTAGGCAAGGACTTCGACACAGACTTCCACGAGGCGATAGCCATGGTTCCAGGACTCCCTGAGGACCAGAAGAACAAGGTGATTGATTGTGTCGAGTGTGGTTATACACTCAACGGCAATGTCATACGTCACGCAAAGGTTGCAGTGGCACAGTAAAAAATAAGTGAAAAGTGAATAGTGAAAAGTGAAAAATACAGGTTTCTCACTATTCGCCATGGCTTGTACGAACATGGTTAAGTCGATTTTTACTTTCACTTGAATTTGTGTGAACAGAGTAAAATTGATTTTTCACTTTTCACTATTCACTTTTCTCTTAAAAAGGAAAGATATCAATGGCACAGAAAAGAGATTACTACGAAGTCTTGGGCGTCGATAAGGGCGCTACAGACGCACAGATAAAGGCAGCTTACAAGAAGATGGCAATCAAATACCATCCAGACCGTAACCCGGGAAATAAGGAAGCTGAGGAGAAATTCAAAGAGGCTGCAGAGGCTTATGAAGTTCTCCGCGACCCTCAGAAGCGTCAGCAGTATGACCAGTTCGGATTTGCTGGTATGAATGGTGCTGGCGGATTCGGCGGAGGTGGCGCAAGCATGAATATGGATGACATATTCTCTATGTTTGGCGACATCTTTGGTGGTCACATGGGTGGCGGATTCGGTGGTTTTGGCGGCTTCGGCGGTGGCGGTCAGCAGTATCGCAAGCCTGTGTTCCGGGGACGTGACCAGCGTATGCGTATCCAGCTTGACCTGACAGAGGTAGTGAATGGTACTACTAAGAAGTTCAAGGTAAAGAAGGATGTCAAGTGTGAACATTGTAATGGTTCTGGTTCTGCCGATGGAAGGACTGAGACTTGTTCAACATGTGGTGGTAGGGGATTTGTCATCCGTCAGCAGCGTTCCATCCTTGGTATGATGCAGACTCAGAGCGAGTGCCCACAATGTCACGGCGAAGGTACGGTGATTAAGAACAAGTGTCCTCATTGTCATGGTGAGGGTATTGTTCCAGGTGAGAGCATTGAGGAGGTTAACTTCCCAGCAGGTCTTCAGGAGGGTATGGTACTCAATCTTGAGGGTAGGGGAGGCGCAGGTCGTCACAATGGCGTGCCTGGTGACCTTCAGGTTGTTATCACAGAAAAGCCACATCCAGAGCTTGTACGTGATGGTAATGACCTTGTATATAACCTTCTGCTTACTATTCCACAGGCAACGCTCGGTTGTCAGGTAGAAGTACCAACAGTAGATGGAAAGGCTAAGATAACCATTCAGCCAGGTACACAACCAGGTACAGTACTACGTCTACGTGGCAAGGGTATTCCTCAGGTTCACGGATACGGAAGTGGCAAGGGTGACGAGCTTGTTAACATCAGCGTATATATTCCTAAGACACTCACCAGGGAACAGAAACAGGCACTTGAGACGTTTGCAGGTAGCGACGAGTTTGCTCCTGACGATACGACTAAGAAGAGCATCTTCTCAAAGTTCAAGGCAATATTTGAGTAAGGCCCCCTCCCGACCTCCCCGTAGGGGAGGAGAGGGAGTTACCAAAGAGTCGATTAGGATATATAAACACAGAGGACACAGAGAACTCCGAGTTTTAACTCCGAGTATTCTCTGTGTCCTCTGTTTATTTTTGACTTCAGAAGCGGACGCTTCTGACACGGTTGCTAAGCCCTTCTGACGATGGCTGTGTGCCTATCGTGCTTCCTTCTCCTCCCCCACGGGGAGGTCGGGATGGGGCCGTTGCTACAGGTTTGTGTATCCCTTTGGCAACTGTCGGCAGTTGTAGCCAGAAGCCATAATCT
>JAFYAT010000070.1 GCA_017540585.1 Bacteroidaceae bacterium | reverse complement strand
TGTTGTTTTTTGCCGCAGTGCAGCCAGTTAAAAAAACATGGTAAAAACCAAATAAAATCAAAAAAAACATGTTTTTTCTTGTTTTTGTTCTGTTTCTTGACTGTTTTTTTAATATGCACCTTTGTGCAAAACTACAACCGTGCAGGTCGAAATCATTTTTATAATGATTGTATTGATTAATGATGTAGGTTCAACGCATAAAATAAATGAATGTAGTGACTCCTACTCGATTGTTTTTAGGCGTTGATGATGCGCAGTAGGCGGTGCAAGGATTGTAAAAATAATTATGCACACCTACTTACTAATAAGATCCGAAATTATAAAGCGTGTCATGAGACTTCATCTCACAATTTTGATTCAATAACTTTATTATAGGAAATAGTTGATTTTTGGTTAAGTTTAATTAAAAGAAAGTAAACGAAAATAGCCTGACTCGTGAGAGCCAGGCTTTTCATTTTATCTAAGTTAGCGTATATATTTCGCTTTACTCTGTCAAAAAACGGGTCAGCGGATTTCTCCTATTGGTGAAGCCTCAAAAAACTATGCAACGAAATGATTTTCCCCCATCCTTTCCTTGCGGAACGAGTAACACGGGGAACAGACATTCCATAGATTTCCGATTATCCTTTCTTTGCCTTCTTGATGACCGCTACAGTTCCTTCTACAACCTTGGCAACAGCTGATTTCTTAGGAGCAGTACGAGTTCTTGTTGTCTTAGAACCGACAGCCTTTGGCTTTGCCTCCTCCACAGGGTTGTACTTGGCAAGCAACTTCTGAAGACGAGCAATCTCCTTGTCTTTAGCAGCAATCTCGTCACCCTGATTCTGAAGAGCTGTAATGAGCGAGTTCACCTCTTCGTTCTCTGCACCACCATAAAGATTATTAACACGAGAAATGAAGTCACCAAGGATATTCATATAGTTGGTGAATGCATCGTAAGGACCATCATAGATACCACGGTTGAAGTTGCCGTAACCTGCCTTGGTACACATGAAACGGAAGTTGTTGGATGCCTGAAGATAATCCCAATCCTGCTTGATACGTCTATCGTTGCATATCATCACACGCTCTGCCACAGAATAGAGTTTGTTGAATGCCTCACGTTGCAACTGATTACCAAGCCAGCATGATGTATCACGTTCCTCATCCACCCATGAGATATTGTAAGGAACCTCAAGAGGACCAACGCTCTTCTCTGCACATAACTCAGATGGTGTAGCAAAACCTATGCCACGTTCCTTGGCAAGCGGTGGAAGTGCCTTGAAGAACTCAAGGATATTGCTTGAGAGTGGTTGGAAAATACCAAGGGCACTAAGCTCCATGAAAATATTGATGACTTCCTCTTCTTTTGGAAGAGCAGAAATCCAATCCATATAGCGGTCAGCAAAGAGTGGGTACTCTGACCAGCTTGAATCGTTGAAACGAAGTGAGATGTCGTCAGACAACTTGTAGTCACGTAACAGCAACTTGAGTCGAGGATCAAGTGCACAATGATAAACGAAGTGAGGTGACTTCCATCCAAGCACATGCTTTGCTCCTTCAGTAAGCATACCCTTAAAGCCCATCTCAGCCACACGCGAGCCAATCTCATCGGAATAGATGAGCGAAGAGTTGCGGAACACCTTTGGAGTCTGTCCAAAGAGTTCCTTTATCTTATCCTTCATACGCATGACCTCCGAGTGGAAACTCTCCTCATTACCGAGTGAACCAAGTCCATGAGAATATGGCTCACAGAGGAACTCAACTTTACCTGTAGAGTTAAGTTCCTGAAGGAGGTCTATCACCTGGGGTGCATGGAACTCAAGCTGTTCAAGTCCCACACCTGAGAGTGAAAGAGCAACCTTGAAGTTGTCATTGTTGCGTGCCATCTCAATGAGCGTACTGAGTGCTGGCACATAACTGCGCTCAGCAATATCATTTATTGAACGCTCATTCTCATAGTCGTCGAAATAATAATGGTCACGACCGATATCGAAGAAGCGATAACGCTTCAGATGTATTATCTGATGTATTTCGAAATACAGACAAATCTTTTTCATGATGATAAATATTTAAGCCAAGACCCGTTTCTGCACTCCCTATCGGGAGAATGTCCGTTATGCCTTCTTGTTGCAACAACCGAGACACATAGGTCTTTGATTATTTATTTTATATAGGTTATTCCCTATTTTGAACTCACCTTTATTGATTTCTTTCGCTTGGACGACATGTTCACTGGAAGAATCCTCCTGCAAGACACTGGTCATACAGTTTACGTATTCGATGACCAACCTTGACCCACGTTATCTCATTGACCTCCTTCAAGCCCTCTTCCTGAAGATAACGGAAGAGACCCTCGTTGGTACAAAGAGAATATATGGCATCTGCCATTGCATGTATGTCCCAGTAGTCAACCTTGATAACCTTATCCAATATCTCACCACATCCCGACTGCTTGGAAATAATACAAGGTGTACCACATTGCATAGCTTCAAGAGGTGCGATACCAAACGGTTCTGAGACAGAAGGCATCACGAACACATCCGAGTACTTGTAACACTCATATACCTGCTTGCCACGTTGAAATCCTGGGAAGTGGAAGCGGTCAGCAATACCCTTTCTTGCTACAAGGTCAACCATTGCCTCATACATATCACCCGAACCTGCAAAGCAGAAGCGGACATTCTTGGTACGCTTGAGAACAAGATCGGCAGCCTCAACAAAGTATTCTGGTCCCTTCTGCATCGTGATACGTCCAAGGAACGTAACAACCTTCTCCTTACAGTCTTCCTTTCGAGGGATATCAAGGTACTCCTGTGGAAGAGGATAGACCGCATTGTGTATTGCGAAACACTTGCGTGGATCCTGATGGTACTCATTGATGACTGTACGACGTGTAAGTTCAGACACACACATGATACAATCTGCATGATCCATTCCATTCTTCTCAATGGAGTAAACCGTAGGATTTACCTTTCCTCGTGAGCGGTCGAAGTCTGTTGCATGAACATGGATGCAGAGTGGTTTTCCACTTACCATCTTGGCATGAACACCCGCAGGATAAGTCAACCAGTCGTGAGCATGGATGATGTCAAACTGTTCTGTACGAGCAACGACTCCAGCGATGATTGAGAAATTATTTATCTCCTCATGAAGATTACCTGGATAACCACCAGCAAACTGAAGACAGCCAAGATCATCAACACCCATATAGTTAAAATCCGCATAGATATGGTCACGGAAACGATAGTAATCCTCAGCCGTATGTCCTATGATTCGGTTCTTGATATTGTCATACTGCACGTCACGCCAACACACTGGAACCTGACTCATATTGATAATCTTGAGGAACTTCTCTTCTTCGCCCGTAGGCTTAGGGAGGCAGAATGTAATCTCAGCATCAGGTTGTCCCTCTACCATTCCCTTGGTAATACCATAGGAAGCTACAGCGAGACCGCCATAAATCTTAGGTGGGAACTCCCATCCAAACATTAATACTTTCATAATACGTCTTCCTCCTTAATTAATAATTATAGTACTTGGCAAGAACCTTGTTGACTCTAAGAACGGCTGCCACATTCATTGCAAACGAGATTGCTCCTCGTCCACGGAATGGTGGGTTACCGTCAAACAACTCAGGGAACGAGCCGATACCATGGTAGAACATTTCTTCTTCAAGACCGATAAACTGGCGGTCAACCCATGAGAGTCCGCTATGCTTATAAACCTTAAGGCATGTCTCAAGGTAGAATCCTGAAAGCCAAGGCCAAACAGTTCCTTGATGGTAGGCAGAATCTCGTTGAACCTGACCACCCTCATATATAGGATTATATCCTCCTGACTTAGGAGAAAGCGAGCGAATACCCTTAGGAGTAAGCAATTCCTTGGTACAGATATCAAGTATCTTCTTGCGTTCAGCAATAGTGAGAGGCGAATATTCGAGCGATGAAGCTATGAGCATATTTGGACGTACGCTCCATGAGATATAGTCGCCATCCACATAGTCAAGCAGGTATCCATGATGGTTGAGGAATGTCTCCTTAAACGCATATCCTGTTTTCTCAGCAAGAGCAGAGCAAGCCGATGCTTCTGAGAAGCGTCCCTGTGAGGTAAGTATCTCGGCATTGAACATGAGAGCATTGTACCACAAGGCATTGAACTCAACAATATAACCTGAACGAGGAACAACAGGATGGCCATTGACCTGTGAGTTCATCCAAGTAACAGCTTCCTCACGTCCATCTGCATGAAGCAAACCATTATCATGAAGCGTAAGACCAGGATGATGTCCGTCCTTAATAAAGTTGACAATAAGGTTCACAAGCTCGCCATACTTCTTTGCTGCATCATCCAATGACACGAGTCGTGCATACTGATGAATACACCATGTTGCCCAAAGAAGGATATCTGGCTTATCAAACTCATAGATATTGACGGATATTGGTTTTCCTGCAATAAACTCACGAATAGCCTTCTCTGCCGTAACCATGACCTTTTCATAATAGTCAACCTCATCTATGGCAAGCGTGAGTCCCGGAAGAGACACGAACATATCACGTGCACGACACTTGAACCAAGGATAGCCAGCTATGATATAAGTTTCACCATTCTTCTCATAGTGGAACTGGTGTGCAGCCATGATGAGACAGTTGTTGAAGTCCTTACGGGGAAGATGAACCTCATATTCATGATCAAATATCTCTGGCAAATCTTTTGGCTTGAGCTCATTGACACCAGCAGCAAAGACAACACTCTCTCCTTTCTTGATGTCAAACTCAAAGTAGCCAGGAACATACAAGTCTTCCGAATACTCATAGCCGAGTTCCTGTTCCTTGTAATATTCAATACCATGATACCAATTAGGTTCAAAGATGAATTCAGACTTTTTGTTGAGTTGCATAAACAGCTCAGGATAGCCTGCATACATCCTTGTCTTTATTCCGCAACTCACCTTCTGGTAGTCGCGACTTGCAACAGAATTTTCGTGAGTACATTCCTTGACACTACGGAATGCAAGAAAAGGACGTAAACGCAATGTTGTAGCCGAATGGGCATCAAGAAGAGTGTAACGAATGAGGATGCGGTTTTCAAAATGCTGGAAAACCCTCTCCTTCTTAAGTATCACACCACCCACACGGTAGATTGTTGTAGGAAGTTTGTCCCAAGTCCATTCGCGGATGTACTTGTGTCCATTAGGACTATACACATCCCCCGAATACTTATGAAGACCCAGATTGAACTGTGCTCCGTGCTGTATTACCGTTTCGTCAAGAGAGGAAAGGAGAACATGGTTGTCATCATCTATCTCTGGCACAGGCACAACTAACAAACCGTGATATTTACGCGTATTGCAATCGACGATAGTCGAACACGAGTACGCACCAGACTTATTTGTTCGCAGTATCTCCTTAGGCAGAGATTCCTGCAAATTTACCATCTGGTTTTTATCAAATCGTAAATAACTCATAGTTGTATTTTAAGGTATTTGTATTATAGTTCAGAAAACGAAAGAAAGGTCACGAGAACTCATGTCATGCTTTATGTTTGCCTTATGTTCTCTTTATGTTACCTCTATCTGTTCGCATCACTAAAATATATTTATTTAATAATCGCCATAAAATTAAGATACTTTTAGAAAAGCATCCTTTATTTCGTTTCAAAATTAGCTAATATTTTTTACTCAACCAACCAAACAAGAGTTTTTTTTCAAAAATAAGTCCACAAACGGCCCAATACGCATCAAAAACATGTTGTAAAACATACTTTCTATCTTTTTCTTTTGCTCAATTGCAAAGTAAAACGTAACTTTGCCACACTATTATTCAGAAAAAGACAACTTTAATGAAAAAAGATTCGCAAAACATTAACGACATACTCGAATGCCTCAATGGCTTTGTCAGCCTCCTGACCAGCGACCAGGTGGAGGAATTCAAGACGAGCCTTGCGATTCAGAAATACAAGAAGAACGAGAACATCTACAAGGAAGGAGATGTTCCCCAGATGATGTTCTGCCTACTCAGCGGAAAAGTCAAGATATACAAGGATGGAGTAGGTGGAAGAACTCAGATAATGCAGGCAATAAAGCCAAATGATATGTTCGGATTCAGAGCATACTTTGCCAACCAGAACTACATCACAGCAGCATCTGCATTTGAAAATTCAATCATAGCAGCCATACCAATGAAGCTGGTCGAGAAATGGGTTAGCACAAACATCCGTCTCTCCAACTTTTTCATGAAGAATATGGCTACAGAGCTTGGTTGTGCACAGGAACACATCGTGAACCTTACACAAAAACATATACGAGGAAGACTTGCAGAAGCAATATTGTTTCTCAAGGACAACTTCGGAGTTGAAGAGGATGGTATGACACTATCCATAAGCATGTCACGCGAAGATATTGCCAATCTCTCCAACATGACAACATCAAATGCCATCCGCACCCTATCTACCTTTGCAACCGAAGAAACCATACGTCTCGAAGGCAGGCGTATAGTCATACTCAATGCTGAGAAACTCAAAAGAATAAGCAAGATAGGATAATGACTCAATCATAAAGAAAAGCCCCCTTCCGAACTCCTCATATAAGCGTTCGGAAGGGGGCTTTTTTTATTTTCTTATCTCTTTATTATAAAATCTATCTCTTCCTGAAGAACTGTAACCTGAATAGGTGCAAGCCTCTTGCCGACAAGTACCTTGCTGTCAAGACTCACAAGTGCCCTTCCGATTGTATCGAAATGGATGGTTCTTGCACGATAAGGATGAACATTCTTGTAATTAAGGAAACGTCCCTTACCAAGAAGCCAGAAACCCTCAAACACCTGCCACCAGCTCGGACGGGTAATAACCGAAGCATCAAGTGTACCATTATAAGGCACAGCATTTGGTGTCTGACCATACCCGAGACAGTTGCCAACACATACAGACATATACTCGCCTTGAAGTTTCTCTGTCTCTATCTGTATGGACATCTTGTATGACTTACGTTCAAAGATATTACGGATAAATACAGGGAAGAACGAGAGACGACGCGAACCAATAAGACGCAAAGCATCATTAGATGTCTTGACAAGTCGTGCACCAAGACCGATATTGATACAATTGACGAAATATCTTCGCTGAGGTATAGAGTCATCCTCATAACGACATACTCCCACATCAATCTTACGAGTGACACGATGAATGATATTGTCAACCGACTGCTTGTAATTGTCCATATCAATTCCCCAGAAACGTGCAAAGTCGTTGGCTATTCCGTTTGGAATTACACCAATGGCGAATCCTTCGACAAGACACTCCTTATTACGCATAATCGCATTTATGGCATCATTGACTGAACGGTCACCACCAACAATGACAATGGTACGATAACCGTTCTGACAAAACATAGCTGTAAGGCGCTCTACCGAATCCTCATCCTCTGACTGGATGAAGTCGTAAAGCACGCCTTTCAACTCCATATACTTACGTATAAGGAGCCAACGTTTATGTGATTTATGAGAACCAGAATGGGAATACACGACTCCCCACCTTCTTTCGTCTGTCATTATTTGAATTTTTAAGTTTCTAAGTTTGTAAGTGTGTAAGTTTTTGAGTTCTTAGGTTTTTGAGTTTTTAAGTTTTAAACATTCTTCCCCTAAGTGCTTAACATATAAGATTTATGTAGCCGCAATTTTAGCCGCCCACATTTCCTTAACCATCTCGATTCTTTCCTCTACTGGAATATCGCAACTGAGCCAATGAATGGTAATGCCTCTACGCTCCATACCACGGAACCATGTCATCTGACGCTTTGCAAACTGATGAATGGCAATCTCAAGTTGACTAACCATCTCTTCGTAAGTAAGCTGTCCGATAACATACATGGTCACGAACTTATATTCAAGACCATAGTATATTAAGTCCTCAGGAGCAACACCACTGTCAATTATCCTACGTATCTCATCCACCATTCCTTCATCAAGACGGGAACGGAGACGACGACTTATCTTCTCACGACGAAGCTCGCGATTGATGTCAAGTCCTATGACGAGACTGTCAATCTCGGGAAACTCCCTATTATCAAGAGGTGTATGCTGATAATAATCCTCAATCTCTATGGCACGTATGGCACGTTGAGCAGAATCCACATCTGTTGTATTATGCAACTGCTTATAGCCACGAAGTATCTCCGTCAACTCTTCAAGCGACTTACCTGCAAGCCGTTCACGAAGCTCAGGATTCTGCGGCACAGGACTAAGCCTATAACCACGTATCACACTTTCAAGATAGAGACCTGTTCCGCCACACATGATAGGCGTTGCACCTCTTGCAACAATATCATTGTAAGCCTCAAGGAAGTCATGCTGAAACTCATACACATTATACTTCTCACCAGCGTCAGCTATGTCGATGAGGTGGTACGGTATCCGTTTGCCGTTGACCGTATAGTCAGCCAAATCCTTACCTGTACCTATATCCATGCCACGATAAACCTGTCGGCTATCAGCACTCAGAATCTCGCCACCAAGGTCATAAGCCAATCGTGTGGCAAACGCAGTTTTGCCACAAGCTGTAGGACCGAGTATCGTGAGAAGAGAAGACATTGGATTTGATTTTTATAGTTTGTAAGTTCTTAAGTTTGTAAGTTATTGACTTTTTTAGTTATCGCGGAGATGAGTTTTTGAGTTTTAGGTTTTTAAGTTATCGCAGATGTGAGAGCAAACAGAGTAAATTATATTTTTCACTTTTCACTCTTCACTTTTCACTCTTCCCCTCCCCGGATGGCATGTTAATTGTTAATTGGCATCCGGATGGCCGCCCCCTTCGGGGGTCGGGGGGCCTTATATTGACAACTCGTCAAGCACACGTATAAGTCCCTTGTTGAGCACCTTGTCTGGACGTACAGCATCGTTGAATGGAACATATACCACTTCATCATTACGAATACCGACCATCACGTTACGCTGACCATCAAGAATAGCGTCAATGGCTGCAGAGCCAAGACGAGAAGCAAGGATACGGTCACGAGCAGAAGGAGAACCACCACGCTGGAGGTGACCAAGGATACTTACACGCACATCATACTGTGGGTATTCCTTCTTTACTCTGTCAGCATAGAACATGGCACCACATTTCGGGCTCTCACTCACGATGACGATACTTGAGTTCTTGCTCTTACGAATACCACGACCGATGAAGTGCTCCAACTGGTCTGCATCAGTACTATCCTCAGGAATGATAGCAGCCTCAGCACCACTGGCAATGGCACTATTCTGTGCAAGGAAGCCAGCATCACGTCCCATTACCTCCACGAAGAAGATACGCTCATGAGAGTTGGCTGTATCACGAATCTTATCCACACAATCCACAATAGTATTGAGTGTAGTGTCATAACCAATTGTGAGGTCAGTACCATAGAGGTCATTATCTATTGTTCCTGGCAAACCGATACAAGGAACATCAAACTCCTGTGCAAAGATACGTGCACCCGTAAGCGAACCGTTACCGCCAATGACCACCAATGCATCAATACCCTCAGCCTTCATTGTCTCGTAAGCCTTCTTACGACCCTCTGGAGTAGTGAAAGCCTTTGAACGTGCACTCTTGAGAATAGTACCTCCACGAGCAATGATGTTACTCACGCTCTCTGTGGTGAATGTCTCTATCTCGTCATTCATCAATCCCTCGTAACCACGATAGATACCCTTTACTGTAAATCCTTTAGAAAGTGCTGTACGTGTGACGGCACGAATAGCCGCATTCATACCTGGAGAATCGCCTCCTGAAGTCAAAATCCCGATGCAATTAATCTTTGCCATAGAAAAAATCCTTTTTAAGTTATTATCCTGTGTGTGCCAACTTGCGTCACCATTTCATTGTGGCGCAAGAATAAAAAGTAAGAATTTGAATATTGAGTTTCTTTATAAGAACTCCAAACTCCTTAACTTTTAACTATATTTTTTAACTTTTAATTCTTAGCTTTTAACTCTTAACTATAATTTTCTTCTTTTAACTCTTAACTTTTAACTCTTAACTCTTGCATTACGAATGCATTAGTCATGCATTCGTAATGCAAGTTAGTGTGTCAGCCAAAATACCAACAAGCCGACGCACCATGTGGCGAGTACTCGCCAAGCGTAATGTCTGATATACCAACTGAACGGAATATTCTCTACCTGAAGTACAGCCTGACCTGCAAGTGTTCCAACAAAGAAGAGGCTTCCACCCATTGCACAACAGTAAGAGAGCATCTGCCAGTACATGCCGTTCTGGGCAAAGGCTGATGCCGCATCTGCTGTCTCCATTGGGAACGTATTCATACCCATGAGTACGACAGGAATATTGTCGCACACAGATGAGAACACGCTCAATATTGCGCCATATACATATACATTATCTATGTTCTCCTCAAGCCATGAAGCACAATAGCCGAGAGCACCACACTCCTTGAGAACGCCAGCTCCGAGCGAAGCACCAATGAAGTAGAGGATGATTCGCATACCCACAAATTCCGTGTTCGTAAGATAATTTCTCTGCACAAAGAGCATAATTCCGTTACGCTTGAAGTTAAAGATACCTTCAACGACCCAAAGGAACGAAAGCACGCAGAGTGCGCCGAGGAAAGGAGGCAACTTGGTGATGGCATGAAAACTTGGGATAAACCACAAACCGCCAATACCGACTACGAGGAACACAATCTTCTGCCAAGATGCAAAGCTGGAGTCATCCATGTCATAGCTGGTAATGATGGACGTCACCTCCACACCTCCCTTGAGTGTAGTGGAAAGAAGAAGATTGAACGTGACAAGACTCACGATACAAGGTAGGAACATACCCGTAGAGAATATTGTAGGAGTAATCACGCCACGTGTCCAAAGAACCACGGTTGACATATCACCGATAACAGAGAAGCAACCACCGAGAAGTGCCGAAACAAGAATAGTGCAGGCATAGATGGAGCGCTGATACTCTGACTTGACAATCTTGCCCATGAGTCCCATCATGAGGACAACAGTCGTGAGGTTATCCACATTAGCAGAGATACAGAATGTGAGTACTGAGAGAATCCAGAGGAAACGTCGTGAACTACGCATACGCAACCATTTCGTAAGCGAATCAAACACTCCGTTGTTGTTCATCATCTCAAGAATAGTGTTAGTGGAGATGAGGAACAGAATGACGGAGCATGCCTCTGTGATATACTGTTCGAGAATATTGTTTGCCACAAACTCCTTGACACTCGATGTTGTCGATGCCGCACCATCAAGGAACTGCTTGTACTCGTCAGGGTGAACAAGATGAATGAAATCACCAGCACGAAGCATATAGAGAACCCACACAATGACACCGCTGAACATAGCGATGGCAACACGATTGATACGGTTCATGTGTTCAGTTTCCATAAGCACGTATGCAAAGAAGAGAACAGCAACTATAACTAATGTTACAAACAGCATAATCCTAATATTTAAGTTTCGCCTTGCCCTGCACAAACACAGCAAGTAGATGTTAAGTCAATAATCTTCGCAAAAATACTAATTATTTGCGAGGTGGAGCAACTTTTGAGCCAAAAATTTAGGCACACGGCTTTTTATTAAACAAGCATGATGCACTATTCTTCTTTTTTGGTTACCTTTGCAACATGATTTTGAAGAAACTGACAATACTCAACTACAGAAATATCTCAGACGCTCAACTTGACTTCTCACCTAAAATCAACTGTCTCATCGGACAGAACGGAGAAGGCAAGACTAACGTGCTTGATGCTATCTTCTTCCTCTCATTCACCAAGAGTACAACAAGCAGCCTCGACTCTGCAAACGTGAAACATGGAGAGGAAATGATGATGGTACAGGGACTCTATGACATGAACGAAGCCGAGGAAGAGATAAACATCGGCATGAAACTGCACCAGAAGAAGACAGTCAAGCGTAACAAGAAAGCATACAAGAAACTGTCGGAGCACATAGGACTATTGCCACTTATCATGGTTTCTCCAAATGACTCATCACTCATAAGCGGAGGAAGTGAGGAACGCCGCAAACTCATGGACCTTGTCATCTCACAGTATGACACCGAATACCTCACCACCCTCGCAGCCTATAACAAGGCTTTACAGCAACGTAACTCGATGCTCAAGGCCGAGGAAGAACCGAACCCAGACATCATCTCAGTATATGAAGAGATGATGGCAATGTATGGAGAGAAGATATACGCCAAGCGCAAAACATTCATCGAAGAGTTCATTCCATTGTTCCAGACCTTCTACACAAGAATATCTGGTGGCAACGAGACAGTAGGGCTGAGTTATACAAGCCATTGCCAACGAGGTGCACTACTCGATGTCATCCAGCGTGACAGAGCAAAGGACAGGATAATGGGATACTCGCTCCACGGCATACACCGTGACGAACTTGAGATGACACTCGATGGTTTCCCGATAAAGAACGAAGGTAGTCAGGGACAGAACAAGACATACCTCATTTCACTCAAGCTGGCTCAGTTCGATTTCCTTAGCCGTACAGGAAGCAAGACAACTCCACTACTCCTGCTCGATGACATCTTTGACAAGCTCGACTCTTCACGTGTAGAAAATATTGTCAACCTCGTTTCAGGCTCCACCTTCGGACAGATATTCATCACCGACACCAACAGGGAGAACATGGACAAACTCCTTGAGCGCAGCAATGGAGACTTCAAGATATTCACCGTCAAGGACGGAGTGATAACATCCAACTGACAGACTTATGCAGAAAAGACAACCGTCACAGATAAGTGACCTGCTCCATCTTTTCCTCCGTCAGGAAGGACTGGAGACACCATACAACCAGTACCGCATCAAGGCAGCATGGCCAGAGGTAATGGGCAAGGGTATCATGAAATACACAGGCGACATGTATTTCAAGGGACAGACACTCTATGTGGAGATTAAGTCCCCTACCCTCAAGCACGAACTTAGTATGTCACGCAAAAGACTGGCACAGAAACTGAACCAGCACATCAACGCACAAGTCATCACAGATATACAATTCTATTGATGCACATTCCAATAACATAACAAAGCCGTGTGTCATACTGCATGAACAGTTGACACACGGCTTACGTTATCATAGATAATGAATTATTTCTACCTGTACGGTTGAAACTGTATGTTGTTTTTTGCCGCAGTGCGGCCAGTTAAAAAAACATGGTAAAAACCAAATAAAATCAAAAAAAACATGTTTTTTCTTGTTTTTGTTCTGTTTCTTGACTGTTTTTTTAATAT
>JAFYAT010000069.1 GCA_017540585.1 Bacteroidaceae bacterium | reverse complement strand
TCCTGCGCATTAAGTTCGATAATGTCCTTGATACCGATTTCTTCGTAGTGCTTACGTTTTTTACGAATATCGTCCAGTCGCTGCTCACGCTTGCTGATTTCTTTAGTCAAGCGGTCGTGCTCTTTTTCATACTCCTGTTGTGTGGCACCAATCCTCTCTTTGAGTTTTGCCAGCTTCCCTTGTATTTCCCGAATCTCTTCTTCCACCAGTGGCAGTTGTTCACGAGTATAAGTGACAACATGATTCAACTGATGCCAGGTCTGCATCATTTCATAGTCGAGGGCTATCAGCAGACGGTAGTTGTCCACTACCTTTGCCGCTTTGTTGCGTACAGGTATCTCACCACTACTATCTTTCCTATACCAACAGTCAATCTCGTCGAACTCCCGCTCGAAGTCAGCCACCAAATGACGATAGTCCGACAGGCGGATACTGTCCTCCACCTCTGTCATCGACTGTATGATAGTGTTCTTCACAAAATCGGCATCCAATTTACTGTTTAGGAATACATTTTGGATACTTCGTGGTATATTCTGGTATTTCGAACTCTCCACAATGGCGTACTTGTCGTAGCGATGGCTACGGTCGTGTGTGTTGCCGAAGATGATGTTGCGATACTGTTCGTATGTCTCTATCTTGGAACTGATGTCATTGCTTCCTATTCGTTCACGAATACGTATCCAGTCACTTTCCACTCGTCCGCTGTCATCAACAAACCATGATTTCTGATAAGGTGCATCAATGAAACGGAACACAGCCTTTCCCTGACTGCGATAAGTAAGGATTGAGTAGGCGCTGTTTTCGGTCTTTACCTCATATACTATATAGGAGTTGCTGTAACGGAAATAGAACTCCTCAAACGACTTCTGCCCCTGTTGGATGCCCAGGCGCATCTTATCAGCATTGTAGAAGAATAGCAATGCTCTCAATACCGTACTTTTACCTACACCCTGAGTGCCGGCAAAATGAACGTTACCGTCCAGCATCACCTCTGCGTATGGAATGTTTGCCGAGTTCAGGAATATGATTTTATTCAGATGTCTCATAACTCTGGTATCTCCTCTTCGTTATAAATAGTTATCAGGTTCACCATATCTTCTGCGTAACGGAAAGCGGCAGTCACCTTGTAGGTACCATCCTCTTCGTTAATCAACTCTGCGAATCCCATAGTTGTCAGTTCGGTGATGAGCTTTTCCACAATATCCTGATTGGTGTTCTGCTTACGGAATAGCTTGCGGGCCTTGTCACGCAGTTCCACGTCAAGGTTAATACGCTCCAGAATATGGGTGCTTCGGAACTGGAATCCCGTAGAGAACGTGATGTCGTAAGTCTTCAGGAAGTCCAATATATCTACCCATTGAGCAAAACTCTGCAACTTTTGCTCAATGGTCTGCTTGGCCTCTTGGGTACGGGCAAAATAGTAGTAGCCGTCACCCGACTCCAATCTCAGACCTAACTCAGAGAAATATGCCTCATAGTCGGTATAATTCTCCTCTATATCATCATAAAGGTGTTTCACTTCCTGGTCTGTGCTGTCAACAGAAAGGAAACCACCCTTACTCATCCGTTCAAAGATTTGTCGTGTATTAGCTCGCATATATCAGTGCATATTCTATATTTTCAAATGTCTCGTACTTATCAGTAATGCGCAGTTCATCGCTGTGCTGTGTTGCCATCTGGCAATAGAGGATAATGTGGTCGTTGAGGGTTCGTGGCAGATGATAGTTATAGTTTTTAATAAACGAGAACAAGTGCTGTCCCTGCGCTTTGAAAGCGTTCCACAACTCTGTGGTATTCACACTGCTCACTTCCTCGATGTTCTCGTTCAAGAACTCTCGGTCTAATGGCTCTGCCTCAGTCCTTGCCAGCCGACGCACATCATTCTTTCCGGCAATCTTCCTTATCAAGTCGTATGCCTCTTCGTTGTCTCGGAGCATATCTACTGATAGAAAGATGCGATTGTAAGGACGTTTCTCCATCCACAATGGATTGACATCATTCAATGTACGTACTATATTTGTATCTTCACGCCAAGTAAGTTGGTCTTTCAAGTATTTCAACCGGCGTATCTTCTTCAACAGCTGACTCTGCAACTCAATCTGGTTGATATAGTCAATAATCTGATGTTCTATCTCAAGTAGGTTGTGGTCGGCTTCCGTGAAATCATTGCGTACATCCATCGTTGTACGTTGCATCTCTGGATCAGTAGCCATTTTGAAGAACACTACCTCACTGTCCATCATTTTCTCACATTCTGTAATCAACTGCTTGATTCCCTTCCGCTTCTCATCCAGATTCTCGAGTCGTGTCTTTTTAATCTTGTAGTTGGGTTCCTGCTTGTAGGCCACATCCACATTACGCTTCAGATCAATAACATTCTTTAGCGTTCTCAACCCTATACGTCGTAACATCTTACGCACATTACCTTGGTATTGTATCTTGCGATGTTCATTAGTTTCTTCAAGGTAATATCCAATGTTCTCTTTCAAGGCATTGATGTGCTCCCTTACACTGGCCACACTTATTTCCTCATTCATGTCGAGAACTTCCTCAAAGAACTGCACATACACATCCTCCATCTCCAGGAAGTCGCCGTTCTCATGAATCACCCCATGCTCTATCAGATACTGCACACGTTCACGTTTGTAGTCAACAATCTCCAGGGCAAAGTCTGTCCGATATGACAATGATCTGCGCCGTTCAAACATGTCGCGGAACAGCACCTTCTCTCTGTCAAGCATCTTAACAAGTTCTTCTATCGTTCTGAAGTGTGAAAGTATCTCCATAAATAATCATGCTTTCAAATGCTTATAAAGGCTTAGTTCTGGTGAGCTATTCATTTTTCTTGGATTCCTGAGAAAGGAGATATTGTTTGTACTCTCTCACAAAGAGTTCTTTTAGGTCTACTTCCAGTAGATCTGCAATCTTTAATATACACGCAAGGTCTGGTTGGGAAGAGTTCGTACACCACTTGCTGACAGTCGAGGGGTTAACACCGAGCTGCTCTGCCAGCCATTTGCTGGTACGTTTTTTCTCTACGAGAACC
>JAFYAT010000068.1 GCA_017540585.1 Bacteroidaceae bacterium | reverse complement strand
CGAAGTGAGCCTGCCATGCTACCTCAACGATTAAACGTACTGCAAGACGAGTAGCCTTGTTAGCACCGCAGAATGCATCAACAACATAAAGGTTCTTGTTAGAAAGCTCCTTCTTAGCGATATCCTTAACCTGAGCCCATACAGCCTCAGACATTGGGTGGTTATCGTTCTTATAAGCCTCAGAAGTCCACCATACCTTGTCGTGGCTCTGTGCATCGTCAACGATGTACTTATCCTTAGGAGAACGACCAGTGAAGATACCAGTCATAACGTTTACTGCACCGAGTTCTGTTACCTGACCCTTCTCGAAACCTTCGAGACCAGCCTTAGTTTCCTCAGCGAAAAGTACCTCATAAGAAGGATTGTGAGCAATCACTGTAGAACCAGTGATGCCATACTGTGTCAAATCTAATGCCATAGTAATTTTGTTATTAAAATATTTTTAGTTAATAAAATTTCTACCTTAAAAAGTGAAAAACGAGTTACACTATCCTAAAAAGCTAAACCATATTTCACTATTCCAAATGCAAAGGTAATAAATTACTTTATTATTAAAAAAAATATGAGCGAGTTTTTATCAATTTATTATTAAAAATAAATAATAAAAACCCACTCATTTATTTATTTACAAGTATGTTGCAACATACGGTTTACAAAAATGACTTCAAATAACCCTTTATTATTCTCCGTCCTCGGCCAATGTTTCATCCTTTTCTGCCTCTGTCATAGCTGTTATGTCTATGTCTTTTCCAGAGATGATGGCCATAATCTTCTTGTCTATTTCCTCACACAATTCAGGATTATCCTCAAGGAGTGCCTTTGTTGCGTCACGACCCTGTGCAAGCTTGTTGCCGTCATAGCTGAACCAGCTTCCGCTCTTCTTAATGATATTAGTAGCAACACCAAGGTCGATGATTTCACCTGTGTGTGAAATACCTGTACCGAACATGATGTCGAATTCACACTTCTTGAATGGAGGTGCAACCTTGTTCTTTACTACCTTTACCTTTGTCTGGTTACCAATAATCTCATCTCCGTTCTTAATGGCTGATGACTTACGTACGTCTATACGAACTGAAGCATAGAACTTGAGTGCATTACCACCTGTTGTTGTCTCAGGATTACCGAACATCACTCCAATCTTTTCACGCAACTGGTTGATGAAGATACAAGTAGTGTTTGTCTTGTTGATAGTACCTGTGAGCTTACGAAGTGCCTGGCTCATAAGACGCGCATGAAGACCTACCTTATTGTCACCCATATCGCCTTCAATCTCTGCCTTAGGAGTAAGTGCAGCAACTGAGTCAATAACAATAATGTCAATAGCTGATGAACGGATAAGCTGGTCAGCAATCTCAAGTGCCTGTTCACCACAGTCAGGTTGTGAGATAAGAAGGTTATCTACATCCACACCAAGATTCTTAGCATAGAAACGGTCAAAAGCATGCTCAGCATCAATGAATGCAGCAATACCTCCTGCCTTCTGACACTCTGCAATAGCGTGAATAGCAAGAGTTGTCTTACCTGAAGACTCAGGACCATAAATCTCAATAATACGACCCTTAGGATAACCGCCTACACCAAGTGCAGCATTAAGTCCAAGAGAACCAGTAGGAATAACCTCTACCTTTTCTATTTTATCATCTCCAAGCTTCATGATAGAACCACGACCGAAATTCTTTTCAATCTTCTCCATCGCCGCCTGAAGCGCTTTAAGTTTATTATCGTCTGCCATAGTAGCCCCCCGACCCCCAAAGGGGGCGGCCATCCGGATAATGGAGGGTAGATGACCTTTTTTATTATATTAAATATTTTCTTATTTCACATGACCAGTAGGCCGCCCCCTAAGGGAGTCGGGGGGCCATTTAGAGTTCCAAATCACCATCGTGAATCTCGTGCCAAGGAAGACCTTGCTTGTTGAGCTGCTCCATGAATGGATCTGGGTCAAACTCCTCTACGTTCCATACGCCTGGACGCTTCCAAAGTCCCTTCATGAACATCATGGCACCAATCATGGCAGGAACACCAGTAGTGTAGCTTACACCCTGCATACCTGTCTCCTCGTATGCTGCACGGTGAGAACAGTTGTTATATACATAGTATGTATGCTCCTTACCGTCCTTCAAACCACGAATACGACAACCTATTGATGTCTGTCCCTCGTAGTTCTCACCAAGCTCCTGTGGGTTTGGAAGAACAGCCTTGAGGAACTGAAGAGGTACAATCTTTACCTTTACCGGTTTTCCATCAAGTCCTGTTGCCTCATATTCTATCTCATCAATACGAGACATACCTATGTTCTGAATAACCTCAAGGTGCTTGAGGTACTGCTCACCGAATGTCATCCAGAAGCGTGCACGCTTGATAGTAGGGTAGTTCTTTACGAGTGACTCTATCTCCTCATGGTGGAGAAGGTATGACTCCTTAGGACCTACTTCAGGATAAGTGAGTGGCTTGTGAATCTCAAGTGGCTCTGTCTCTACCCACTTACCATTCTCCCAGTAGAGACCCTTCTGAGTAATCTCACGGATGTTAATCTCTGGGTTGAAGTTAGTGGCAAAAGCCTTATGATGGTCACCTGCATTACAGTCAACAATGTCGAGGTACTGTATCTCGTCAAAGTGATGCTTTGCTGCGTATGCTGTATAAATAGAAGTAACACCTGGGTCAAAACCGCAACCAAGGATGGCAGTAAGTCCAGCCTTCTCAAATCTATCCTTGAAAGCCCATTGCCAGCTGTACTCGAAGTGTGCCTCGTCCTTTGGCTCGTAGTTGGCAGTATCAAGATAGTTAACGCCACTCTGGAGACAAGCCTCCATGATTGTGAGGTCCTGATAAGGCAAAGCAAGATTCATACAGAGGTCTGGCTTGTACTCATTGAAGAGTGCAACGAGTTCATCCACGTTGTCAGCATCCACCTTGGCAGTCTTGATGCTGCCAGCAGGAACAAGTCCCTTAGCCTCGATAGCCTTTGCAAGAACATCACACTTAGCCTTAGTACGGCTTGCAATCATTATTTCCGTGAATACATCACTATTCTGTGCTACCTTATGTGCTGCAACAGAAGCTACACCACCTGCACCAATAATTATTACCTTTCCCATTTATATTGAATTTTATTTATTTCCGTACAAAAGTACACTTTTTTTTTATTACCTCAAAAAGTGAGAGGTCGAAAACTATCATTAAAATATATTTTCTTTTTAAATTTTAAAAAATGAAATGATTATTATTATATGATGTTAATAGTGTTCAAAGAAAAATGACTTTTTTCTTGCATATTAAGTTATTGTTTAGAGATGTTGAAGTTATGAATGTATTATTAACACTTTTCATTTATTAAATCATTCATTTTCATGTGTGCCGTCATGCTTATCAACATCTGTTAAGAAGGTTATTATTTAATAACTTTTTTTGCTGAAGGGTGTTTATAATAGATGAAATTGGTGTTGAATTTACAATAATAAAAAATAACAACTTTTCTTGCGTATTTAAATCCATGCCTTGCTATAATATGGAATGAAAAAAGCAAGAATAATTATTATTTTTTTTCAACATTCTTTCAACACGTTTTTAACATACATATAAACATACTTGTTCACAACTACACCTCCTCAATGAGTCCTCATCGCCTCCTCATCACCTTATGTTTCTCTACGTTTCTCTACAGTTTTGTAGAGGATGCTAAGGGAAACATATAGTAAACATAAGGAAAACATAAAGATAAGATAAAAATAAAGGTCAACTTTCTCTCGAAAGATGACCTTATAAAACCAATAAAAATTAATTTAAATATATAGTAGAAAGAGATAATATTATCTGCGTCTTGAAGCTCCTGCGTTACCACCACTTCTGGTTGATGAACCTCTACTTGAGTTGAAACTTCCTCTATTTGTATTGAAGCTACCTCTGTTTGTATTGATGTTTCCTCTTGATGGTGTAGTACTTCTTTCAGTTGATACAGAACCTCTTGAGATAGTAGAGCGTTCAGTATTTGTAGGAATATTATAGTTTCTTGAAGAACTTCTTACATTATTATTGCTTCGTTCTAATGCTCTGTTTGATGCATTTCTGTCAATACTTCTGCCAGTATTTATTCTTGTATCTGGAGTATTGTTGATAACTTCGTTGTTGTTGCCACTTCTCTCATTGTTTAAAGTAGTGTTGCCATCCCTATTAATAGTATGATTATTAGGTACGTTAATTGTACCTCTATCATTATTTACATTACCATTACGTTCTCTGTTGTTATTGTTAATAACTCCATTACTTGAAATACTTCTGCCTGTATTTACGTTAGGCGTTGGCCTTCCGTTTTCATTATTATTACCTTCGTGATTGTTATTATTTATGCTTCTTCCGTTGTTATTATTGATGATAACTCCGTTTGAAGATATTGTTCTTCCTCTATTGTAATTACCATTATTATTATATCGCCTATCACTACCTCCACCTCTGTTGTTGTGACGCTTATCTACAATATTCATGGTTCTGCCATGACTAATCCTTTCTCTCATTCCATGGAAGAAGTGTCCACCTCTGTAATGATTATGATAATATACAGGTGTGTGGCAATAATAGTAATTGGTTCTTACATCATGTGAATAGATGATGAATCTCCACCTGCTGTTAGAGAAAGCTATTGGACGATAAAAATAATCATAACTTATAAGTCGTCTCCACAAGTATTCGCCTAAAAGATATTGGAGTGCCATGTCTCTCTCATAACATACCTCTTCGTAGTATTCATTATGATAACCACGAGCTATGTCATCGAGATAATCATTAACTCCACATATATAGTCATAGTTGATTCTGTAGAGATCATCTATAATAGCCTCAGATGTAATGCCTAAAGTATAAGCCATGCGGTCAGTAAGAAACAACGCATTATGACTCATTGCATCATAACTCATTGGCTGTGCCTTAGTGTATGATGCTATCATTATGAATAATGATGTTATTATAATCCTAAACGTCTTCATATCTTACCTCGTTTATTAAATATTCTTTATTCTTTTATTTGCATGGCAAAGGTATTGTAAATAAAATCCCCACGCAAAGGATATTTCCTAATTGCGTGGGGATTTTCCCTATTAGAATTTCTTTAAGATAAATGAAGGATTAACTCTGAAATATATTCCAAATGAGTTGTTCACTTCATAAAGATTGTGCGAGTTGTTGATAAATAAGTCGGCGTTGAATCCGAGAGTACAGTTGTTGGCGTATGTCTTTGAATAGTCAACTCTAAGATAATATGTTGACATACCCTTGAATACTTCACTATTGGTTTTCATACTATATGTACTCAGTAGAGGACTGCCAAAGAGATTAACATAGTACTCAGGAGCTCTGAACCATCCACCTTTTATGTGCAGGTATTTCCACATATATGCCGAAGCGGATATATTAAAAGCACCTCCCTTTGTCTTTGGCCATAGTTCACCTGACTCCTGGAAGCATCCTAAAGCCTTTAATGAGAACTCTAATTTTTTAAGTGCCTTACAATCTACATTATATAATGCATTTATTCCTATGCTGCCATTCATGAGTGTCTGTACACCCATAGAGGTAGTGTCCTGTTCGCCTCCTCTATGCTGTATGAGAGCTTGGATAGGCGTGTATATATGTAGTTTGGAGTTCTTATTGTTCCACCTGTGTATGGAGTTTATACCTACGGTAAATGTCTCCTGATGTGAGTCTTCCTCAAAAATATAGCTCTGCCAGTTGATCCATGTATCAAAGTGCCAATAGTCATAGTCAATCAAGGCTTGAAATCCCATTTCAGGATCAGCCGAAAGGTCTTGCTCTGAGTTATACATATCCTCAGAGAGCATGTGATTGCTTCCGCCATAAATATTACCAAGAACCAAGCAACTATGTTTAGTATTAGCTTGTGCCCTGAACCATGGCACTATATGTGCTCCACTCTGGTATTGGTTGCCTTTCCATGTAGAAATGTCATGGTAGGCATAGTTAGGGTATTTGTTAGCACCCTCATAAATTATTGCATTAAATCCAAGTTCAAGGTGAACCTTGTTGTTAGGATTGTATTCAGCCTTTGGATTTATCCATAATCCTGGGAGTGAATAACCCTTAGTAAGACTTGAGTTATACTCGTTGTCTCTGAAGAATGTGAGGGCGTCAATTTCCACAGAAAGAGTCTTTTCGGCTGTGGTATCTATATAGTAATCGTCATCGCGTAAATGCTCATATACCTGAGCATTTGACGCAATGACGAATGATATATTTGTCATCAGCAATAGAAATATTCTTCTTATTGCCATTCTTTTCATTAGTCTTTAATAAGGTTCTTACCTGTCATTTCAGCTGGCTGCTCAAGACCCATGATGTGGAGGATAGATGGAGCAACGTCAGCAAGTACACCATTCTCAACCTTTGCATTCTTGTTCTCTGTTACGTAGATGAATGGAACTGGGTTGAGTGAGTGAGCAGTATTAACAGAACCGTCAGGATTGATAGCGTTGTCTGCATTACCGTGGTCAGCGATGATGATTGTCTCATATCCTGTAGCCTTAGCTGCCTCTACTACCTCATTTACACACTGGTCAATAGTCTTTACAGCCTTCTCGATTGCAGCATATACACCTGTGTGACCAACCATATCTGGGTTAGCGAAGTTTACTACGATGAAGTCATACTCGTTCTTCTTGATGTTAGCAACGAGCTTGTCCTTAACTTCTGGTGCAGACATCTCTGGCTGAAGGTCGTAAGTAGCAACCTTAGGGCTTGCTACGAGTACACGCTCCTCACCCTCGTATGGAGCCTCACGACCACCATTGAAGAAGAATGTAACGTGAGCATACTTTTCTGTCTCAGCTGTGTGTAGCTGCTTAAGACCCTTTGAAGAGATATATTCGCCGAGAGTGTTGTTTACGTTCTCCTTAGGGAAGATGATGTTAACACCCTTGAATGAAGCGTCGTATGGAGTCATGCAGTAGAACTGGAGACCTGGGATAGTCTTCATGCCCTCAGCTTCCATATCCTGCTGAGTGAGAACGATAGTCATCTCCTTAGCGCGGTCAGGACGGTAGTTGTAGAAGATAACAACATCACCTTCCTTGATTGTTCCGTCAACGTTAGCGTTGATGAGTGGCTCCATGAACTCGTCTGTGTTCTTGTGCTCCTCTGTGTGAGAGTCGTAGCATGACTGAACACCCTCTACCATGTCAGTAACCTTGCGACCCTTGCCGTTTACGAGCTGGTCGTAAGCAACCTTAACTCGGTCCCAACGCTTATCACGGTCCATAGCGTAGAAACGACCTATGATTGATGCAATAGCACCTACACCTACCTCGTCGATGTGCTTCTGAAGGTCAGCAATGAATCCCTTACCTGACTTAGGGTCAGTATCACGTCCGTCCATGAAACAATGAACATAGCAGTTCTTTATTCCATACTCCTTAGCAATATCAACGAGCTTGAGGATGTGACCGAAGCTTGAGTGAACGCCACCAGTTGAAGTAAGACCCATGAGGTGGATGTTCTTACCATTCTCCTTTGCATATCCGTAGGCAGCCTTAATCTGAGCATTCTCAAGGATTGAGTTGTCAGCACAAGCGCGGTTAATCTTAACGAGGTCCTGATATACGATACGACCTGCACCGATGTTGAGGTGACCTACCTCTGAGTTACCCATCTGTCCGTCAGGAAGACCTACATTCTCACCTGAAGCCTGAAGCTGTGAGTTAGGATAATTTGCGTTGAGATAATCCATGTAAGGAGTTGGTGTCTGAGTAATGACGTCACCCTTACCCTTGTTGCCGATTCCCCATCCATCGAGAATCATAAGAAGTGCTTTCTTTGCCATATTATTTTACAATCTTTTTTGGAAAAACTATTATTTCTTGCAAAGGTACTAATTAGAAATGAAAAAGTGCTTCTCGCTATAAATAAATTTTATATTTTTGCACTTAAAATGAATTAACTATGCAACTTACCACAGTAATTGATATTCCTAAATCACGTTTTAAGATTAAGCCAGAAGACAGAGTGCTTTTTCTTGGTTCATGCTTTGCCGATAGTGTAGGCGAGAAGTTTGTACGAGGAGGATTTGAAACTCTTGTCAATCCTTTCGGTACGCTCTATAATCCTATGAGCATAGCCGAACTGCTTCTTCGTTGTATGGATGAAGCATCATATTCTGACACTTCTGCCGACATCTTCCAGTCGGAGGACGGCATCTGGCATTCATGGATGCATCATTCACGCTTTTCGTCACCTGTTCGTGATGAACTTATATCTAACATATCCGAAGCGTATAGTCTTGTAAAGGATTTCCTTGCTACTGGCAATGTACTTGTCATCACCTTTGGTACTTCAATCATATACAGACTTAAGGAAGATAATCGTCTTGTGGCTAATTGTCATAAACAACTTGATACTTTGTTCACAAGAGAGCGTCTTTCTGTTGATAGTATTGTTGATAAGTGGAATGAAGTTATTGATAAGTTACATTCGGTTAATAATAACTTAAAAATTATCTTTACCGTAAGTCCTATACGTCATAAGCGTGACGGAATGCATATCAACAATATAAGCAAGGGAATACTCCTCCAGAGTGTAGATGAAATTATTAACACATACAATTTATCAACTGATGTAAATAAGCCTATTGAAAAGCCTGTTGATAGAGTTGATAATACAGTTAAAAGTGTTGATTCATCTGTTGATAATGCAAATGTTATCAACACATCCACTAATGTTATCAGCAAAAAAAATGGAGTTATCAACACATCTGTTGACAACTCCATACCTCAGTATTTTCCTTCTTACGAGATTATGCTTGATGAGCTTCGCGACTATCGTTTCTATGCCGACGATATGATTCATCCGTCTCCACTTGCTGTCGAATACATCTGGCAACGCTTTCAGAACACCTACTTCGACAAGCAAACACAGGAATATGTGCGCCTCAAGAATAAAGAGTGGGCACGAAGTCAGCATAGAACAATCGTAGGTTCTGAATAACCTTATCAACTATAGCTTGAGGAAGTTGAGTTACTTCACCTTCATAGGTTTCTTAATCTTTGCAGCATTGCTTGACAGTATGGCTTCCCATTCTGCAAGAGTATTGACACCCCAGTTAGGGTTCTTGCTCCATGCCGTACCGAAATAGTATGTGTAACCTGTCTTGTAAGGTGCTATGGCAAGGATATGCCCCGTTGCTATACCGTTCTTACGTTCCTGATACTTTGCTTCTGTGAGTTTGTCTGAATATATTGTTCCGACATATATCTTGCCCATCTGACGAGCAAGCTCATCCTTGTACTTCTTGTTATATACACTTGCATCTCCAAGGTCTTCGTAACCAAGATAGCCGTTATCCTTGCTTATCACGTAAGCAGCAGGATTCTGCTGATGTACCACTACTCCAGATGCTATGTTTGGAGTTCCAGTAAGACCTGCATAGCTGATGCTAACCTTGTTAAACAAGCTTCCTGCATCGAGAGTGATGATACGTGTCTCAACCACCTTCTGACCGTTGTATTCTATCTCTGGGTATGTGAGTTTGACAGTAAAGCGTAGAGGACCATTGTCGAGTATCTCGTATGACTTGTAGCACTTTGGCAAACACAGGCTTCCGTCTGCATTTACGAGTGCATTAGCTCCTCCACCGAGAGTAGGACCTACTGTATAGCAATCCATTCCCTTGCCATGGTCGATATGATAGCAATATGCATTATACACTTGGTCGGCAAGGTCATGATAGCCACGCTCATGCAGTTGCTTACTAACGCTTCGCATCTCCTGGTTCTGCTCACTTGCATACCAGTAGTCGAGCATAAGTTCATCTGTACTCTTGTTGAAGAGGTCATAACCTACGGCACCACCATGTCCGTATATGCGATAAGCCACGCGGTCATTCTCCCATCCGAACTCGTCTCCTCGCTCTGTGAAGAGGCGACCCTTTGCCTGTTTCTTATATTCCTTTGGAGTACCCTCCTTGACGTAATAGACAGATTTACCCTTTGCAGCAACGCTTGCCTGAAAAATAAGCTTTCCGTCATGTGTCACCTGACTTGCCAACTCGTTGCCGTCAGCATCAGTAACAATCATACTACCATCTGTGCCAAGCTTCTGTCTTACAGCCTTGGCATCAACCTCCACAACTTCATTTGAACGAACTACAGTAGCAGGATTACTTACTGTTAGCGTAACCTTGTCGGCAGCATTGGCAGATGCAGTAACACATAGTACTGCAAGCAAAATTATTGTTTTATTCATTATGTGAGTTTATGAGTTTTTAAGTTTGTAAGTTTGTGAGTTTTTAAGTTATTGCCCATAATAATGTTTCAGATGCAAAAGTAAAGTTTTATTTCTATATGACAAAATATATTACTCAACTTTCGCAAGCTCCATTTTTTACTTTGTAAACGTACGATAAGATGCTGGCATTATACAGCATATAATGGAATATTTGTTATTTTATCTTGTTCCTTATATGGTAGCATAGAAAAACGTACAGCATGTAAAGATGTATCGGATGCAAGCAAAGTTGAAAGAGAGTTTGCACGTATATTACCTTCTGCCTTTACTTCTATTGGCAAGATGTTTGCTTTTTGCTGAATAAGAAAATCTATTTTAAGACGACTGTTTGCTGAATTATGATAAAATATTGGTGCAACTGTATGCGATTTCATTTGTTGAAATACATACTGTTCAGTCATACCGCCTTTGTATTCGCTGAATATGTTGCTTTGAATAAGAATTTGAGCAGGATCAGTATTTACCATTGCTCCCATAAGTCCTATATCAACCATATAAAGTTTGAAGGCTGTTAAATCTTTATATATATCAAGCGGTAATGCAAGTTTACTACAATTACAAACCTTATATAGCAAACCTGCGTCTGTCAACCATTGTATTGCTAGTTCAAAGTCATTTGCTCTTGCACCTTTTCTCAATACTCCATATATGAATTTCTTGTTTTCCTTGAACAATTGTGATGGAATGCTTTGCCATACCATTCTTATTCGAGGAACCTGTTCCTTTGGTGCATGCTTTGAAAAATCGGAATCATAGCCATGAAGGATTTCTTGTTGTATTTCTCTGACTTCTTGTAAGGCACCTGTTTCTACATATTTCTTTACAACTTCAGGCATACCGCCGACATAATAATACTGTCGGAGCAAATCAACATATTTGTCATGTAGAGAATTTGTCAATGTAAAGTCTTTATACATTATAAGTTTGGCAGCCTCTTCTTCTCCTTTAGCCATAAGAAATTCCTCGAAATTCATTGGATAAAGGTTTAACATATTGACTTTTCCTACTGGGAATGAAATACCCTTATGTAAGGATATACCTAATAGCGAACCAGCAACAGCAATGTGATAATCAGGTTGTTCTTCACAGAAATACTTGAGTGATTCAAGAATTTCTGGTATTTCCTGTACTTCATCAAGAATTATGAGAGTATCATGTGGAGTTATATCTACTTTTGACAAGGCACGTAATCCTCTTAATATGCGTTCAGTATCAAAGTTATCTTTGAAAAGATTGCTAAGCAACTCATTTTTGCGGCAAACAATATATGCTTCTTTTGCATACTCTTTTTGAGCAAATTGACGTAGAATCCATGTTTTTCCTACCTGTCTTGCCCCATTAAGAATAAGTGGCTTTCTGTCACTTTTATTTTTCCATTCTTTAAGTTGTTGTATTGCAATTCTTTCCATATTCTTAATACATTTTTTTGCAGGTAAAATTATGAGTTGACTACATTTTTTTGCAGAAATTTATGGTGCAAATATACATTTTTTTGCAGGTAAAATACTGTATATACTACATTTTTTTGCAGATAATCATATCAAAAAGCATAATTTTTGTGTTAAACATCTACATTTGTAAAATTCATTTTCCATAGACTTTACACTTTACCTTTACGTAGAATTAAGAATTAAGAATTATGAAATATGAATTCATTTAACTGTTGTTAGCTGAAAAAGTTGTAACTTTGCAGCCAATATTGTAAAAATTGTGTGAAATGAAGGTATTGCTCATAAATACATCTGAACGAACTGGAGGTGCTGCCATAGCCTGCAACAGACTTATGGACGCGTTAAAAAACAATGGTGTGAGGGCCAGAATGTTGGTGCGTGACAAGCAGACGGACAGACTTCTTGTGGTGGCACTTCGCCCAAGTGTGATGTTGCCAATCAAGTTTGTGTATGAGCGACTTACTATCTTCTTTCACAATAGGTTCAGCCGTAAGAATCTGTTTCAGGTTGATGTGGCTAATGTGGGTACTGACATCACTCGCCTTAACGAGTTCAAGCAGGCTGATGTGATTCATTTACATTGGGTGAATCAAGGTTTCCTTTCGCTTGATAATCTCGACAAGATTATCCATTCGGGTAAAAAGATTGTTGTCACCATGCATGACCAATGGTACTTCACAGGTGTTTGCCATTATTCAGGCGAGTGTAATAAATTCCAGACATCATGCGAGAAGTGCGACCTCCTCAAGGGTACGCTCTACGACATCACGAAGAGGGTCTTTGAAAAGAAGAAGCGCATATACAAGGATGCTGACATCACGTTTGTAAGCTGTAGCAAGTGGCTCGGCAATATTGCCAGGACTTCGCTACTTGCACATGGTCACAAGGTGGTAAGCATACCTAATGCCATAGATACTGACTTGTTCCGTCCATGCAACAAGGCAGAGGCAAGGCAGAGGCAAGGCCTACCAAAGGACAAGAAGCTCATTCTGTTCGGCTCGCAGAAGATAACGGATGAACGCAAGGGCTTCAAGTTCCTCGTTGAAGCGTGTGAAATAATAAGTGACAATCACCCAGAGCTGTCATCACAGATTGGTGTGGTGGTACTCGGAGGACAGTCGGATGTGGTACAGAGTCAGTTGCCATTCCCTGTGTTCCCAATATCATACGTCAGCAATCAGCAACAGATTGTTGACCTCTATAATGCTGTTGACATATATGTCACTCCTTCGCTTCAGGACAATCTGCCTAACACTATCGTTGAGGCTATGTCGTGTGGAGTGCCTTGTGTGGGCTTCAACGTGGGTGGAATACCTGAGATGATAGACCACAGACAGAACGGATATGTGGCTGAGTATCGTGATGCCAGCGACTTTGCAGAGGGCATAGTGTGGACGCTTAACAAGGATGAATATCCTAAGCTGTCGGAGTCTTCACGTGCAAAGGCTGTGGCTACATATTCACAGGAAGTAGTTGCTAAACAATACATTGAAGTATATGATAACTCTGGTGACGGTAACATATAATGCAGCATCTACCATAGAGCGCACTCTTCTATCCGTTGAGAGACAGACGTATCGTAATGTGCAGCATATCATCATGGATGGTGGCTCAAAGGACGATACTGTTGCCTTGGCTGATGCTTACAGGATGCGTAATGCTGACTTTGATGTCATCGTGATAAGCGAGCCTGACAAGGGACTCTATGATGCTATGAACAAGGCAACCAGCCTTGCCAAGGGCGACTATGTGTGTTTCCTTAATGCGGGCGACAAGCTTCATGCTGACGATACGCTCCAGCATATAGCAGATAAGGCTGATACGGATAAGGTGGGCATTATCTATGGTAATACCGACATCGTGGATGACAATGGCAACCTGTTGCGTCCGCGTCGTCTCGTTCCTCCTGAGCATCTTACATGGAAGAGTTTCCGTCATGGCATGCTTGTGTGTCATCAGTCCTTCTACGTCAATCGCAGGATAATGCAGAAGTATGACCTCACGTACCGTTTCTCTGCCGACTTTGACTGGTGCATCCGATGTATGAAGCAAGGCAAGGCCGACGGACTTGTGAACATATACATTCACGAGCCGTTTACGGATTACCTTTCCGAGGGAATGACTACTGCCAACCACAAGGCATCACTCCTTGAGCGTATGCGCATCATGGCAAGGCACTATGGATGGTGCTCAACCATCATGATGCACCTCATGTTCGTTCTGCGAGGAGTGATGAAAGGTATCACGAACTGAGCTTTTATAATAGAAACGAAAATTAAGAAAATTAAAGAAAATTTTTTAAATGTAAAATCTTTAATCTCAAATCTATGCCTTCGGTTCATATCGGGATGCAAAAATTAAAAACTTGAGATTGAAAATTTTCTTTAATTTTCTAAATTTTCGTTCTTAAAAAATAGTAAAACAATAAACAATTACAATATATTAGTAAGTATTAATTATGGCATTCTTTGACTTCAAGCCAGAGCTTTTTCTTACTCTGAAGAACTACAACAAGGAGAAGTTCATGGCAGACCTCATGGCAGGTATCATCGTGGGTATCGTAGCCCTCCCGCTTGCCATCGCATTCGGTATCGCATCAGGCGTAACACCAAAGGAAGGTATCCTCACAGCTATCGTGGCTGGTTTCATCATCAGCGCATTCGGCGGTAGCCGTGTACAGATTGGAGGACCTACAGGTGCATTCATAGTCATCATCTACGGCATCATCCAGCAGTACGGCATGGACGGACTCATGATTGCCACTATCCTTGCAGGTGTGTTCCTCGTATTGCTCGGAGTACTGAAGCTCGGTACCATCATCTCTTACATTCCTTATCCAATCATCATCGGATTCACATCGGGTATTGCACTCGTCATTTTCTCCACTCAGATTAAGGATCTTTTTGGTCTTACTATTGTAGGTGAAGTGCCTTCTAAGTGTTTAGAACAATGGGTATGCTATTTCCAGAACTTCGGAACTATCGACCTTGCCACAAGTATTGTCGGCGTTCTGAGCGTGGCAATCATCGCAGCCACTCCACTCGTCAGCAAGAAGATTCCTGGTTCACTCGTTGCCATCATCGTGATGACCGTTGCAGGCGTCGTAATGACTAACTACTTCGGCATCCACGTTGAGACTATCGGCGACCGCTTCAAGATTGATCCATCACTTCCAACTCCAACAGTTCCAAACATCACATGGGATGCAGTACAGAACCTTATCTCTCCAGCCATCACAATCGCTGTGCTTGGTGCTATCGAGAGTCTCCTTTCTGCTACCGTAGCTGATGGTGTCATTGGTCATAAGCACAACTCCAACCAGGAACTCGTGGGACAAGGTATTGCCAACATCGTGTGTCCACTCATCGGCGGTATTCCTGCTACAGGTGCCATCGCACGTACTATGGCAAACATTTCAAACGGAGGTAAAAGCCCGGTAGCAGGTATCATCCATGCCATTGTACTCCTTCTCATCTTCTTCTTTCTCATGCCGCTTGCCAACTACATCCCTATGGCGTGCCTTGCAGGTGTGCTCGTGATTGTAAGTTACAACATGTCAGGATGGCGTACAGTAAAGCAGATGATGAAGAATCCTAAGTCAGACATTACCGTCCTCTGGCTCACATTCATCCTCACAGTAGTCTTCGACCTTACCATTGCCATCGAGGTAGGCATCGTTCTTGCTTGCTTCCTCTTCATGCGTCGTATGGCTGAGAGTACTCAGGTTAGCGTCCTCACAGACGAGATTAACCCAGAGGAGGAGACAGACATGGAAGCTGGCAACATTGAGCACCTCACTATTCCTGAGCGTGTTGAGGTATATGAGATTAACGGTCCTTACTTCTTCGGTATGGCAAACAAGTTTGAGGACATGATGAACAGCATGAACGACGTTCCAAAGGTACGTGTCATCCGTATGCGTAAGGTACCATTCATCGACTCAACAGGTATGCACAATCTCCAGAACCTTATCGAGATGAGTCACAAGAACGGCATCAAGGTTGTTCTCTCTGGTGTCAATGACAAGGTTCATGCCGTTCTCGTGAAGAACGGATTCGAGCGTCTCCTTGGTGCTGAAAACATCTGCTCAAACATCAACGAAGCCCTTGCTGTTGCTGAGAAACACGTGTTGAATTGATAATTGACAATTGATAATTAGGGGTAAATGCCGGTAATATCCGACATTTACCCTCTTATTTATATTTCAGTCTTGTTGACAACATCAAGAGCATCTTCGCCCATCTCAATGGAGGAAAGTATGTTGAACACACGGTCGCTCCATCCTGCAATAAGAAAGACGTCAGGTTTGAGTAGTCTTATCGGAGACTGGCCATAACCAGAGAGGTCAAAGAGATACAGCTTGGCATCTGGGGCAATCTCCTTGTATTTCATCCATGCGGATTCAATACCGTTGTTTTTTCCTGTACTGTCCCACATCTGCATGTCTGTAAACATCATGATCTTATCCATAACCTGCTGGTGCTTTATGAGCCAGTTGATTACCTTGAATCCGTTGGTATTGAATCCTACGGTATTGCTCATCTTGACCATTTCGCGCGAAGCCATCAGAATGTTGTCGTTAGGCATGTTTACCACTTTCCAGTCGTCGCCAAAGATACCAGATGTAACAAGCTTGCATCTATTTCGGAACAACATAGATAGGAGGATGCCTATGTCATAGTTCTTTACCGAGCTTTTGGGACTTATTGGCGACCACATTGAGCCGCTCACGTCTGATGCAAGAAGAACACGCGTATTCTCGTCAAATCCTTCAATATTGCATGTTGAGCATTTGATGGCTCTTTCGAGGGCTGTCATTATCATAGTTGTGTTGACAGATTCGATATCCTCTATCTCACGGAATGCTGCGAGATAACGGAAAGGCAACTGCCTTGATTTTGACACCTGTTCTGCATCTGCCAGCCTGCTTGCAACCTTCTGCATCTCCATTAGTGAAACGTCCATCCTTAGCATGTTGCCAAGGTTGCGCAACATTGCCATATATCCGAGCTTGCCACTATTTACCAGTTCTTCCCATTTATTGCGGAATGCCTCTTTCTTCTTATCTTCGGATTTGAAAGACTGCTGTCCGAGGGCAGACAATTCTGTCTCCCATGTGTATGGTGTCTCCAGTTCATGAGTGACAATCTTGTCGAATATCCTTTGCTGTTCTTCATCCTTTGCCTTTGGGTGGACAAGGAACAAGGCATCACGCAGTTTCACTTCGAGATTGTTCCTGTCGTATTTGGCGAACTGGTATTCATCAAAGTTGTTGAAAGCACGCTGGAGTCCGTTCTGTATTTGTCGTGACAATTTGCCGAGTTTCTTGCGTCCGTTACCCGAAGGATTGCGCCATTGGTAACACATCAGCAGTTCCATAATCTCGTCTGCTCGGAGTACTGTATTTTCTACTGTTCTTGCCACAAGGTCATCACCATTATGAATCTTAGCAAGTTCCACAATCAACAGCAGAGGAATGCTGCGGAGATTCATCTTAGTACGAGTATAGACGGCAAGACGTGCCACAAACTCAGGAGACACCTTGCGTACAAGGTCTGCAATACGGTCTATCCTGTCATTCTGTTCCTCGTAATATGTATCGCTTAGTGATGTCGTTACCACAGCTGAATATAGTTCCATCTCTGGTGACATGCTGTATGTTTCAAAGCCAACATGATTCTTGTTGGCTCCAAGTGCATTCAAAATAGAATTGTAATTCATCTCGTCAATTTTTAATTTGTTTATAAAAAAGAAATGGTGCAACATTCATGAAGAGTTTCGTTTACAATACGAGTGCTCATTGCTAATAGCTGAAGTAACTCTTACATTACGGCAACCATTTAGAAATGCAGAAGCAACAGGCGGAAATGGATCTTGGGGATAACGCGAAAAAAAACACCCCTTTAAGAGCGAAGTATCCGTATCCTACGGCATTCTGCATATTGGTGCGGAGACAGGATTCGAACCTGTTTCACATGACGTGAGTCTCAACCAGACATCTCCGCAATAATAAGCAAGGCGACAAGCGAAAAGACACTTTTTTCTGCGCTCTACCAATTGAACTACATGGATGAATCCATGGCAGGACTCGAACCTGCAACATCAGGCACCACAAGCGAAGTAAGTCTTATTCTACGGCACTTGCATATTTAAAATAATGGTGCAACAAGTCGTAAAGGATGTGTTGACACCACAATAAGTGGCACGAGCTGACATAGAAATAATCTACCTGCTCGTTATAACCGAAGTAATCTTTTACTACGGCAACCATTACTATGACATATTCATTTTTTCAAAGAACGACTTTGTAGTTTCTGGGTGCAAAATTACGACAGTACTCCGCAGCTTATTTGCGTAATGAAAAAAATCTTTCATTTTTCTGAAAAAAACTTATTCTACGCAGATTGGTTGCGTTGAATTTCATACTTTTGCACTCGGAATAACAAACAAAAGCAAAAATAACAGGCTATGCCAGTAAATAAAAATGCACTCATAAGATATAAGACAATTGACAACTGTCTGCGCAATCCATACCGACGTTGGACGGTAGAGGATCTGGTTGACGCATGCTCCGATGCACTCTATGACTTTGAGGGAATAAGGCGTGGAGTGTCATTGCGCACCATACAAGGCGACCTCCAGATGATGCGAAGTGACAAGCTCGGCTATAATGCGCCCATTGAGGTTTACGACCACAAATATTACAGGTATTCAGACCGTGACTATTCCATTATGAACCTGCCTCTATCACATAATGACATAGAGACGATGACTGAGGCTGTCAACCTGCTACGCCAGTTTGAGGATTTTGACCATTTCAACGAGATGTCGGATGTGGTAAGCCGTTTGCAGGACAATCTGGCTGTAGCGAGAGGAAAGAAAAAGATTGTGGATTTTGAGCACAACGGCAATCTCAAAGGATTGCGTTTCCTTAATCCATTATACAACCATATAGCGCGACGACAGACAATAGACATCAGATACAAGTCGTTCACGTCACAGAAATCGCACGACTATACAGTCTTTCCCCATCTGCTTAAAGAGTACCGCAACCGTTGGTTTCTGTTCTGTTCCAACAAGAAAGGAACAATATACAATCTTGCTCTTGACAGAATCGAATCCATAAAGGAGGTGAAGGACATACCATACAAGGACAATCCAGATTTCAATCCAGACAAATATTTCGAGAACATCATAGGAGTAACCCGTTGGAACAATCCTGTGAAGATAATCTTCTTGGCAAGCAGCGAGCAGGCAAGATATATAGAAACCAAACCTATACACTCGTCACAGCAGACGGTCAGGGAGGCAGGTGATGACGGAAGCATGATATTCTCTGTCTTTGTAGAGCCTAACTGGGAATTCTTTTCCACCATGCTTGGTTTTGGTTCTGGTGTCCGCATACTCTCACCAAATTCCGTAGTGCGCGAGATGAAGCGCAAGATGACAAAAGCCGTTGAGCAATACTCCATTCCACTGTCAGAATACGGAGTAGATGATGATGGTGCAAATGAATGACTTCATTTTTATGTATGTACTTCATAGAAAACATTTGATGTGTTTGTGAGTTCTTAAGTTTTTAAGTTTTTTAGTTCTCGCGGAGAACTAAGTTCTTGAATTCTTGCGGAGGACTAAGTTTTTTTAGTTCTCGTGTGGTATGCGCACAATTCATGTGTAAAAGTCTTCGGCAATCCTTCGTGAACCCTTCGTGTCTCCTTCGTGAAAGACTCGGACTCTCTCCGGATGGACGCCCCCTTCGGGGGAGGGGGCTTTACCTCTGACATTGCAAAGATACGGAAAAATAGTGGTTGTGCCAAAGGATTTTAAGATGTAAAATTCGATTCTGTTAGATTCCGTTCGTTTCCATTCGATTCTTTGCAATTCAGGGAAATTTCAGGGAAAATTTAGGGTAATTTTTCTGTGTGCATTATATTGTGCTTCAATGTTTTCTGTGTCATATTAAAGAAAAAGGGAAAAAATATTTAAAAAGTCTTTATTACCCGCGCGTATATAGAGTTTTTAAACGTTTTTTCCCCTTTTTATACAAAATAGCATATATATATTTGAATAGCAGACAGCTACAAATAAGAAAATTTCCCTAAATTTTCCCTAAAATTTCTCTGAGCGTCTTTTTACTTCCTTTTACTCCTTTTAACTCCCTTCTACTTCCATAAGGAAGCAAGTTGGAATGTTCACATTTCATTTTAAGCACATTATGTGTAATTGTGTCATAATGAAATGACATGTGTTGTACGTTTATGAGGAAAAGAATAGTATTGTCAAAAAAATATCGTACCTTTGCGGCGATTTATTTTTATGGCAGAACCCAAAGGGGGTGATGCCTTTTGGAAATTTAAGATAAGAAAAGAATTTGAAAACATTTGAAGAATTGGGTGTTTCAGGCGAAATACTCAAAGCAATTACGGAGATGGGCTACGAGAATCCGACGCCCGTACAAGAGGAAGTGATTCCTTATCTCCTTGGAAACAACAATGATGTCGTTGCGCTTGCCCAGACAGGTACTGGTAAGACAGCAGCTTACGGCCTGCCGGTATTGCAGAAGATTGATACCAAGGTTCAGGATGTACAGGCCGTTATACTTTCACCAACTCGTGAACTTTGTCTTCAGATTGCAGATGATCTGAAGGAATATTCAAAATACATCGACGGGCTTCATGTGCTTGCCGTATATGGTGGTGCAAGCATAGAACCTCAGATACGTCAGCTGAAGCGCGGAGTGCAGGTTATTGTTGCTACTCCTGGTCGTCTCGTTGACCTTATTGAGCGTGGTGTTGCCAAGCTCAACGGGGTGAAGAATGTGGTGCTTGATGAGGCTGACGAGATGCTCAACATGGGCTTCACGGACAGCATCAATGCCATCTTCGAGAGTGTGCCTACTGACCGTAACACACTCCTCTTCTCTGCTACATTCAGCAAGGAGATTGAGCGCATTAGCAAGAACTACCTCCACGATGCTAAGGAGGTGGTAGTGGGCAGCCGTAATGAGGGTGCTGAGAAGGTGAACCACATCTACTATCTCGTTCACGCCAAGGATAAGTACAACGCCCTCAAGCGTGTGGCTGACTACTATCCTGAGATTTATGCCATCATCTTCTGCCGTACACGTATGGAGACTCAGGAGATTGCTGACAAGCTCATACAGGACGGATATAATGCTGAGGCTCTTCATGGTGAACTTTCACAGGCTCAGCGTGACCTCACTATGCAGAAGTTCCGCCAGCACAGGGTGCAGCTCCTTGTGGCTACTGATGTGGCAGCCCGTGGTCTCGATGTTGACAACCTTACCCACGTTATCAACTATGGTCTTCCTGACGACATAGAAAGCTACACCCATCGAAGTGGTCGTACAGGTCGTGCAGGTAAGGCAGGTACAAGTATATGTATCATTCACGTGAGAGAGAAGGCTAAGGTACGTGCCATAGAGAATCAGATACAGAAGAAGTTCGTGCCAGGAGTGCTCCCTACGGGTCAGGAGATTTGTGCAAAGCAGTTGTACAAGGTAATAGACGATATCGAGAAGGTAGAGATAAACGAGGAAGAGATTGCTCCGTTCCTTCCAGAGATATTCCGTAAGTTCGACCTTATGGAGAAGGAAGATGTCATCAAGCGTATGGTGTCAATGGAGTTCAACAAGTTCCTCGAATACTATAAGAATGCTCCTGAGATTGAGGTGCCTACTGGTCGTGGACGTGAAGACAACGGCGAGAGAGGCGGCAAACGCTCAAGGGGTGAAAGAGGTGCAAGAGCGGCTGAGGCTGGCTATGCACGTCTGTTCATCAACCTCGGTAAGAAGGACGGTATCAATCCTCGTGCCTTCATGGGATTTGTCAATCGTGTGACTAACGGTACTAAGCTCGACCTCGGACGTATTGACCTCATGACCAACTTCTCATTCTTTGAGGTTCCTGAGGCACAGGCAAAGACAGCAATATCACTTCTTGCAGGTCAAGAGTATGACGGACGCAAGGTGAACGTGGAGCTTACTGACGGCAAGGATTCAGGCAAGGGCTCAAGAGGCGGTCGAGGCAGCAGAAGTGCAAAGTCACAGGACTTCAAGGGCGGACGTGGCTCACGTGACGAGCGTGGCTCAAGGAAGGACAAGGGTGACAACCGCGGCAAGCGTGGTGCTGACCGTTTCAAGTCAGTCCGCTCAGAGCACTCAAAGCCTAACTCAGGCAAGCCAAGTCGTGAGGAACGTGGTTACACATCCAAGCGTGGTCCTAAGGGAGTGGCTGAATGGGCAAAGTTCTTTGAGGGTCAGGTAGAGAGTCAGCCATTCTATGGCGAAGTAGCAAAGAAGAGTAAGAAGAAATGACAAGTCCTGTAGCAATATTTGTCTATAACCGTCTGGATAATACACAGAAGACGCTGGAGTGTCTCTTGGCAAACACATTGGCAAGAGAGACGGATGTGTTCGTGTTTTCGGACGGAGGCAAATCATTGGCTGACGGCACTCCCGACACCAAGTCGTGGGACGCCGTAAACAGAGTAAGGGCTTATCTTCACAATAAAAAGCAAGAGGTGGACAAAGCACGTTCATTCAATAGTTTCACCATTGTGGAGCGTGAGAAAAACATCTATCTCGAAGCAAACATAACAACAGGTATTCGGCAGGTCTTCGAGCATTATGACAGGGTCATAGTGCTCGAAGATGACATTTGTACCTCACCCTATTATCTGAAGTACATGAACGAGGCATTCGATATGTACAAGGATGTGGAGAAGGTAATGCATGTGTCTGGTTTTACCAATCTTAGCCTTACGGATAGGGAGTATTACTTCACTCCTCACATGTCGGGATGGGGTTGGGGTACATGGCGTGACAGATGGCAGAAATACTTTGTGCATTACGAGAGCAGACAACAGGCTCTTGAGGGGATGAGCGAGGCTGACAAAGATGCCATGCAGTATGGAGGAGTGTTCCCATGCCTTAAAAGTCTTGACAAGTCACCAATTCCGTGGGATATCTGTTGGGAGATGGCAATATACAAGGCAGGAGGACTATGCCTTACTCCAGGACGTACACTTGTGAGGAACATAGGACTGAAAAATGGAACGCATTTCCGCTCGTTCGACATCCTCCAATGGTACGAATTTGACCGCGAACCATCATGCACTCCAATATTGCTTAGTAAAAATTCTGCTCCCGAAAAGAATGAGGAGACAGAGGCACTTTTTTCAGAAGCAATAAAAGATTGGGGTATAAGGTACACGATAGTGGGTAAGATAGTGCGCTTTTTGTATAAGAAATTCGTTAAATAATGCGAAATTGTCTCGTTTTTGCATTTTTATGCGGCACATTTAGAAAAAAAGATTGTATCTTTGTCTGCAAAATGTGTTTCATAACAAAGGAAATATGAAGATATTGATACTTAATGGTCCAAATTTGAATCTTCTTGGAAAACGCGAGCCAGGGATATATGGTTCTCAAGGATTTCTTGACTACTATGACGAACTGACTAAAAGGTATCCAGATATTGAATTTGAGTACTACCAGTCGAATATCGAGGGAGAGATGATAAACAAGATTCACGAGGTCGGATTCTCCTACGATGGTATTGTCCTCAACGCAGGCGCATACACTCACACTTCGGTGGCTCTGCAGGATGCAATACGTGGTGTCAATACTCCAGTCATAGAGGTTCATATCTCAAACGTCCACAAGCGTGAGGAATTCAGACACAAGTCGATGATATCATGTGCGTGTGTGGGTGTTATCTGCGGATTTGGTCTCGACAGTTACAGACTTGCGGTAGAGGCACTCAAGGAAGCAAAAAGATAGTGTGTATGAGTGAAAAGACAACGCTTATATCAGAGTTCTCTGACGAGATGTCGCAGATAGAGGAATACATCAAGGAACATATCGATCCTGAGAGTGAATATCTTCATCAGCTCTACAGAGCAACTCATCTTCATCTCCTTTATCCGAGAATGGCAAGCGGACACATCCAGGGACGTCTCCTCAAGATGTTCGTCGGAATGATTAAGCCGAAGCTCATACTCGAGATAGGAACATACAGCGGCTATTCTGGATTATGTCTTGCCGAAGGACTCCCGGAGGACGGACATCTCCACACGATAGAGATAAATGACGAGCAGGAGGACTTCACACTTCCGTGGTTCAAGAACTCGCCATACGCAGACAAGATTACGATGCACATCGGTAATGCAATGGAAATTATTCCAGAACTTGGCTTGACGTTTGATATGGCATTCATCGATGGTGACAAGCGAATATACTCAGATTATTACGAGCTGGTACTTGAACATCTCAATCCAGGAGGATATATCCTCGCAGACAACACTCTATGGGATGGACATGTGCTCGACAAGAATCCAAAGGAATGTGACCTCCAGACAAGAGGTGTTCAAGCATTCAATGACCTTGTGGCTCAGGATAAGAGAGTGGAAAAAGTCATTCTGCCACTTCGTGACGGACTGACGATAATAAAGAAACTGTAAAACGAAACTGAATTGGAAACAACAAGACAAAATAAGATTGCGCGATTGATTCAAAAGGATCTTAGCACAATATTTCAGGAACAGACACGCCAGACACATGGCATACTCATAAGTGTCAGCGTAGTGCGTGTAAGTCCAGACCTTAGCGTTGCAAAGGCATATCTCAGCATATTCCCAAGCGACAAGGCTGAGGAGATAATGGAGAACATCAACGCGCATGCGTCACAGATAAGGTTCGCTCTCGGAAACCTTGAGCGTCACCAGCTCCGCATCATACCAGAACTCAAGTTCTTCCTTGATGACTCTCTGGATTATGTGGAGAACATAGACAGGCTCTTGAAGAACTGACATCAGGCTCGGAAAGTCCCAATACTTAATAGTTATATAAAAAACTAACATTAACACTATCAGGAAGCGAAGCGCAAGCAGAACTCCAGACAGGAACAACAGTTAATTTGGTATAACCCGAAGTGAACGCAAGTTTTTACATAGCGCGTCATTATCTTCTGTCAAAGAAGTCGCACCACGCCATAAACATCATATCTGGTGTCTCGGTGTGCGGAGTAGCAATAGCAACCGCAGCACTCGTGTGCATCCTGTCCGTATTCAACGGATTTCAGGATATGGTGGCAGACCTCTTTACAAGTTTCGACCCAGAACTGAAGGTCATTCCTGTACAAGGTAAGTATATGGCTGCCGATGAGGAGGAACTTGAACAGCTGAGGAAGAATGAGGACATAGCCGTCTTGACGGAAGTGATAGAGGACAACGCACTCCTTACCGTCAACAACCGTCAGATGATGGTGACCGTAAAGGGTGTAGGAGACAATTTCCAGCAGCTTACAAATATTGATGATATTCTTGTTGGCGACGGAACATACGAACTGGAGGCAGATGTCATAGACTATGGAATATGTGGTCTTGCTCTTCTCAACCAGTTGGGAGTGACAGCAGATTGTCGTGCTCCGTTCTATCTCTATGCTCCACGTAAGGGTGAGGGAGTGGATATGACGGACCCTCTCGAGAATCTGAATCAGGAAGAACTGTTCTCGCCTAATGTGGCGTTCATGGTCAAGCAGAACAAGTATGACAGCAGTTATATTATCACGTCAATATCACTTGCACGAAGACTATTCGAGAAGCAAGGCTATGTGACTGCGATAGAGCTGAAGTTCAAGGACGGCGTGAGCATCAGTCGGGCAAAGGCAGATATTGAAAAAGTGCTCGGAACAAAGTACAAGGTACTGGACAGATACGAGCAGCAGGAAGACACGTTCAAGATAATGAAGGTTGAAAAACTCATTTCGTATGTATTCCTCACATTCATCCTGCTCATAGCCTGCTTCAATATCATCGGTTCGCTCTCCATGCTTATCATAGACAAGAAACAGGATGTGATAACGCTACGCAACCTTGGTGCTTCGGACAGTATGATAAGGGGCATCTTCCTTTTTGAGGGAAGAATGATTTCGGTCATAGGTGCCGTAATAGGCATCACGCTCGGAGTAGGACTCTGCCTTGTGCAGCAATACTATAAGGTGGTGAAGTTTGGAAGTGACGAAGGTACATACATCATAGACACCTATCCTGTAAGCGTTCATGCTACGGATATAGTTCTTGTACTCGTGACTGTGATAGTAATCGGCTTCCTTGCAGTATGGTATCCTGTCAGACAGATGAGCAGAAAATACCTGTGATGAGTTAAGAATTAAGAGTTAAGAATTAAGAATTAAGAGTTCTGAGATTTTTGACTTCCGAAAAAGAGAAATAAATAATTAAAATAATATTAACTTTTTATTTACTAAACAATTGATCAAAATGAAAAAGAATTTTTATGTTTTGATTCCTGCAGCTGCATCTATGGTGCTTACAGGCTGTAGCAAGTTTGGCAATTTTACTGCTGACATGTTCAATGTCACTCCAACTCCACTTGAGTGCGTTGGTGGTCAGGTACCTGCAACAGTAAGTGCAAACATTCCAGCAAAGGTAATGCCTAAGAAGGGTATCATCACTTGTACTCCAGTTCTCCGTTACAACGGAACTGAGTCAGTAGGTGCTGGCAAGACTTTCCAGGGTGAGAAGATTCAGGGCAACAACACAGTTATCTCTTACAAGAATGGTGGTGCTTCAACAATGAAGATCAACTTCCCTTGGAAGGATGGTATGGAGAGCTCAGAGCTCTATATGACTTTCGTTGCTACAAAGAGCGGCAAGTCTGTTGAGCTTAACGACGTTAAGATTGACTGGGGTGTACAGTGTACAGCTAACCTCGTTCGCAACACAGTTAAGTCTGCTAACACAGGTATGGCTGCTGACCAGTTCCAGCGTATCATCGCTAAGAAGCAGGAGGCACAGATTAAGTTCCTCATCGGTCAGGCTAACCTCCGTGGTTCAGAGCTTAACAGCAATAACATCAAGGAGTTCATCGCTCAGTTGAAGAACATCAAGGCTGACGAGAAGGGTCTCAAGCTCAACAATGTTGAGGTTAGCTCTTACGCTTCACCAGATGGTGCTTACGACCTCAACGATAAACTCGCTGGCAACCGTGGTAAGAACTCTGAGTCTTACGTTAACCAGCAGCTCAAGAAGCAGAAGCTTTCTGGTGACGTTGATTCTAAGTACACAGCTGAGGACTGGGACGGTTTCAAGGAACTCGTTCAGCAGTCTAACCTCCAGGACAAGGATGTTATCCTCCGCGTTCTCTCTATGTACTCTGACCCAGAGCAGCGTGAGCAGGAGATCAAGAACATCTCTTCTGTTTACAAGGAGCTCGCAGACGCAGTTCTCCCAGAACTCCGTCGTTCACGTCTCACAATCAACTATGACGTAATCGGTCGTAGCGATGAGGAAATCCTCGCACAGTTCGGTGAGGACGCTTCTAAGCTTTCTGTAGAGGAGCTTCTCTACGCAGCTAACAAGCTCACTACTGATGCTGCTAAGAAGGAGGCTATCCTTAAGAAGACAACTGAGCTTTATGCTAATGACTACCGCGCTTACAACAACCTCGGTGAGCTCGCTTACAAGAAGGGTGACAACGCTAAGGCTACTGAGTACTTCAAGAAGGCTCTCTCTATCAACAAGAATGCTGCTGAGCCAAATGTAAACCTCGGTCTTATCGCTCTCCAGAGTGGCGACACAAAGACTGCTGAGTCTTACATCGCTAAGGGTACTTCTGCTAACAACTACGATGAGGCTCTTGGTCAGCTCTACATCGCTCAGGGTAAGTATTCACAGGCTACAGCTAAGCTTGCTGACTCTTACACTAACAGCGCAGCTCTTGCTTCAATCATGAACAAGGACTATGCTAAGGCTAAGGTTATCCTCAACAGCATCAAGAATGCTGACGCTACTACTTACTATCTTGCTGCTGTTCTCGGCGCTCGCACTAACTCTTCTTCAGAGGTTAAGTCTAACCTCCAGAAGGCTATTGCTGCTGACAAGTCTTACATCAAGAAGGCTGCTACAGACGCAGAGTTCAACAAGTATGCTGAGGTAGTTGCTGCTATCGCTAAGTAATAATGACGCACAATGACGAAAATTAAATCGTTAATGTATATCATGCCGCTGGTTGCCACACTCCTTATGGGGTGTGGTCCTGGCGGCTCTTCTTTTAGTATCGAAGGTAAGTTCTCTGATATGGCTGGAGGTGAATTGTATATGTACAACCTCTACAACAAGGACTCACGCTTTGATACCATTACCGTAAACGCAGGTAAATTCAGTTATGAAGGAGAGTGCAACGAGGCAACTCCTTATATGCTCGTATTCCCTAATGCCATGGAGCAGGTCATATTTGTTGCACCAGGCAAGGAAATAACTTATGAGGTTTCATCCACAGACCTGAAGAATTATGTGGTTAATGGTACAGATGAAAATGAGACGATGAACAAGTTTCGTCAGTCAATATCGGCAGATCCAACTCAGTCACAGAAGATAGTACGCCAATATATTGAAGAAAACTCATCATCTGTAGTTGCAATATATTTGTTCGACCGCTACTATGTACAGAACAGCAAAGCAAGTGAAAAGGACATTCGCAATATCCTTGGTATTCTGAAGAAGGCACAACCAAAGAATGATTATCTTCTGAATATTGAGGGTGGACTAAATGAAAGGAACAAGAACCGTACTGGAAAGGTTGTTCCTGATGTCACTATTCGTAATGCTGCTGGAGATAAATGTAAGCTTTGGGACAAGAAGAAAGAAGGCAACACAATCGTGTTCTTCTGGGCAAGTTGGGCTAACGGTTACTATGATTTCATCTGGAAGGTGAGAGAATACGTCAGGGAACATCGTGATGACACTATTAAAGGGCGTTATGTGGGAATATCACTCGACGTAGATCTTAATCGCTTTACATCGGATGCGAGGACGGATGAGGCAATAGGTATAGAGCAGTATTGTGATGGACTTGGTCTTGAATCAGATGCTTTCAAGAAACTCGGAGTACCCGACGTTCCTTATTATGTCATAGTTGACAACAAGCATAAAATCCTGACAACAGGAGATGATCCAGACAAACTGAAGAAAGACTTGAAAAAGTACTTTGGAAATTAAGATTTAAGAATTAAGATTTAAGAGCTAAGATTTGCGCATAGGATTTCCAAGTAGTCTTATAAAGACTGTATATTTTAGATAATATAGTTATCCTTTTCGCAAAAACTTAAAAACTCAAAAAACTTAAAAACTCACAAGCTTAAAAACTCAAGAACTTAAAAACATACTAACTCAAAAAACTTACTAATACTAATGCTTTCACGAATACACACAGCAACGTTACAGGGACTGGATGCAATTCCTATAACCGTAGAAGTTGATTCTTATTCATTGAGTCAACCTCAGATTCGCTTTTCTATTGTGGGATTGCCAGATAGTGCAATAAAGGAGAGTCAGGAAAGAATCATGGCATCTTTGCGCTACAATGATTACAAGTGTCCTAACAAGAACATAGTCATCAATCTTGCTCCTGCGGATATCCGCAAGGAAGGTTCAGGTTTTGATTTACCTATGGCTTTAGGAATACTTGAATCACTTGAGTTGCTGGACTTTATTATAACTGAAAAGTGTATGTTCGTGGGTGAACTTGGACTTGACGGTACTATAATGCCTGTAAAGGGTGCTTTGTCAATAGCAATAAAGGCAAGGGAAATGGGCTATGACAGTCTTTTTGTGCCAGAGGCTAATGCTCGTGAGGCTGCTGTAGTAGATAAGTTGAAAGTGTATGGTGCAAAAACATTGCATGATGTTGTAAGACATATTCAAGGTGAAGTATATATAGAACAGACTATCGTAGATACACGTCGTGAGTTCTTTGAGAATGTGAGTTACTTTGACTTTGATTTTGAGGAAGTGAAAGGACAGGAAAACGTGAAGCGTGCCTTTGAGGTGGCAGCAGCAGGAGGTCATAACATAATCCTTGTCGGTTCGCCAGGTTGTGGTAAGTCCATGATGGCAAAGCGTCTTCCAAGTATCTTACCACCACTTTCATTAAGCGAGAGTCTTGAGACAACCAAGATACATAGTGTGGCAGGCAAACTGCAAAGGGACACTTCACTCATATCCCAGCGACCTTTCAGAGCTCCGCATCACACCATATCTGATGTGGCTCTTGTAGGAGGAGGCAACACATTCATGCCTGGAGAGATATGTCTTGCACATAATGGTGTGCTCTTTCTTGATGAGTTGCCAGAGTTCTCAAGGTCGGTACTTGAAACGATGCGTCAACCACTTGAGGATAGGATAATAACTATATCACGTTCCAAGTATAATCTGACACTTCCTTGTTCCTTTATGCTCGTTGCAAGTATGAATCCATGTCCATGTGGTTATCATCATCATCCTACGCATGCTTGTGTTTGTACTCCGGGACAGATACAGAAATATATGAACCGTATAAGCGGTCCTCTTATGGATCGTATAGATCTTCAGGTGGAGGTAGAGAGCGTTGGAATAGACGATATGACTAACCTTCCTAAGGGTGAACCAAGTGTCATGATAAGAGAAAGGGTCATCAAGGCACGACAGATACAACAGGAGCGATTCAAGGAACATAAACTTATCCATTGTAATGCTCAGATGACAACATCGCTCATGCAAAAGTATGCACCACTTGATGCTGAGTGCACAAGCGTGTTGCGTGATGCCATGAAACGTCTTAACCTATCTGCACGTGCATACGACCGTATAGTAAAAGTAGCACGCACCATAGCCGATTTGGAAGGCTCTGAGAGTATCCGTCGCTACCATATAGCCGAAGCTGTCGGCTATCGTAGTATGGATAGAGACAACTGGTTTGAATAAAACATTAACAACTATAACAATTATGAAAACAAAACAACTTTTTATCGTGGCTTTCGTTGCTTTAGTACCTGTATTCATTCTTTCTTCTTGTCAGTCAAGAGAGGAGAGAATTATCAGCAGGTATGAATCTCTATGTGAAGAAATCGAAGAAGATGACGATTTTGATACTGATGACATGAAGGAATACACAGATCAGTATAATGAAATCGTGAATGATTCTAAAGGATGCAGTTTTACGTCCGAGCAGCAAGCACAATTAGCTGAGATAACAACTCGATTCGTTACCGTAATGACTAAAAAGGTATCAGGCAGCATGATTAATTCTGCTGGTGATATTATGAAGGTCGGAGTTAAGACTATGAATGGTATGATGAAAGGTCTTGTTGATGGAGCAAGTGAAATAGAGGAATCTATGGACGATATAGACGATTCTATGGATGATATCGATGACTCAATTGAAGACCTTGAAGATGAAATAAACGAATTATTTGAGTAGAGAAAAATTACTTCCCAAATACAAATTATATTAAATAAAAAGAATTATATGATAATCAGAAAACTCTTTATTGCATCTGTTGTTTTAATTTCTATGTTGACTCTCTCGTGCTGTCAGTCAAAGGAAGAAAGAGTGATAAGCCGTATGGTTACTCTTTGTGAGGAATTGGAAAGTGCAGAGGTATTCGACAAAGAGGTGTTCGAACAATGCAAGACGGGGATAACAGAAATCAGAGACGAAGCCAAGGAGTGTGATTTTACACCTCAGCAGCAGGCAAGGATTATGCGATATAGCGGTAGATTGATTTCTGATGTTGCCACAAAGGTGCCAATGACTATGATGAATCCTGATGGCAGAGGCTCGTTTGCTGTAAGGGATATTGCACGTATAGTAAATAGTATGACGGTCGGTTTCAAACCAAAGTACCGTAAGTCTTCAAAGGAAGAGTTTGATTTGTCAAATATCGACTTGGAAGAGGCAAACAAGGAACTTGATGATGCCTTCAATATTTCTAATGACTATTGATTCTGTACCTGCTTCTATATAGATATGGACTATACAACTATAGGACTGTTGGTGACGTCTGCCTGCATCGCAAGCTTCATTCAACGTGTAAGTGGATTCGGTTTTGGCATAGCCATTATGACTGTGCTTCCTTACATCATGAACAGTTATGGTGAGGCGACAACGTTGTCAGGACTGCTGGCGGCTTCGCAATCCTTGTTTGTGGCCATAAAGATGCGTAAATATATTTCTTGGCGACGACTATTGCCGATACTCTTTACGTTCATTGTCATCAGTTATTTCTCTGTCATTATGGTAAAAAGTATTGATGACAAGACTTTGAAACATGTACTTGGAGTAATACTAATAGTCGTAAGTGTCTATTTCTTCTTTTTAAGCAAGCGTATCAAGGTAAAGCCTACTCTCCCCATCCAAGTATCGATGGGCACGTTGTCGGGCCTTATGGGAGGCTTTTTTGCCATGCAAGGCCCACCAGCAGTACTCTATTTTCTTTCGTCTGAAAATACTAAGGAAAGATATATTGCCATATCGCAGGCATATTTCGTGATTGGCAACATCATGATGACCATCTTCCGTTGTAAGGCCGGTTTTCTTACCATGTCCGTATGTCAAGCATGGTGTTTTGGTATTCTTGCGGTATGTCTTGGTACATGGTTAGGTTCGATGGTCTTTAATTGCTTATCGACAGATAAGCTAAGGAAGATTATATACATCTTTATCGGCATAAGCGGTATCGTCGCCTTATGTGCTTAGCATACGCGTTTGCTAATGGTAACGTTCTTACCATACTTGTGAAGTATCAAAAGTATCATACTACAATGTCATTTTGTCTAAAGATTTACAAATTCCTTTTGACTGTATGTTGTAAATACAATGTATGTGTATGATGGATTCTTTTCTTTAGTATTGGCAGCTATAATAGAAAACAAAAGAATAGCGTTTATATGATGTTTAACTACCATATAAACGCTATTCTTTTGTTGATTCATGTCCTTTTCGGACTCTATACGACTGGACTATGAACGTAGTGAATTGTGTAGGGTAGTGGCAGACTATTCTGCATTTTCTTCCTTTGATGTCGGATTGATACATCTACTCTTTGTTCTTGACTTGATAGAACGTATAGAAGAGCTGCTGATACCAAAGATATCCTTTATTTCGTCTTCAGTTTTGCCGAGCTTACAGAGGACAAGGTAAATCATTGAACGTACAGACAGGTTGTCGTAATCCTTCTCCATGTGAGCCATAAACGGCATATCAATGAGTGAATAGTAATCGAAGAAGTTATTGTAGTCCTGCTTTGTCCATGAAATAATCGTACCTCCATTGATAACGTGCTCATAGAGTTTCTTTCCCTCAGAGAGACGTTCACCTTGCTTCTGCTGAAGTTGTGTAACCTTTTCTCTAAGGTTCTGTACCTTCTGTGAACTTTCAGATTCAGATGTCTCAAGATCTTTAATTTTACCATTATAGACCTCAAGAAGGAGTTGGTCTTTCAACTGATTCTCCTTCATCTTCATAATCTTGATGTGATTAGAGAATAGAAGAACCACGATAACCACAACCACGAAGATAATAATAAGTACAACCTTCTGCATTGTAGCCTGAAACTCCCTTTCCTTTGCAAGTATATTGTATTGAGCTTGAACTTTTACAATGTTATTCTCCTTATCTATGAGATTTACCTTTTTATTCAGTAATTCGATTTCATCGTATAAGTCACACGCTTCCTTATATTCTCCAAGTTGTTTCTTAATAGAAAGTAATGTCTTGGCATTTATAAGAGAATCATCAACATTATCCGCATATTCATTTGCTTCTAAGGCATACTCTTGTGCTTTTTCTATATCATTTTTTGCTAAATATAGGCTGGACAAACTGTTGTATGCAGAAGAATTAGGCTTGATTTTTGCGGATTCTTTAAGGTATTCCTCTGCAAGTTCAGAATTAATACCAATAAGACAGCCTCCTAATAATCGCAAAACCTCACTTTTTTCATCAACTTTCTTTATGACATTAAGATAAGGTTTCATACTCTCAAGATAGTAGTATGCACTATCTTGTTTTCCTGTTTTGTAGTAGTAATATGCAGTATGACAAGCAGCAAATAAATACCAGTTATAGTTCTTCTCGTTCTTTGAGAGTTCAAGATTTTTGTGAACATATTCGTTGGCAAGCTTATCTGCATCTGTCATAAGGATTACGGAACAAAGCATTTCGTATATTTTATGTGTAAGGCTGACATCATCAAGTTTGTTTGCAATGATTTCAGCTTCCTTTAAGTTTACGATTGCTACGTTTGTGTTGCCTCTAAAATGAGATAAAGCACCTTTATAATAGTATGATTCTGCTAATAGCCTTTGATCTTTATCATTCTTCTTGAAGTAGTCAATAGAATAGTTGATAAGTGAATCATTCTCTGGTTCCTTATCTTCTAAATAAAGCAGTCTTGTCTTTGCAAGATTGTAGATTGCCTGACACTCTTTGCTCATTTTTGTGTCAGAGTAAAGGGTAATGACCATCTCGGCATCATCAATTGAGTCATGATCCATCATATAGAACGCTGACTTCAATCGCTGAACATCCGAACTGTCACTACATCCCCATAATGTGAATAAAGTTACTATTGATAATGTTATTACAAAATCCCTCGTTAATTTCATCCCCGGTCTAATTTACTTTAAGTGTAACAAAATTACACTATCTTCTTCATATAAATGCAACAATCTTACGATTAAATTCAAATATAATGTCGGTTTTGCGAATAACGCAACAATATTGAAATGTTTTTCTGTAAATACGAAAGGACTGTCAGGTTCTTTTACCTAACAGTCCTTCTTTATCTTGAAAGAATACCAACTATCCTAATTACGTTGGTTCTGTTTGTTCTTTACTTAAAGTTCTGTTGAGTAAACTACATCATCACCAGAGAAAACTGTGAGTTCTACAGCACCCGTATCGCTTGTTCTTACGATAATGACATCACCAGTTGTAACATAATCTGCTTCTACACATCCGATAAGATAGCCTTCTTCATCGTAAACCTCAATGATGACATCGCTATATGTATTTCCGAATGTAACGGCATATTTGTTTGGAGCGAGTTGTGTCACGCTTGTTTGAATTCGTGTCTGATTTCTCTTTATAACTATAGGACGAAGTTCTATGTTCAATTGTGGCGCATTGTCAGCAAATGCGTCAGCAAATGGTAAAGCAAGACATAATGTCAAAAGAAAAAGTCTAAATGTTCTCATAATGCTTTTTGTTTCGTTAATTATACTATAAAATCTCCCAATATTTCGTTATTACCGAATATATTTATTTGAAAAAAAATGTATCTGATTCTTTTTGAGACTCAAATACGCGTAAAGAAAATTGTCCAATTCGAAAATATCCATATTCCCTACGATGCAAAGATATTTAATTTGTTTCAATATAATCAATGATAATCAAAAAATTATTGCTAAATTATAGCATTTAATGATTAAAGTCAATCAAAAACACAAAATATATTTAAAATCAACCATGTACAATAAAAAATGGTGAAGAACAAACATTTGTCCTTCACCATGACATTTCTGTCAATTAACTTGTTATCCTGATAGAATCTTTAATAAAATGAACTACATTATTTTTAACTGATATATTTTTTAATGTCAACTCTAATATTTCAATTAATGTCTTTGGTTCATGTCATAAGAGCTTAATTCACAATTCATAATTTGTGACTCAATACTCTTAATTACTTCCCTACGGTCAGTGAGAATGCTTCGCGTAGTTCTTAACTCTTAATTCTTAATTTCCCCTTACTTCACGCTCCACTCAAACAAGCCACAGGAGAATTCCTTTGGTTGCTGAATCTCTAGCTTGACGGCTGTTGTCTTTACTGGGTCAAAGTTTACAGTATTTGCAGCACCCTTTACTATGCCATATTCAGATGGATTCTTTACAGCTTCCCACTCGCCTGAGTCGTTGCGATAGTATAGTTTCCATGATGCAGGAACGCGACAGCCTCCCCAAGGTGCATCATCAAACCAATAAACGGTAGATGTGCTTATCGTTTCGGCTTGTTTGAAGTCGTACTGAAGCCACTCTGTTGTGTTCTTTGCTGGCCACCAATGAGTGTAAGGAACGCTACGGTCATTCTCGTCACTTGGCATAAGGCGGTCATTTATGGCTGTGAGTGCTGGAAGATTCCTCTTCGATGCGCTTACCTTACTCTCTGATGCTATTGATGCAGGAAGAGCAGGAGTAGTGGCACTCAAATCCTGTGGAATCCATACTGCCATTTTACCATTGCCACGATGTGCCCAAGCATAGTAAGGAATAAGAACAAGTCTCTCGTCCTTTGCCTCAAGCTTGCCTCCCTTGTTGAAGTTCAATGTCTGAGCATCTGTTGTGAGAGTAACAACCTTGGTGTTCTGTATATCCTTCGAACCAAGAGTAAACTTAGGCTCTTGATTGATAAGTGTACTCAGCACATCACAAGTGTTGTCTGCCCACTCAGCACAATATACTATTGGTCCTCGTTCGATGCTTACACGTCCCTTGTCTGCCGCTACCTTACCATTGGCACGAACTGTACGTGCTTCCATGTCAAAGTGTACGTTAATCTTGTCACCTGCCTTCCACTTGCGGTCGATGACAAAGTAGCCATTTTCCATCTTGCCTTCCACAGCCTTGCCATTCACCATAACGGAATAGCCAAGACGCTTTGTGTCAGAGTATGTATAAAGGTTAGAAGGAACGACTTCGCCCTTCACCCATCCTGGAATACGGATGTTGATGGCATAGTTGCCATTACCCTTCTTGATGTTCATCGTTATGACTCCGTCCCAAGGGTAGTTAGTCACCTGTTCAAGTGTCACGTTCTTGCCACCCACCTTCACGTTGGTCGTATTACCATTGAAGAGGTTCACGTAAAGGCTATTACCCTTCACAGCATATATATACTGAGGAAGTGACGGAATGAATCGTGCAGCATTTGAAGGACAACAAGCACATCCGAACCAAGCCTGACGCTGGTGCTGTCCCATTGATTGCAATGGATTAGGATAGAAGAATTTGCCTCCATCTATTGATATACCACTTATCACACCATTATAGAGTGAACGCTCAAGGGCGTCATAATATTTTGACTCTCCATGAAGGAGGAAGAGACGATAGTTGAGATACACCTGAGCTATGGCTGCACATGTCTCGCAATATGCACTCATGTTTGGAAGCTCGTAGTTCGCACCAAAAGCCTCGCCACTTGATGTGGCACCAACTCCACCTGTGATGTAGAACTTCTTGCCCACGATATTCTCCCATATCCTGTCAATAGCCTTGATGTAGCCTTCATCACCCGTAAGGGCAGCTATGTCAGCCATACCGGCATACATATATCCGGCACGAACGGCATGACCTACAGCCTCATCCTGCTCAAGTACAGGTTTGTGACTCTGGCTGTACTCATTAAGGCTATGGTAGTAACCATCATTATCAAAGATGCCATTATTCGTATATTTCCAGTCCTTGTTCTTCTTGCCACGTTGGTCAAGGAAGAACTTAGCCTGCTCAAGATACTTCTTGTCATTTGTAGCTATATAAAGCTTTGCAAGTCCCATCTCTGCAATCTGATGACCAGGAACGACACAAGCCTGACCCGGTTTGTCTCCCACTTCCTTACATATACAGTCAGCATATTTTATTGCGATGTTAAGGAGATTCTTCTTTCCTGTTGCGTAATAATGTGCAACGGCAGCCTCACAAAGATGACCGAGGTTGTAGAACTCATGAGAGAGGTCCTCCACACGTTCCCATCTCTTGTTTCCTGACCATTTGTGTGGATGTTCAGGATTCATTGTGCGGAATGTGTTCAGGTAACCATCAGGCTCCTGACCACTTGCTATCACAGCAATAACGCTGTCACAATACTTATCCAAGCTCTTTCCCTTGAATGTAGCATTAGGATAAGTCTGCATCAGATAACTTGCACCCTCAAGCGTCTTGTAAGGGTCTGTGTCATCAAACGTGTATGCGTTCTGGTCAATCTTAAAGACCGCCGAAGGGTCCATGATATGTTTATGCGCACGAGAGAAATTCTCATAGCGATTCGTTTCCTCACACTTACTGAAAGCAAGAGGAATGGTGACCTCACGACTTGCCTGAAGTCGCTGTCCCCAGAATGTACCCTGCGTAACCTTCACACTCGTGAATGGCACCTGAGTAATAGGATAGCCCGACTTGTCCTGTGCATATACAGCAGAGGCAATGGACGTAATGATTGCAAAAGATATAACCTTTTTCATTGGTTAGTTGGATATTATTAATATGTCAAATCTTTGGTTTCAAATTGATGCCTTCTGTTAAGAACGGAATGCATAAATGATAAATTTGAAAATTGAGATTTTGTTTGGTATCGCAAAGATAATGACAAATTTTATAATATAAACACACAATAATTGATTTTGTTATTTGGTTCGTATAAAAATGCTATCATTCGTTTTTTTATGGACTTTTTTGCTGAATAAAAAAAAGCATAATGCGGATTATGAACCTCAATAATACGGATTATTGATGTCTATAATCCGCATTATTTAAAAAAGCCCCACGCTCCGTCAATAAAAAGTTGAGGCTCCGTTAAATTTTTATTGACGGAGCGTCAGCTGTTTTTGGTATTGTTTCATATGATTGCCCTTAATGCGTATTTTAAAGGTTGAGAACTTTGAGGCAAAAGTTCTCAACTTTTTAATAAAAGTTGCGCAACCTTCATTTTCGCATCTCTAAAAGCGTACTGCGGAATAATGAAGTCAATACTCCGCAGTATTGAGATTGTTATTCCGCAGTAGTCATTTATGTATTTTGCAATGGGTATATCATTTAACAGGTGTTTAACGGCTGTTAAATGGGTGTTAAACATTATTAATCGAGAAACACTATGTTGTTCGAACATTGTTCACGTAATTCGAAAAAAGACGCTCCGTGAATAAGGATTTCACGGGGCGTCAATAGTACATTTCAGTTCAAACTGAAGAAATAACCCTAAAGGGTCTCTGCAAATCTAAAACAACAGATTAGTAACCGTTGTTCTGCTTCCAATCATTCTTGTGAATATTCAACATTGATGTCGAAATAGGGAATATACGACAAGTCTTGTCAAATCGTGCAGCACTAAAGCTCTTCTTGTGTGGGAAGAATTCGTCCTCGAAGTGGCCAAAACGAATCATATCGTTACGACGCCAGTTTTCATCGAAGAACTCACGACCACGCTCATCATACAAATCATCAAGAGTTGGATCTGTTTCAAGGAGTGGAGCCTTTGCGTATGCACGAATCTCGTTGAATAGAGGTTTTGCCTCGCTTGCCTTTCCTGAACGAACAAGAGCCTCAGCCTTCATGAGGAGAATGTCAGCATAACGGAAGATAGGGAGGTCATTTGACTGATTTCGTCCGTTATTATAGTCACTTGCCTGAATAAACCACTTAACTGAATGGTAACCCTGACGATAGCCTTCTATGTCATCACCAACATTAAGAGTTTGGTCATTGTCTTGAACAAGTTTGATTTCCTTAGTGAAAACAAGTGGATTTCCCTTACTATCCAAACATACTTCAGTTGTAGGAGTGAGTGTCTCTGGATCATAATTGTAAACAGTACCTCCTACGATGCTGTAATTACGCTCGTCACCCTCAAGGCAGAAACGATTAACACATTCTGGTGTAACTACAGCGTAGCCTCCACCTGAATTTGAAACGGTAATTCCATAGTAGTTTGGATTAAGTTTCTTTATATCCTTATAGACATGTGAACGACCATACTGCATTCCTTGAGCAAGAATATTGTCATAAGGAATTGCATAGATAAAGTCTTCAACATGTGGACCATTGTCATAAGAGAATTTCTTCATGTATGGCATAGAACCAAGATTGAACTTGCCTGACTTGATTATAGAATCGCATATAGCGATACATGCATCAAGTTTTTCATTCTTGGCAGTTGCAGCATCATAGTCCTCTACATTCTTTGAAGTATATACAGCCCAGTTAATGTAAACCTTGGCAAGAAGAGCCTCTGCCATCCATTTAGTAGCTGTACCGTAAGTATTTTCACTTACTTCTTCTGTAAGTTGTGGGATAACATCCAACAACTCGCTTTCTATGTATTTAGCAACTTCAGCACGAGGCTTACGTTCAATATAGTTACCTGTATTAGCCACTGGGTCAAGAATTGGAGTATCTCCCCAATGTTCCATAAGTATGAATGTGAAGAACGCACGCATTACCCTTGCATAAGGATGCATCTCTGCAAAATCAGGATTGGCAATAATCTCATTAGCCTTCACGATTCCTGAAGAAACGGTACCATACCAGTCTATAGTAGCATCATCTGGCATGTAATTATGTAATGAAGCACGAGCATACACACCTGAATCGTACCAGTTGTTTCCAAATGAAACAGCAGAAAATTCATCGCTTGAGAAAGCGTTTGCCTCCATGTATCTACGACCATAGCAATCTCTCATGGTAATATAAAGTGAATTGAGAGAAGGATTAGGATGCTGTTGATACATAGATTCTGTATTCACATCAAGGTCAGTACAGCCTGTAGCCAACAAAGCCATACTTGAAGCCATAAATATTTTTATCTTATTTTTCATAATGTGCGGAGATTAGAAATTAATTTTTGCTCCAACCAAGATAGAGCGAGTATGAGGATATACACTCCAACGATAGTCAATACCTGGGTCGATGCCACCAAGTCTAACTTCTGGGTCAAGTCCCTTATAGCTTGTAATTGTAAATACATTGTTACAAGTTGCATAGAGCTGAAGGCTATTTATCCAACCATTAAAGTTGTTAAATGTATAGCCAAGAGTTATTGTTGAAAGACGGAGATAACTGCCGTTTTCAATAAATCTGTCAGATGGATAGTTTGAAATGTTATCAGTAGCAGGTGTCTCAAGGTATTCCTTAAGAACATTCTTACCATTGTTCAACTGAGCGCCGTTAGCATAGTTAGCACGCATACCGTTATATACCTTATTGCCAAATACACCAGTAAAGAACATTGTAGCATTCCAGTTCTTGTATGTAAATGTATTGTTCCATCCGATTGTTACCTTTGGCTGAGCACTACCAGTCACAGTACGATCCTTTGTCTGTGGCTCGATTGTTGTCTCTCCAGTTCGTTCTCCTGTCTCTGCATCATGAACATAGAAACAAGACTTTCCATCCTCATTAAGACCTGCATATTCGTATGTGTAGAATGTACCGAGAGCCTCGCCTTCGATAATACGCTGAGTATAACCATTAGCTGACATTCCTGCTACCATTGGGTCACCCTGGTTGAACTCGTCTGTAAAGTACTTGTCGTTTGATACTCTATCAACACGGTTTGAGTTATGAGAGATGTTGAATCCAGTATTCCAACGGAATCCCTTTGACTGGATGATATCAGCATTGATAGAAAACTCGATACCACGGTTAGTCATATCTCCCACATTTGCCCAGATGCGGCCATAAGGATACTGGAGTGGAGATACAGGATAGTTCCACAAAAGGTCCTTTGTCTTTTTGTTGTACCATTCAATAGTACCATTGATGCGACCACCGAGGAATGCGAAATCAATACCTACATTGAACATTCCTGTAGTTTCCCATTTGAGATCCTTGTTTGGATTCTTTGTGGCATCAAAGTCAGCATACTTGTCGTTTGAACCTGTGTGGTTAACCACACCGTAAGTTGAAAGGGCAGCATCATAGTTGAAGCCCTCAGAGTTACCACTTACACCATATCCAACTCGTAGCTTAAGGTTTGTGAGAACATTTTGATTCTTCATGAACTCTTCCTCTGTGATATTCCATGCTCCAGATACAGAAGGGAATGTACCCCATCTATTGTTTGAACCAAACACAGAAGCACCATCACGACGTATAGTTGCCTGAAGCATGTAACGGCTGTTGTAAGAATAGTTTACACGACCATAGAAAGAAATCATCTTAGTAGTGCTGATGTTTCCACTTGTCACACCATTCATACCGTCAATACAGTTTGCGTATGTAAGGTTATTCCACTTAAGTTTATCGTTAGGGAAGTTATATACTGTAACTCCAAATCCATCGTTTGATGTACGCTCCTCCCATGAATAACCAAGCATGAGACCAAACTTATGAACATCGTTGAATGTCTTGTCAAAGTTTCCGTAAGTCTCAAAAGTATTGTCACTTCCAGTACTTGTGTTGCGAGTAGCCTGACCGTTTCGTGTGGACATCACAACAGGCAACTCAAGCTGAGAATTACGAGTATGATATTCGCTACCGATGTGCTGTCTGTTATTGTATGAATAGTTTGCACTCCAAGTCAAACCATCAATAATATGAAGTGTTGCCTTTGTGATGAATTGAATACGACGCCAACTGAACTCAGAAGTGTCTTCGTTCAAAAGAGACAAAGGATTGTAGTTCTTTGAACCAGAAGCCTTAGAAACTGACCAATTACCATTCTCATCAGTTGGAGAAACGAATGGAGAGAAGTAGTTCATGGCATCAAGAACAGAACCACCCTCGTTATTCATTGCCACACCAGTATGCTTTCCAAACATAGCATTAGCACCTACAGAGATATCGAGGTGATCCTTAAGTACTGATGTTGTAATCAAAGAACGAGCATTAACACGATTCATGCCAGACTTCTTGATTACACCTTCACGATTCTGGAAGTTTACACTTGCCATGTACTTAGTTTTCTTGCTTCCTCCATTTATTGAAAGGTTATGATTATGAGTGATTCCTGTACGAAGCACTTCGTCTTGCCAATCTGTGCTACCATAGGCAGCACCTCTATCATCTACAAAAGATATACCATTTCTTTCTCCATAAGCCCTAAGATCATCAGCTGTTGCCATATCAAGAGTCTTGAGAATATTGTCAAATGCGACATATCCGTTGTAAGTCACATTTGTCTTGCCATCTTTACCTTTTTTTGTTGTAATGATGATTACGCCATTAGCAGCCTTGTTACCATAGATAGCTGCAGCAGAAGCATCACGAAGAACATCGATGCTCTCAATATCGTCAGGTGCAACCATTGAGATGTCAACGCCAGGAATACCGTCAATTACATAGTAAGGAGACATGGCATCTGCGCGAAGAGTGGAAGCTCCACGAAGAGTGATTGTAGAACCACCGTTAGGGTCACCTGTTGAAGTGACGATAAGTCCAGGTACCTTGCCCTGAAGCATCTGTGCAGGGTCAGTGAACACACCCTTGTTGAGGTCGTCTGCCTTGACCGTAGTAATGGAAGATGTTACGTCTTTGCGTTGCATTGAACCATAACCAACGACTACTACGTCACTCATTACCTTGGCATCTTCCTTAAGATAGACGTTAAGTTTGTTGCCTTTTACTGTCTGCTCCTTGCTCTCAAAGCCAATGTAAGAGAACACGAGTGTCTTGCCAGCAGCCACATTTATCTGGTATTCACCATTGATGTTTGTAACTGCACCATTTGATACGGAACCTTTCTCCACGACGTTAACACCAACGAGTGGTTCGCCTGAAGCGTCCCTAACCACACCTGTCACCTTCTGGGCGAACATGGTGATAGTACTCAGCACGAAAAGAACAGCAATAGTAAATGCACGTTCTTTCCACAACTGTGAAAATTGCTTTTTACTCATCTTGTTTGTTTTTTAGATTTATTTTTATTTTGTTTGATTGGATTTTTATACGTTAATGGTATAATTACGGTTCAGTTTAGTTTACGATGCAAATGTATGAAAAACTTAATTAATTTCAATAATTATCAGGAGTTTTTAATTCGTTTTCAGAATAAAGTATTGATTTATTCTTACTTTTTGCATATTTGCAACAGTAATCGTTTACTTTTTGTGGAGTATTATTTTTTCAATAGGCATATAAAACAGATAAGGATGAGTCAACTGTTTGACTCATCCTTATTCTGTGATGGAACTTTCCATCAATTGATGAAATGCTTCACAGCACTCATCAGTGGTTTAAGTTAAGCATCGATTTGTTTAATATTATAAAGCAAAAGTTAATCATTTTTCTCTATCAAGAGTGAATCTGATGTAACGGCAGGTTTTATTTCTGCCTGTTGTACATTATCCTTCACCTTGATTGCTGCGGAAATGTTTTCATTCTTAATGTAAGGATTGATGGCTGTGATGTCGCTATTATCCTCACAAGGACGTGTGCCGATAGACTGTTCAGCAGCATTTCCTATCGTAAGTACCATAGCCACTATGGCGGCTGCCTTAAAGAGTGGTGTAAACTTACCACGGATACTTACAACATTATTCTTCATTCCCGACTTCCTCTCTACGAGTTCCATCATTTTGGCATCAAAATCATCTCCAAGATGAACGTCAGACTCAGATGACTCGTAGCGGAATAAATCCGCATACTCACTTAAATTAGATGGTACATCTCCCTGTGAGAAGAATGAACGAAGAATCTGCTCTTCTTGCTGAGTGGTCTCGCAAGTAAAGTAGCGTTCTATTAATTGTTCTATGTACTTATAATCCATATTGTGAGTTTTAATTATTATGGGCTTTTATTTGCCCCTCTATCATAACGACGGATGAAAAACAAAAAAGTTACAAAAAAATCTAACTTTTTTGTAACTTTTTTTGCTTGTACTTTGTAAATGTATGTATTTCCGCTATTTATCACGCTTGAGAAAATTTAATTTTTCTTTCAAAAATCCTCTTGCGCGGAACAGATTGACTTTCACATCGGACTCTGTGATACCAATTATCTCGGCTATTTCCTTATATGCCTTACCTTCGATGTCGCGTAATTGTAGCACTGTACGTTGCTTCTCAGGTAGGGTTGCTATGGCAGAAGCAATATTGGATTGTCGTTCGTCACGCTCCATACAGTCATGGGCAGACATTTGCCACACGTCTTCCCTGTCGTGCGTTTCCTCGACGAGTGATATGTTCTTCTGTTCATGCTTGGAAATGCGGTCTATGGCAAGATTACGGGCAGATGTAAGGGCAAATGCTTCAAGGTTACTGACTGTCTCCAGTTCGTCTCTCTGTTGCCAAAGCTTCAACAGAATATCTTGCACGATATCCTCCGACTCCTCGCGATTCATCGTGATGCGAAGAGCCGTGCGAAAGATTATGTCTTTCAGAGGTAATATGTCGCGCTTGAAATCCAATGTTTTTATCTTATTATAGTTCCATGTTTGCCGTCTATGGCATCTGCCTTAGTGATTATCACCTGCTTCACGCCTGCTTTTACAGCTTCAAGAGCATTCTCTATCTTGGGAATCATACCACCGCTGACTGTGCCGTCTGCCTTGAGAGTCTCGAAACTGTCTGATGTTATGAGAGGAATAACACTATCTTCATTATCAGGATCAGTAAGAACACCTGCGTGCTCAAAACTATACATGAGTGTTACATCAAAGTAAGGAGCGAGTGCCTTGGCTGTTTCTCCTGCTATGGTGTCAGCATTTGTATTGAGAAGGTTTCCCTTACCATCGTGTGTTAGTGGAGCCATGACAGGAATTATTCCTTCATTTATAAGAGTAGAAAGTATCTTGCCGTCACACTTATCCACATCACCTACGAAGCCGAAGTCAACCATCTGTTCTGTTCCGTCTTCCATCTTGACCTTTTTGAGTGGACGCTTGTGTGAGAGCATCACGTTCATGTCCGCTCCCGTGAGTCCGAGTGCGTTGATGCCACAGGCCTGAAGACGTGCAACGATATTCTTGTTCACAAGTCCACCATACACCATGCTGACCACACGAAGCATATCTGCATCTGTCACACGGCGACCTCCTATCATCGTACTCTCTATGCCGAGGTCAGCAGCAACCTTAGTGGCACTACGTCCACCACCATGTACAAGAACCTTTGGTCCTTCTATTGCACTAAAATCCTTGAGGAGCTGGACGAGTGTTTCTTCGTCCTCAACAATCTTGCCTCCTACTTTTACTACTGTCAGTTGTTTCATATTGCGTTTTTACAAGTGAATTCTGTCACTTCAAGTGATCCTCAAAATAACGTGTGATGACCTCATGGAGGTGTATTCTGTCATGTCCGAACATATTATGACCATCACCAGGATAAGTGAAGAGGTCAGGATAAGTGCCAGCATCAATACAAGCACGCATGAATGTGAGTGTATGCTGAGGAACACATGTTGGGTCGTTTCCTCCATAGATGACAAGGAGACGTCCCTTGAGATTACCAGCCTTGTTGAGGAGTGAAGTCTTCTTGTAACCTTCTGGGTTTGTCTGAGGAGTGTCCATATAGCGTTCGCCATACATCACCTCGTAGTATTTCCAGTCGATAACTGGACCTCCAGCAACACCACACTTGAACACATCAGGATATGTAGTCATAAGACTTGTTGTCATATAACCGCCAAAACTCCAGCCATGTACTCCGAGGCGTGAAGAGTCAACGTAAGGAAGACTCTTGAGATACTCGACACCCTTCAACTGGTCTTTCATCTCCTCCACACCGAGGTTGCGGAATGTAGCCTGCTCAAAGTCCTTGCCTCTATGTTCGCTACCACGGTTGTCAAGGCAGAACATAACATAGCCCTTCTGTGCCATGTAGATATCCCATCCACGTACTCCATAATGTATGGAAGCATCAATATTATGAGCATGAGGACCGCCATATACATATACTACGGCAGGATATTTCTTGTTTGGGTCAAAATCTGTTGGCAAAACAAGGCGATAGTAAAGGTCTGTCTTACCGTCAGCAGCCTTGATTGTTCCAAGCTGAATCTTTGGTGCGTTGAAGTTTTCCCACTTGTCCTTAGCGGAGAATATGTTTGACGACTTCAAGGTCTTTGTGCTGCATACGTCTATGTTACGTGCAATAGTTGGAGAAGAATAGTAGTCGAGAATGTACTCACCGCTATTGCTCAACTTGGCACTATGCCATCCTGTTGAATTACCTATTACGCTATGCTTGCCGTTCATACCTACTGTACAGATATTCTTCTGTATTGGTGAAGCCTCGTTGGAAGAATAGATGACAGACTTTGTACTTTTGTTGAAGCCGATGATGTCAAACACCTCCCATTCTCCCTTAGTGAGCTGCTTGAGCAATTTACCATCTGTATTGTATAGGTATATGTGATTATATCCGTCACGACGACTGAGGTAGATGAACTTGCTGCTGTCCCAAGGAAGGAACTGTATAGGAGCACATGGTTCGAAATACTTGTCATCATGCTCTGCAAAGAGGGTACGAATCTTCTTGCCTGTCTTTGCGTCATATTCTACAAGTTCACCATCTGTCTGGTCACGATTGAGTTCAATCATGTATATTGTCTTCTCGTCTGGTGCCCATGACACGTTTGTAAAGTAGCGGTCAGTTGGGTCGCCAGCATCAAGATATATTGTCTTCTTTGTTGCTATGTCGAATACTCCTACGGTAACCTTGTGTGAAGTCTCACCTGCCATAGGGTATTTGTCTGGTACAAGTTGTGCACAACGTGAATCTGTACCCTTTGGAGTCACATTTACCTGTGGATATGTGCTTACCATGCTTTGGTCCATTCGGTAGAAAGCAAGGAGATTGCCCTTAGGACTCCAGAATGTTCCCTTGAATATTCCGAACTCGTCACGATGGACGGACTCGCCATATCTTATGTCGTTATTTCCATCCTTTGACACCTGAATGGTCTTTCCGTCAGCATCCTGAACATATAGGTTATGATTGTCCGTATATGCCAGATTACGTGATGTGCTGTTCCAGTCTTCATTATCTTTTCCAGCTTCGGATGTCCAGATTATTTTCTTCTCATCTGCAAAGCTAACGAGATACTTTGTGCCATTACTACGTTCGACCATAGCGTATGACTTGTCCTCGTATGGGAATGACGTATATAGGAGACTTGAAACGGTCTTTTTTCCTGCGTTTTTAAGGATTGCGTTGATGTCGTCAAGGTTAAACATAGACTTGCTTTCCTTGCCAGTCTTCTTGTCTATGACATAACATCTGTCAACTTCGAGCATTACACATTCGTTACCCCACCATGTGAGGTATTTGTTTTCAGGAACGGAGTTCTGATAATATGTCTTTCCTCCAGGAAGGAGATCATCGAGAGTAAACTGTTTTTTTTGCGCCATAATACATGATGGAAGCAAGGCAAACAATGCCAGATGTAAAAACTTTAATTTCATAATATTTCTTTCAATGGAATGAGTACAAAGTCACGCTCATTCATTAACGGGTGTGGTATAGTCAGTTCTGGTGTACTTATATGCAAGCCGTCACCCTTGATGACAGAATCCACATAATACAAAAGAATGTCAATATCTATTATTCTGTCGTGGTACTTGCCATCAACGGATTTGGACACTCTGCCAAGCATCCTCTCTATCTCCTGAGTCTGATGCAGAACCTGTTCGGGTGACTGTATTGTCTCTACCTTTATGGCTGCATTAAGGAAGGAGTTATTGCTTTCAAATCCCCATGGCTCAGTTTGGACAAAGGCGGATTTGGCCACAACTGTGCCAATCCGCCTTTGTATATGAGCAATGGCGTCATTGAGATTTCTTTCCTTGTCGCCAAGATTTGTACCTAATGATAGGAATACGGTATGCATCTTAGTCAATTATGAGCATTGCATCACCGTAAGTACCAAACTTATAGTCGCCGTTGAGGGCTTCCTTATAAGCGTTCATCACCACGTCGTAGCCACCGAAGGCTGTTACAAGCATAAGCATGGTTGTGAGTGGCATCTGGAAGTTTACGACAAAGGCATCAGCCACCGTGAAGTCGTATGGAGGGAAGATAAACTTGTTTGTCCATCCCTCAAACTCCTTGATGAAACCACCTGGACCTACGGCTGTCTCGATTGCACGAAGTACGGTAGTACCTACGGCACATACGTGATGTCCTTCTTCCTTTGACTTGTTGACGATAGCACAAGCCTCTGCTGATACGGACATCTGCTCGCTATCTGTCTTATGTTTTGTGAGGTCTTCAACGTCGATATTACGGAAATTGCCGAGACCTGCGTGGAGAGTGATGAATGCCTGATTGATACCCTTAATCTCCATACGCTTCATGAGCTCACGAGAGAAGTGGAGACCTGTCGCAGGAGCGGTTACAGCACCTTCCTTTGTTGCATATATTGTCTGGAAATTCTCGATATCCTCTGGTGTAGCCTTACGACGTGAACGGACATCGTCTGGTAGTGGAGCCTCTCCAAGTGCATAGAGGGCTGCCTTGAACTCATCATGAGGACCGTCATAGAGGAAACGGAGTGTACGTCCACGTGAAGTTGTATTGTCGATAACCTCGGCTACCATGGAGTTGTCCTCACCAAAGTAAAGCTTGTTTCCTATACGAATCTTACGTGCTGGGTCAACGAGAACATCCCAGAGACGGAGCTCAGCGTTAAGTTCACGAAGAAGGAACACCTCGATACGTGCGCCTGTCTTCTCCTTGTTTCCGTATAGACGTGCAGGGAATACCCTTGTGTCGTTAAATATGAATGAGTCACCATCATCAAAATAGTCGATGATGTCCTTGAACAAACGATGCTCTATTTCACCTGTCTTACGATGAACGACCATTAACTTGCATTCATCACGATGGTAAGGAGGCTCGAGTGCCACCTTGTCATCTGGTAACTTAAACTTGAACTGAGATAGTTTCATATCTTTATCCTTTATTAAAGTATTTCTTTTTCTATTGTCTGGGCATCAAGCCATTCGTCAAGATGCTCTATGTCTATGCAATCCTTGAGTTTATACTCGCCAATCCTTGTGCGGATAAGGTCTGTGAGATAACCTCCGCTACCGAGTGCCTTGCCGATGTCTCGTGCCAAGGCACGGATGTATGTGCCCTTACTGCACACAACCCTTATGGTAAGCGAGAGATGACTCTCACCGAGGTTTCCTGTCTGGTACTTGATACGGTTGTCACGTGGGTCTTCCGAACTACGTTCATCTTCAAGTTCCTCAACACGATTCTCAACCATACCAAAGTGCATGACCTCTATCTCGTCGATGACGAGTACCTTTGGCTTCAAGTCCACCTCTTCACCTTGACGTGCAAGGGCAAAGGCTCTTTTGCCATCCACCTTGCATGCAGAATAGGTAGGGGGTATCTGCTCTATCCTTCCGACAAAGCTTTTGAGTACCTCATCTACCTTTTCACGGGTGATGTGTTCAAAAGGATAGGTTGCATCCTCTTCTGTTTCCATATCAAAGGAAGGAGTCGTAGCACCCAGTTTGATTGTTGCGACATATTCCTTCGTATGGCTCTGTAGTTCATCAATACGCTTTGTTGCCTTACCTGTGCACACAAGCAATACGCCTGTGGCAAGAGGGTCGAGCGTACCAGCATGTCCTACCTTTAGTTTCTTTACGCCTAACCTGTGTGACAGTTCCCTGCGTACCTTGGCAACAACATTGAACGATGTCCACCTGTAAGGCTTATTGAATACGAGTATTTCTCCGAGTTGGGGATTCATTATATTTTTATTATAGCCTGCTTTATTCACGTGTAGTAAGAAAAACTGTTGTGTGAATGATACTATATTGTCTATGCTCAGAGTCTCATGTAAGTCTCATATGAGTCTCATATGAGTCAGTACTTAGTCACTACTTCAAAACACAGTATTTTCTATACTATTTTATCCTTATGGATTAAGAGTTCCAAACTCAGGACGTGAAAAACAGCCTAATTTTACATAAGCAACTGCCATACCAATACCGATACTCCGACGATGGCACAGTAGATGGAGAACCAAATCATCTTGCCTTTCTTGACAAGTTCAATCATCATTTTGCAGGCAATACATCCTACGATGAATGCTGAGATGAATCCTACGGCAAGTGCTGATGTTGATATTCCTGCCATGGCTGTCTCTATTCCTACCTCAAGCATATCCTTGAAATCGAGGAGTGCCATACCGAGGATAGGTGGAATGGCCATGAGGAATGAGAACTGGGCAAGCTTTTCTTTCTTGTCGCCGAGGATAAGTCCCATACCGATTGTTGAACCGCTACGAGAGAGTCCTGGGAGGGCTGCTATTGCCTGTGCAATGCCGATGATGAGGGCATCTGTAACAGAAATATTCTCCTTTGTACGTGGCTTGGCAAAGTATGAGAAGCCGAGGAGCATGGATGTGACTATAAGGCAGCATCCTACGACCACAAGTCCGCCAAATGCTTCCTCAATCCAATCCTTGAAGAATACTCCCACGATACCGATTGGAATCATGCTCACGAGTATGTTGACCGCATACTGTTGTTCCATGTTCATTCCACCTCCTGGGTTCTTACGGAACAGACCTGTGAGAATCCATACAATCTCTTTCCAGAGGATAACTATGGTGCTGAGAACGGTAGCCACATGTACAGCCACGGTGAAAGCCATCACCTTCTCAGGGTCTTCCACTCCGAGAAGCTCTCCAGCAATAGCGAGGTGACCGCTGCTGCTTACAGGAAGATACTCTGTCAATCCCTGAAATATGCCCATGAGGAGGGCTTGTAATTCGTTCATGTCTTATTCGCCTTTTTTGCTTGGCCAGAGAATAGCCACGATGATGAAGATAAATCCAAAGAGGCTGACCATAGGTGCCACCTTGATGCGTGTGTCGCTGAATATGTCAGGGTTGAAGGCAGCTTCTGTTGTGCTGTCACCCGACATGAGATAGAATCCTGCAAGGATGATTACTATTCCTACAGCAAGAAGGATGTAGTTAATCTTGCTGAATGCAAAATTGTTGTTGTTCATATTTCTTTTATTATTTCAAATTACTCAAAGTAGTTATAGAGTAGTTATTGGGGGAGATAAAATGAAGTTAAAGAGACGATACTCTATTTCTAAAAACGCAGGTTCATTCATTTATGTGCGCCATGTACGCCAATAATCAGAACTGGGCGAAGCGGTCTCACAGACTGTAGGGAAGTAAAAACAAGTAACTTCTCTCACTGACCGAAGGGAGGTAAAACAAAAGAGAAACAATTTTCTAAAATATTCCGGATTTTCGTTTTACAACTAATACGCGAACGGTCATTCGTCTTTTTAACTACCTTTATAACTCCTTATTAACTCCACGAAGTTAACTCCCAAGTTATTTACACATAGTACAAATCGTTGCTGCTCATACGGAGGAACTTGTTGAGCGAAGCGTAGATACATACGAGTGTGATGATGATACCGAATGCAAATACGGCTGCGCTTACGATGGCAAACACCTCCATGTCTATGATTGAAGCAAGAGCAGGTTCAAAGGCCTGTACACGGTTCACTCCAAGGAATATCACGGCATCAGCTATTACGGCAGATGTAAGTCCGAGTACCATACCTTGCTTGAGGAAAGGACGTCGGATGAATCCCCAGCTTGCACCTACGAGCTTCATCGTGTTGATGATAAAGCGACGTGAGAAGATTGTGAGACGAACCGTATTGTTGATGAGAGCAAACGAGATATATGAGAAGAGTGCTGCTATGATAAGCAGGATGATGCTCACCTTCTGTATGTTCTCGTTGAGTGACTTGACGAAATCCTTCGGATAGGTAACGTCCACTACAGCCTGATTCTTCTTGATGTCGTAAGCCACATGACGGAGACTGTCAGGATTGCCGTATTCGGCATTCACCTTAATCTCGAATGAAGCCGTAAATGGATTGTATCCGAGGAACTCAGTAGGGTCAGTACCCATCTCTTCGCTTACCTCCTTTACAGCATCTTCACGTGACACGTAGTCGATTGACTTGACATACTTTGCCTTCTTAAACTGCTTCTGCAACTTGGATATCTGCTCGTTGTTCAAGTCGTCGCTTATGAGAACCTGAACCGTGATGTTTTCACGAACATAGTTGGACAGGTTGCGTGCCGTAAGCATGAAAAGTACGATGGTACCGAGCATTACGAGCACGAGTGTGGTACTGATTGTGGTAGTCACAAATTGTGTACCTACAAGGTGTGATGATTTCTTACTCATATACTTCTTCACCTTTGAGTGTTGCCGAACTTGATTCGGTGATTCTTACTTTTACGAAGTCGCCTATATGATGATTACCCTTGTCGAACACCACAACCTTGTTCTGCTGTGTACGTCCGAAGAGTTGCTCACGTGAACGCTTGCTGAATCCTTCTACGAGAACCTCGAATGTCTTTCCTATATCCTTGCGGTAGCTCTCTGCCGAAAGCTCGTTCTGGAGTGCAATCATCTCGTTGAGACGTGCAATCTTCACATCCTCTGGCACGTCGTCAGGCAAGTGCTTTGATGCGTATGTGCCGGGACGCTCAGAATACTTGAACATGAAGGCAGAGTCATATCCGCACTCCCTCATGAGTGAGAGTGACATTTGATGGTCCTCTTCTGTCTCAGAATGATAACCCACGAAGATATCTGTCGTAAGTCCGCAGTCAGGTATGATACGCTTGATGGCAGCCACACGACCGAGATACCACTCACGGGTATATTTTCTGTTCATCAACTTGAGTATGCGGTCACTACCGCTCTGTACAGGAAGATGAATGTGACGACAGATATTTGGATGACTTGCTATCACCTCAAGTGTCTCATCACTCATGTCCTTAGGGTGACTCGTCGTGAAACGGATACGCATCTCAGGCGCACTCTCTGCCACAAGGGCAAGGAGCTGTGGGAATCCCACTTCCTCATAATGGTAGCTGTTCACGTTCTGACCAAGGAGCGTAACCTCCTTGTATCCACGATCCTTCAGGTCCTTCACCTCGTTGAGTATGCTCTCTACCTCACGGCTTCGCTCACGTCCACGAGTGTAAGGCACGATGCAATAATGGCAGAAGTTGTTGCATCCACGCATGATGCTGACAAATCCTGACACCTGTGGTCCGCAGATACGCTCAGGAATGACATCCTTGTATGTCTCTGTAGTCGAAAGTTCAATGTTTATTGCCTTTTCTCCCACCTCTGCCGCTGCAAAGAGTTCAGGAAGCGTAAGGTATGAGTCTGGTCCTGCCACGAGATTGACATGATGATTTTCGATCAAATCATCCTTCACGCGCTCAGCCATACAACCCACTACACCGATAATCATCTTGTGTCCCTTCTTCTGTATTGCATGAAGGGCTTCAAGACGGTTGAAAATCTTCTGTTCAGCATTATCGCGAACAGAGCAGGTGTTGAGCAATACGGCATCCGCCTCATCAATCGACTGACAGGTTTCGTAATCTGCCATTTTCATGACAGACGCAATGACCTCACTGTCTGCCACATTCATCTGGCAGCCGTAAGTTTCAATAAAAAGTTTCTTCATTAATTAATGATATATCATAAAATCGCCACAAAAGTACAAAAAATATTTCGATTACCCAATATGATTATCAACTTGAAAACAAAAAAATATGTAACTTTGCAGCGCTTTAACAAACTTTAAACTCTTTTATGGGAGTTATAGGGTGGTTTACCTCCTCTTTGACTCCTCAAAAATCTTCAAATCGTGCAACAATCATTACAGAGCATAATAAGTAAGAACCAGTTCTCCTTGCCAGCCGTATGTCTGCTGTCAATCATCATCTGGTTGCTATGTCCTACCAAGGATGTGGCAACATGGGAAGTACCCGATTACGGATTATGGTATCTGCTTCCTGAATCCATACAGACAGGATTAACGGGACGCATCATCGGACTTGTCATCACATCCGTCATGGTATATGCCATGGTGGAGTTCAGCAACACACTTGTACTCCTCCGTGTCAGTTCACGAATGTTAAGTACCACACTCTCCATGCTCATGGCAATATGTCTGTGCCTTCACAAATTCCAGCCAGCACATATAGCTATGCTCGCCACACTCTCCTCGTATCTGTATCTGTTTTCTTCATATCAGAAGGAATCACCAGCATTGAATTTCTCTTCACATCTCTTCGTGTCAATCATGTCCTTGTTATGCCCAAAACTGTTGTTGTTTACCATCCCGTTATGGCTGTTTCAGGCACGACTAAGCTCACTTGGCTTCAGAGGATTTGTGGCAACGATACTTGCAATACTCACTCCATATTGGTTCTTCTTCACCTTTGCGGTATTGGAAGACAGAATAGACATCTTTACCGACTTCTTTGTCAAGGCGTTCGACATCATCCTGCCGAGTGCTTCGTCACTCAAAGAAAGCCAAATTGTAGCATACGTATTCGTCGCACTCACGTTCATCATAGGTCATGTACATTTCTTGATAACCAAGGCTCAGGACAAACTGCGTCAACGTACTATATACGAAGTTGTAACAATACATGGACTTGTTGTGATAGCGGCAACATTTTTCATGCCACATTGCTTCAACCTTTTCCTCGGATTACTCATTATTGACGCATCCATCATCGGAGGACGCTTTTGGGTTGTCAGCGACAATCGTTTCACAAATAATCTGTTCATCTTTCAGATGATTATGGCAGGAATAGTTATTGCCTTATCAATAAACATGTAACATGGAGTCACTCAACGAATTTTTCATCAGTTACGGATATATAGGAATGTGTCTTGCTGCTTTCCTTGCAGGTACATTCGTTCCATTCAATTCAGAGATAATCCTGAGTGCCCTCATCGCTACGACCACTCTCAATCCATGGTTGGTAGTTTTGAGCGGTACAATAGGCAACGTGGCAGGAAGTGTCTTCAACTATTACGTAGGACGTATATGGGACATAGACACCATCTGCAGGCGAATGCACATAAAGGAAAAACGCCTTGTCACAACCAAAAACTATGTCGAGAAGAAAGGTGCATGGATAGCACTCTTCACCTTCCTTCCATTCCTTGGTTCTGCCATAGCCATAGCCCTTGGCATCCTTCGTGCCAACGTATGGAAAGTGACCATGTACTCATTCATCGGTAAACTGGTGCGCTACATCCTCTTTGCCCTCGGCACCATGGGTGTTGTCATGATGCTCAAAGTATGACTTCCATACATTCTTTTGTATAAGCACACCTACTTATCCTCTATGGATTTACAATAAATTGTAATTAGTGTTTTGAAAAATCTACATATAATCTTGTAGAAGTAAATCCGAAACTTTAGTTGTAATGATATTTAAACAGAACAAACAAAAACAAAATGTCAGTTCATGTTCCTACGATAATCCTTCGATAAGGGTTCGTTAACCCTTCGTAATTTTCTTGTGACATCGTAAATGACAAAAAGAAAGTGGATGTTCGATAGCAAATAGCATTATGACAATGCCCAAAATTCTATGTGCGAAGAGAAAAAATTATCTGCATCACGAAGAAAATAAATTTTGTACGCGTACAAAAATTTTTTTCTACGCGTACAAAAAAATGCCATTTTTCCATCGACTTTATGCTGACGACGACATAAAAGAATGTAAAGAAAGCAAATTGCCATAAAAAGTAGCATTATGTCACATCAAAGTAAGTACGAAAGTATCGTTTAGTCAAAAACACGAACTGATGGAAAAGCGGAGCTTTACCAAACAAAAACCGAAGTATTCCTGATGTATCATAGTTAGCACGCAAGTTGTACTGACATGGTAATGTCTTTTTACTCCTATTTACTACATGGGATGTAAAACCGAAATTTGAGTATTTTAAGATTTTTTTGTGGATAAATTTGTTTTGTTAAAAAAAAGGTGTAAATTTGCCTCCCGTCTGAAAAGACGAAACAAAGTTAAGGCAGAGAATCTATTAATTATTAGTACCTGCCGTAAGTGTTTCTATTGGCTAATTAATCAACTAAATTATAAACATTAATAATCTAAAATCATGACTTCGGTTAGAAAATTTTTGACAGGAGATTTCAATCAGAAGAGGGCTTTGATGTTTGGCATCACAGCCTTGTTAACGTTTATTGTGTGGAATCTGCCAACAGACTTCTTTGGTATCGAAGGACTTACTGTCGTGCAGCAGCGCACAATAGCCATCTTCGTAATGGCTGTTTTACTTTGGGTTACAGAGTCAATCCCAGCATGGGCAACTTCTGTAACCATTATTTTTGTCCTGCTGTTCTGTGTAAGCGATTCGGCATTCAATTTCCTGCAAGGCTCAGAAGGAGAGGCAGGAAAGCTCTTGGATTATCAAGGTATCATGGCATGCTTTGCTGACCCTACAATCATCCTCTTCCTTGGAGGTTTCGTTCTTGCTATTGCTGCCACGAAGTCGGGACTTGACGTGATTATGGCACGAACGCTCATTATGCCTTTCGGACATAAATCGGATAACGTGCTTCTTGGATTCATCCTCATCACGGGTATTTTCTCCATGTTCATCTCCAATACGGCTACGGCTGCGATGATGCTCACATTCCTCACGCCTGTGTTTAAGTCCTTGCCTGCTAATGGTAAGGGACGCATAGCTCTCACGATGGCTATTCCTATCGGAGCTAACTTCGGAGGTATGGGAACTCCTATCGGTACTCCTCCTAATGCATTTGCATTCAAGACACTCAACGAGCATGGAATGGGTATCGGCTTCGGTCAATGGATGCTCGTCATGATTCCTCTCGTAATAGTTATGTTACTTATATCATGGGTTATCCTCAAGCACCTCTTCCCATTTTCAAAGAGAACCATTGAACTTGAGATTGAAGGTAACGTAGAATGGAACTGGCGTACATATGTAGTAGCTATCACATTCATTACAACTATCTTCCTTTGGGTGTTTGGTAAGGACCTGTTTGGTATAAATGCCAATACGGTAGCCATGCTTCCGATAGCGGTATTTGCATTCACACGAGTCATAACTGGTGATGACCTCAAGGATATTGACTGGGAGGTAATTTGGATGGTGGCAGGAGGTTTCGCCCTTGGTCTTGCCATGAACGGAACAGGACTTGCACAGGTAGCAGTAAAGAGCATACCATTTGGCGAGTGGAACCCAATCGTGATATTGCTTATCTCAGGTATTCTCTGTTTTGCGCTTAGTAACTTCATATCCAATACAGCCACAGCAGCCCTTCTGATTCCAATCCTTACCGTGGTATGTGAAGGAATGGGAGACGCTCTTGCGCCTATCGGAGGTACATCAACAATCATCATCGGTATTGCCGTAGCAGCAAGTTGTGCCATGTCACTCCCTATCAGTACACCTCCTAACGCCATTGCCTACTCAACAGGCCTTATCGAGCAGAAGGATATGGCAAAGGCAGGATTCATCTCAGGCTTCATCAGCCTTGTAATTGGATATATAGCACTTATCATCTTGTGCAAGTACGGAGTACTTTAAGTGAAAAGTGAACCTTTAGCTCGACGGAGTCAAAAATATATTTTACTCTGTTCGCGAAGAATTTTAAGAACGAAAATTAAAAAAATTAAAGAAAATTTCTTCTTAAATATTTCTCACAAAGAAACTCTAATTGAAAACAATAATGCGGATTATCGAAGTCGATAATCCGCATTATTGTTTTTGTTCTCAGAACTTATAAATTATTTCAAGACTTTTTAACTCTTAATTTTTAACTTTTAATTTTTAACTCCCTCCCCATAGAGGGGGAGGGCTGGGGAGAGGGTCTTTTAGTATCTGAACGAGCTACCTCCAGCGAACTCACGGATGAGTGATGTTGGTGGTATCTGGTCGAGAGGAACGGCTGTGAAGTACTTGAGGAACTTGCGGAGACGACTTGCCTCTGCATAACCTGTTTCACATTCGCTCACCTGTTCGAGGATAGGAAGCACCTGATTACGCATTACTCCAAGCTCGTAGAGGAGGGCACTATTGAATGTTGCATCTGCATTTTCTTGGAACGGAGTAATCCATTTCTCCTCACCACGTGCTACGCTCGGTCCTCGGTTGATGGTCTCGAGGGCTGAGTAGCCACGGTAACGGTAGTCGCGGATGATGCGACGAAGGAGACGTATGTCGGATGTTGATACGAAGTTGTGGTCGTCAAGTGCGATGGTAGTCATCGTGGAGACATACACACGATACTTGTCTTTCTCGTCTATGAGCTTTGACATGATTGGGTTGAGTGCATGGTTACCCTCAAGGATGATGAGGTCGTTGTTATTCAGTTTAAGTTTCTTGCCCTCAAACACTCGTTTACCTGTTGGGAAGTCGTAGCGAGGAAGCTCAATCTCCTCACCACGGAGGATGGCTGCCATCTGCTGGTTGAAGAGTTCAACGTCCACAGCCCCTATACACTCAAAGTCGTAGTTGCCGTTCTCGTCAAGAGGAGTGTCAACACGGTTGACAAAGTAGTCGTCCGTAGAGATGATATGTGGACGAAGTCCACTTGCCATAAGAAGGATGGCAAGACGCTTACTCATGGTTGTCTTGCCGCTACTGCTTGGACCTGCCACGAGGACAATCTTTGACTTACGTTCCACAATCTCGTCAACGATATGTGAAAGTTTGCGCTCCTGAAGTGCCTCACTCACGTTAATCATCTCGGCTGCATAACCTGCAGAAATGACCTTGTTGAACTCACCCACGGTGCGCACGCCGAGAATCTGTTGCCAGCGTTGCTGCTCACGTACCACGTCGAGCATTTTTGTCTGTGGCACAAGGTCGTTCAGCTTTCCCGGGTTGTTGATGGATGGTATGCGGAGCAGAAGTCCGTCGTAGAACTTGATGAGGTCGAAGAGATGAATCTTGCCGGTACTGTTGAGGAGGCAGCTGTAGAAGTAATCTACGGTATCCTCAAGGCGGTAGTAGTAGGCATAGAGCTTTGACTGGCTCTCGAGGAGCTGAGCCTTACTCTCCATACCTTTCTTGCGGAACATATCTATCGCTTCTTCGATTGGGCATTGTACCCTGTGGATAGGCATGTCGGCATCAATAATCTCCTGCATCCTGTTCTTGATGGCAAGTGCGTCCTCTGCCGATATCTCGCGGCCAATCTTCAGCTCACAATAGTAACCCTTGCTGATAGGTGTCTGGATGATGAGTTTGCCATCGGGGAAGAGGTCTTCCACAGCCTTAGCCAGGATGAAGAACAGGGTACGTGTATAGACACGCATACCTGAACGGCTATATAGGTCGAGGAACTCCACATCCTTACTGTTGTAGAAACGGTAGTTCAGTCCCTGAACTTTGTTATTGATTCTTGCACTCACAGGACCATATTCCATCTGTAGTCCTGACTTGGCGTATATATCCTTGAGGCTGTTGCCGAGTTCTGCCTCTATTATTTCGTTATTGAGGTTCTTACAACGAATTTGTATCTTGTTTGACATCGTAAAATTCCCCTCTGGGGGATTTTAAGTTAAAAATTAAAAGTTAAAAGTTAAAAGTGGAGTTGAGAAGATTGTCACCCACTGTTTTTTGAAACGAAAATTAAGAAAACAAAAATAAGGTAATGCGGTTTTAACCAAGCAAAATCTTAATTCTTAACTCTTAATTCTTAATTAGAAAAGCTGCCAGCTTTGCTACGGCACGTGCGCGATGGCTGATGCCATTCTTCACCTCGTTGCCAAGCTCTGCAAAGGTCTTGTCGTAACCTTCTGGTACAAATATAGGGTCGTAGCCGAAACCGCCATCACCACGCTTATCTGCTACCAGATGACCTTCTACCGTTCCGTCGAAGAAATGCTCCTCACCATTCATTACAAGGGCAATGGAAGTGCAGAAACAAGCCTTTGGCAGGTTATTGCCATCAAACGCTCCTATGGCGTTAAGGCGACTGAGAAGGCAGTTCATGTTGCGTTCGTCCTTAGCCTCACCAAGAGTGTCTGGATTTATTCCGAACTCAGCAGCATACTTGGCTGCAAAGCGTGCTGAGAATACACCTGGGAGGTTACCGAGGCACTCAACCTGAAGACCTGAGTCGTCGGCAAAGCAATCCATTCCGAAGTGTTCCTTTATATACTGAGCCTTCTGCAGGGCATTACCCCTGAAGGTATCTGCCGTCTCAGGAATATCTGCGTCGCATCCGATGTCCTTGAGACTCATTATCTCATACTTGTCCCCAAGGATTGAACGTATTTCCTCAAGCTTATGAGCATTATTGCTCGCAAAAACAAGTTTCGTCATTATAGAAAATATTTTCGGCAAAGGTACGCATTATATTTTTAACGAGTTAATAATGCTCTCACAATTTGTGTCCCACATGATTGACTGAGTATGTCTTTGGCATGAAATATCCTATTTAGCCTCTATCCTTCACACATGAAAGCAATATTCTTGTCATATTTTTATGTAGGATAATCATAATTTCATTATCTTTGTGCGTCAGACTAAAACTGCCATGATTATTGAATATATAAACTTCTGAAGAACAAATAAACAATCTTTATGAAAATAAAAGGAATACTTAAGTTGTTGGGAATACACATCCTATTCGGTGCAACAATAATACCAGTCGCAATTTATCTTATTGTCTCCAATTATAATTATTATGCGGAAGCCATGTTTGTACACCAGATTATTTTGGTCTTATTCTTATATTGGCTATTCCGTCGTACAAGAGTTTCATTGGAATTTGAAAATACAAACGTGAAGAACGTTTTAATCGCCTTGCTGCTTGGGGGTGTTGTGTTTGGAATG
>JAFYAT010000067.1 GCA_017540585.1 Bacteroidaceae bacterium | reverse complement strand
ATTTTGCTTTAATTTTCTAAATTTTCGTTTCTAAACTCTCCGCCGCGAGAACTAAAAAACTTAAAAAAACTAAAAACTCAAAAACTTAAATTGAGAACTCAAAAACTTACAAACTTAAAAACTCACAAACTTAAAAACTTAACATTTTGTTAACCTTAGGTCTCCATCCCCCACCTAACCGGAGGCCGCCCCCTTCGGGGGTCGGGGGGCTACTATTATGGCACGCATCACACCAATCGATGTCATCAAGGGCATCTCAGGAAAGTACGGAAGTGGCAGCAGCGACTACTTTGCCACCAACCGAAGTTCAAACCGCATCCACCTTGCGAAGTACCTCAACAAGCCAGCAGGTCCGATGACCGAGGCACAGGTGCGACAGACACAGCTCTTCGCCACCCAGCAGAAGATGGCAGCCGCATGGCTCCGTGCCAACCGTCCATCCACCGACAACGGTGATAAGGGTACTGAGGCATACCAGACGGCACAGCGCATCAAGCGCCAGCTCTGCCTCTCCAACGTCCGTCAGGTCATCCTCAAGTACATGGACACAGACGGCACCGTCACCCTCCCCGACGGCTCAGTAACCACCACACCAGAGCAGAGCGGCAACAGCAACCCAAGTGGAGGCAGCGGCAATAACGGAGGTAACACTGGTGGAAACACTGGAAGCGGTGACGAAGGCGGCGGCTTCTAAAGACCTAAAGACCCACCCTAACCCTCCCTACAGGGAGGGGACTGGGTCACTCCATCGCTGAAATGCAACGCAAGAATCCTTGAAACACAGAGAACACAGAGGACTCTGAGGTGCCGCCAAGCGGCCAATTAGGAAAACATGGGGAAAACCAAAGAAAACAAAAGAAAACAATTTTACTTCCAAATGGAAGTAGAACAAAAGAAAAACCTATTCCCTGACAAGAAAAAAGTAGAATGTTTTTTATCTGTTTTCGTTTGTTTTTATCTGTTTTTTCTTCGTCCGCACCTATGGTGCGATTTCCTACAAAAAACTCACAAACCTAAAAACTCAAAAACTATGAAACCAGAAACAAAATCAAAATGGGACACCATCATCAAGCTTGCAATCGCAATTCTCAGCGCAATAGCTGGAGCACTCGGCGCAAGTGCATGCTGCTAACAGACAAGCATCCCCACCCCTCCCTACAGGAGGGGCTTTTTTGTGTGTAAAGAGAGGGGTGACTAATGCAAAAGATTTTCTGAAAAATGTGATGAAACAACCCAAAAAGTACCGAAAAATGTGATGAGAAGCATCAAAACATACCGAAAAATGTGATGAAGCACCTAAAAAAGTACCGGAAAATGTGATGAAATACCTAAAAATACTTGGTAAAACGTGATGATATTCGTATTTTTGCAGCATAAAATGTGATAATTATGCTGAGACGTAAGATAGATACATATCTGGAGAACTGGAAAGATACTCCTGAACATAAGCCACTTATAGTCAAAGGAGCACGTCAGATTGGTAAGACAGAGTCAATCCGATTGTTTGGAAAGACTCATTATGCCAATGTCGTAGAGGTGAATTTTGCCTTGCAGAAAACGTATAAAGGAATATTTGACAACGGATATGAAGTTGATTCTATCCTTAAGAATATATCTCTCATCAATCCTGCCGTAAAGTTCACGGAAAGACGCACGCTGATATTCTTCGATGAGTTGCAGGAGTGTCCGGATTGTGCCACAAGCCTCAAATCCTTCAAACAGGACGGCAGATATGATGTCATCTGTTCCGGTTCGCTGATGGGAGTATATTACAATAAGATAGAATCCAACAGCGTAGGATACAAGGAAGACTACGAGATGTATTCTCTCGACTTTGAGGAATTCCTTTGGGCTTTGGGCTATGACGACGCAAGGATAAACGACATGTACCAGCACATGAAGGATGGTGTACCATTCTCACAGGTTGAGCTTGACACATTCTTCTCCCACTTCCACGATTATATGGTTATCGGTGGAATGCCAGAGGTTGTAAATACATTTGTACGTAACAAGAATTTCAGCAATACACTCAAGATTCAGAAACAGTTGCTGCTGGATTACGAAGAGGACATCACCAAGTATGCCGAGGGCTTTGACCAGGCAAGAATACTGAGCGTATATCGCCACATATCTACATTCCTCGCCAAGGAGAACAAGAAATTTCAGGTGACAAAGATTGCCCACGGAGCAAGAAACCGTGAGTATGTCGGAGCAGTAGAGTGGCTATACAATGCAGGTATAGTAAACGTATGCTATTGTATGGAATCGCCAGAGCTTCCACTCAAGGGTAACTATGACCCGAAGCAATACAAGCTATACTATCGTGACACGGGCATGCTTATAGCATCACTTGACGAGGAAGCTCAGGACGACTTGCGCAAGAACCGTAACTTCAACACATACAAAGGAGGTATATATGAGAACATCGTTGCCGACATGCTTGCCAAACAGGGATATGACTTGTATTATTACCGCAATGACAAGGTAGGAGTAGAGATGGACTTCTTTGTTCGTAATGCAGAGTCGCTTATACCTGTCGAGGTAAAAGCGAATGACAATGCAACGCCATCCTTGAACAAGATGATAGCAAGCAATAACAACATGTTCGATGACATCAAGTTTGGTATCAAGTTCTGTCGGAAGAACATCGGATTTAACGGCAAGTATTATACCTTCCCTTATTTCCTTACTTTCCTCACAAAACGATTCCTGAGGGAGTAATATTCATTTTTGACTCAAAAAGAACTGCCACTTCCCACTCGTAAACAAGGTGTTACGATGCGGAAAGTGGCAGTTAATAAGAGATTAGTAATGAGCAATATAAAGAAGTTCTAAAATCCAGGATAAAGATTTCTACATTCTCTAACCCTTTCAATGTACTCATTTATTTTCTCTTGTACTATCTTGTTGTCAGCAGATATATATCTGAATCCAAAAGGATGTATATCCTACGCTCGGCAGATGTATATCCTACAGTCGGCAGATGTATATCCTACCAGTTCGTATAGTGGGAAAGGAGAAAAATACGATTAATTTTGTGATTTCATCGGACAAAAGCTATGTTGTAAACAAAAAATAATTTATCTTTGCAATGTGATTAACGATGAGACTCGTTAGTCTTATGTAAGAAGAAGTGAGAGAAATATGAATACAGCATTGGAATTCAAGAACGAAGCATCAATTTCGTCCGTTACATTCAAGGGATTTGATGGCGAACTCATCGACCAATCCAAGAACATCATCAAGGTGATTGGAGTTGGTGGAGGTGGTAGTAATGCCGTCAAAAACATGGTGAATGAAGGGCTGGTGAATGTGAGTTACGCTCTCGTAAACACTGACAGTCAAGCTTTGAAGAATGCGACCGTACTCAACAAGATTCCTATCGGTGAGAAAGGACTTGGTGTAGGCGGTGACCCCGAAGCTGGTCGTGCAGCTGCTGAATTCAGTATTGAAAGTATCAAGAACCTGTTTGAAGACAATACCAAGATGGTGTTTATCACCGCTGGAATGGGTGGAGGGACTGGTACAGGAGCGTCTCCAGTCATAGCACGTGTGGCACGCGAAAGAGGAATTCTTACCGTTGGAGTCGTGACTTTACCTTTCAAGTTCGAGAAACAGCAACGTATAGACAAGGCTCTCAAGGGTGTGGCTGCTCTGAAGAATGAAGTCGATTCACTCATCGTAATCAACAATGAGCGTCTCATCGAGATATGTGACGATGCAAACACATCGATTGAAGATGCACTCAAGATTTCTGACCAGGTTGTTACAACTGCCACAAGGAGTATAGCTGAAATCATAACAAAGGAAGGACTTATAAACCGAGACTTCTGCGATGTCAGAACCGTTCTTGACAATGGTGGTGCGGCAATAATGTCAACAGGACGTGCAAGTGGCGACAACCGTATCGTCGAAGCTATGTGCAATGCTCTCAACTCCCCTATGCTCAATCAGGCAGAGATAGCCAAGAGCCACAAACTGCTGTACATCGTTTATCAAAGTCACGAAAATTCGGTACGAATGCCCGAATTGAATGCCATCAACAATTTCATGGAACAGATGGCTCCTGACCTCGAAGTACTCTGGGGACTCTACTATGACGATACTCTTGGCGATGATGTACGTATAGACATAGTTGCAACGGGCTTTGACAAGGAACGCAGTCGAGAGAGCCGTAGCGACGAACTGGCAAAGAAGATAGATGCCATGCGTGCGTATTACTATAACCAAGAAAGTACAACGGACACGGATTCTGATATTGTTGCTATACTAAAGAGTAAATGTAGCAACAAGCCAGAAGTTAAGAATAACCAAGAACATAACAATCATTTCTTCGAAAATCTGTACCACAATCCTGATGATGAGATTACAGAAGACGAAGAGTACAATACGGACGAGACAAGCGACACAATCATTTTATTCAATGATGATGAAGATGAGGATTACACAAGCGTAAGAGAATCTGCACCAAGCCCAGTTGCTGCCGTACCTGTACAGTCACAGATTGATTTCGGTAATGACGTATCAAGTTTCGGTAACGAATCAACTGACACAATAGAGATGAATACAGACAATAGCGAAGAAACATACAATGATACCATTGATGAAGTGGAAGAAGCAAAGGAGGAACAGAAGAGCACGTTAGGACAACGCTTGAGTCAGTTCATGGGATTCATTGACAGGATTGTTACAGAATCATAACCATCGGCTAATTGATAATCGATAATTGGCAATTTTCTTCAATTAAATCCCAACAAAGAGGAAGAACGTGGCGACAACACATAATAAAAAACAGATGACGCAGAGAAAATAGACTCCATGTCATCTGTTTTTTTTAGAATGCAGTTGCATTTGAGTTGCGATGAAATCACCCATTATATCCAAGATGAATGACATAAACATGGGATGTTTACCATTTTATCGGAGATTCTCCCCTCTTCTGCAAATACATATTGGTGAGAGAGAAATGATGATTACCGAAGAATCCACGATAAGCAGAAAGTGGCGATGGATGCGCACTCTTGAGGATGAAATGCTTGGATGAGTCAATCAGTTGTGCCTTGCTCTGTGCATAACTACCCCAAAGGATAAACACGATGCCTTCGCGCTCATTGTTGATGGTTCGTATGACTTCATCGGTAAATTCTTCCCAGCCATGCTTCTGATGACTTCCAGCCATGTGCTCACGCACGGTAAGTGTGGCGTTGAGCAAAAGAACGCCCTGCTCTGCCCAGCGAGTGAGATTGCCTGATGTTGGTATGTCCGCACCTGTATCGTCCTTTATCTCCTTGAAGATATTGTTGAGCGAAGGAGGAAACTGCACTCCATCATTGACTGAGAAGCATAATCCATGTGCCTGTCCAGGTTCGTGATAAGGATCTTGACCGATAAGCACCACCTTGACCTTATCGAACGGACAAAGGTTGAAGGCATTGAATATAAGCCTACCCGGAGGATAGACGGTATGATGGGCATACTCCTGCTTGACAAAGGCTATGAGATTCTCAAAGTATGGTTTGTCAAACTCCTTCTGAAGGTGCGCCTGCCACGATGGTTCTATGGTAACTGTTGCCACGGCTTGTAAATTATTAATGAGTAATGATAAATGAGTAATTAGAAATATTTTTAATCCGTCATTTTTTCAATTACTCATTACACATTACTAATTATTCATTATTTTTATTTTTCTACTATCTCGGCATCAATCCAGTCATTCACGAGTTTCTCTGCATCTGCGAGGGCAGTTGCTTCGTCCACCTCGTACTCGTCTGTAAGAGCCTTTGCTGCGTCTGCTACGGTGAATGTCTTGCCAACCATGGCATTCCATACGACAGATGCCGACTCATTAAGTGTGATAACCTTTGAGAAATTGATATTCTGTACTCCGTGAGAGATGATGATGTTCTGGTCACATACTGTCATCAACTCAAATCCGTCTTTAATTTTCATATTATGTATATGTTTTTGAAATTAGTAATCTTTTTGCTCACCCCTCTTGAAAATACGTTTGAGGGTTGACTTAAAAGGTATGTGGCGGCTTATTCTGCGAGGTAACTGGTGCATCCAGAAGATACGGTAGATGGCAAGTAGATGCTTGCGAACGCCAAGAAGACGTACCCAGAGCCAAGAATAGATGTGCCATACACGCGACGTCTCAAGATTCCATTGTGTACCCTTACGGATGATTGCATCAAGCATGGCTCTTACGTCCTCTCTTCGACATATTTCCGTACCGTATATGTTGCCGTCGCCACGAAGCCTTATACGCTTGTCTCCTACCGCATCCACACGATGGCAGACAAAGTGGCCTGGGGTTATCTCTGCAAGCACCACATCACCCACGACGACAGGTCGCTTCACCTGTCCAAAGACAAGTTCGTCTCTGTTATGCTCTATAAACGGACGCATACTATATCCACGGGCACGGATTGTGACCTGATGCCCCATGTCGATGAGTTTGCACACCTCTGGTATGAACTCATCATTCTGCATAAACGCTATGTTTAGGTCTTTGTACTCCACGGCACGTTGCGAGTTTTTAGCCCCCCTCCACAGCCCTCCCACGAGGGTGACTAATGCAAGAGAGCGTTATTTTTTTGAGTTTGTAAGTTTGTGAGTTCTTAGGTTTTGAGACCAAGGACGGTCTCAAATGATATTACTCACTACTCATTCCTAATTCCTCATTCTTCTATCGGCAGCATGTAGATGACGACAGTTTTGCTGCATCCTCATCTGGAAGACACTCAAGTAAGTAGTTAGGCACCTTTGAGATTATCTGTCCAATGGTTGCACAGATGTACTTGTAAATCCTGCCATCCCACTTCATTACTGAACATGAAGGAAGGAGTGATGAGAATGCCTCGATGGTGTTCTCTGGAGTAATCTTGTTGTATGGTGCTTGACGCAACTGTATGAACGCTCCGATAGGTGCTTCTACATTACGGTAGCATGGTGTCTTGCCACTCCAAGGAGAACCGTAAACACGTGCCACTCCATCATCTGTGATACGTACTACAGGATTATCGTCGTTCATGAGGTCGGTTCCCTCGATATATTTAAGCCAAAGGCCTGTGTGGGTACTCTTACCTGTTCCACTCACTCCGAGACACATATATCCCTTGCCATCCTTACGGACAACAGATGAGTGCATGAGGAGAGTATTGTGAGGAGCTGTGGAGAATGCGTACATAAGCATGAGAGCATTATTCAAGCCAAAGTTGCGCATACGGTAGTCACCATTAAGTGCAAGGTGTCCTTCGGAGAAGTCGCCCTTACACTCAAGGATGCAACATTGCTCTTGCATCTCGTTGCTTATAAGTATCTGGTACGTACCATCTTCCATCTGATACACGCCATGATTGCAACCGCCACAGTCAAACTGCCCTATCTCTCCACCCTTCTGCTTTGGACGGAAAGAGTCATCAACGGTAAGCGTGAATATAAGTTCCGTGCCAGCCTCTGGAGCGTCAATCTTGAAAGGTTCGCTTGACTGTATTAGTTCGGCAGAATTATTGTCATCGGCAAAAATGATGCCGTACGTAAATCCTGCTACTTTATAGTATATTGTTTCCATATATTAAATATTTCAAATTTCAAGTCAATTATTTATGCTGTCGGATATTTTAAACCAAACAAGCGTAATCCTATTTTCCCCATTCGAGACTTTCGTACTCTGCAATAATGCTTTTTGTCTCTTTGTCATCAGGACTTAGAGAGATTGCCAGCGCACCACAGGTCTTAGGATTGGTAATTACATAATTGCTTCCCTCATTTGACAGAGAGTAAAGCCTTTGAGCTACACAGTAATAAGGAACAGCCATCTTGAAAACACTCAGCCACTCTGCATAATCTACCTTGCCAAGCATGTGGTACATCATGTCCTTGATGTCGTAGAAACCTGTTTGGTAATATCCACCATAATAACATCTAAGATAGTTGGTCGTTCCATTTGTTTTACATTCCTCTATACTGTCAGCATACTTGGTCATCATCTGTTTTGTCACAATCTTGAGAGAATCAAGTTTGTCACAACGCACAGCAGACAAAGCCACTCCGGTATCGGAATATGATGCCCAGCCCTTATACTCTTCATCGTATGTATAAATGAGATAACTGTAATTGAATGGTTTGGCAACAAGCATCGGCATAATCTTGTCGTAAGGAGCACCTTCGCCAGGAATCTCAGCAGGAGAGCCAATGATGTAATCTGCACAATTCCTCAATTCGTAAACCACCTCTACACTCTGCATATAGCAGAGGTCAAAGAGTATGAAGTCGAGATGTGGCAAAGTCTTTATGGCTTCAGCCAAATCAGCTATGTGCATTTCATCACCAGCATTGTCATATGTGTTCTTGCCATTATCCACACCGAAAGCTCGTTTGCGGCTCATGGATGACAAACTCCTTAGCGGAGGAAGCCAACTTGAACCGTGACTGTTGAATATCAATCCGTAGGTATTGGCTGGATAATTATTGCAGATGTATCTGAACACAGATTTCATCACATCCTTAGAACAAGAATTCTCGTTCTTGCTATATTTATAGACGGGAGTAAGATCACGTAATGACGATGCATTCGTGTATTTGTCTATAACGTATATTTCAGGATTAGATGTGCCATCATAATAAACGACAATACGGTCCTTTTCTCCCAACATATATGATGCCTTCACCATCTCGTCCACATCGCTACGAATGGAACCAGCAAGGCTATTCTCGGCAGGCATATAGCATATTATGGTCTTATCTCCTACCATCACGGAATAATTGTCGTGTCTGCACGAAAAGAGCGACACCACCACGAGTGCCGTATGCAGGATGTATGTAACCAATTTTATGCTTCTCATATATACAAATTAAATCCCCCCAATCCTACTTATCATGAGGAATAGATGTTTTTGCCATAGTACATTTTCCTCCATGTATGGAGGATTGGGGAGGGTGTATTATCTTGACTTATCGTACATCAAGTGGATGAATGAACTTGAATTCGTCCTGACCAATGGTAACAACAGTTGTGTGCTCCATATTGAGGTATCGCTTCTTCATCTTGGCAAGTTTCTTGCCAAGAGAAACCTTGTTCTTTGAGTAGAATACGCAAGCTGTCTGCTTCTTCAATCCTTTCTCACCCTCAAGGTGGCTCTTCAACTGCTGACTGAGGTCATAGCGGAAAGGAAGGAAGCCAGTCTTTTTCTGAAGCATTATGCTGTCAATCTTCGTAATGTCTGTAATGTAAGCTATTGTATCGCCAAACTCCTGTGAGAATCCGAATACATACACAACACCTGGGAGTTTACCGATTTCGTATGGATTAAGCTCACGATGAGCCTCTTTGACTTTTTTCTTGTCTTCTTTCTTTACCTTAGCAGCCTTACCGCCATTATCTGACTGTGCAGAGGTTGTAAGGAATGTTCCCATGACGAATGCTGCAAGTACGAAAAGTTTAAGTTTCATATTAAGTCTTTGATTATTATTTTGGAGGGATAAAGGAGTGTTTTACTCGTTTTGACCTCCATAAGTTAGTATGGCATTTTAAAACATTAATCGGGGGATGACAAAGTTACCCCCCGAATTAAGCTATACCTTATCCGAGATAAGACTTGAGCAACTTACTACGGTTGCTTGTCCTGAGTCTGCGGATGGCTTTTTCTTTAATCTGACGAACTCTCTCACGAGTAAGATTGAAGCGATCGCCAATCTCTTCGAGTGTCTTCTCTGATTCACCGATACCGAAGAACATCTGAATGATTTCCTTCTCACGCTGGCTGAGAGTATCGAGTGCACGGTCAATCTCCTTTGCAAGCGACTCGTTCACAAGTGAACGGTCAGCCATAGGAGAATCGTCGTTGATGAGCACATCGAGAAGACTGTTGTCCTCACCCTCAACGAATGGAGCATCTACGGAAATGTGACGACCTGAAACCTTCATTGTGTCGGCAATCTTATCCACTGGGATAGCCAACTCGTCTGCGAGTTCTTCTGGCGAAGGACGGCGCTCATTTTCCTGCTCGAACTTTGAGAATGCCTTGCTAATCTTGTTGAGAGAACCAACCTGATTAAGTGGAAGACGAACAATACGTGACTGTTCTGCGAGTGCCTGAAGGATTGACTGGCGAATCCACCATACTGCGTAACTGATGAACTTGAATCCACGTGTCTCATCAAATTTCTCGGCTGCCTTGATAAGGCCCAGATTTCCCTCATTGATGAGGTCAGGAAGACTTAATCCTTGATTCTGGTACTGTTTTGCTACAGAAACGACGAAACGCAGATTTGCTCGTGTCAATTTCTCCAATGCACGACGACCCTCAGGGCCACCCTTGCGGATCTTTCCCGCAAGTTCTACCTCTTCTTCAACTGTAATCAAATCCTCACGACCGATTTCCTGCAAATACTTATCGAGTGAAGCACTTTCACGGTTCGTGATACTTTTGGTAATCTTTAATTGTCTCATATTACTTCTAAACGCGCATAAAAAAGCATGCAAAGGTATGAAGTTTTTTCGTAACTCGATTATTATTCCAGTTCTTTTTTGATTTTTTATATTTTTTTCACTATTTTTGCGAACATTTTGACCTGTATTTTTCGCAATGCACTAAGGTGCCTATTAGAAAAACCTTAAAGAAACAGAACAAAAACAAGAAAAAACAGGTTTTCTTTTGTTTTCTTTTGTTTTTCCAATTGGCCGCTTTGCGGCAAAAAGCATTTTTAACTTTTAATTTTTAATT
>JAFYAT010000066.1 GCA_017540585.1 Bacteroidaceae bacterium | reverse complement strand
TTAAAAAAACAGTCAAGAAACAGAACAAAAACAAGAAAAAACATGTTTTTTTTGATTTTATTTGGTTTTTACCATGTTTTTTTAACTGGCCGCACTGCGGCAAAAAACAACATACAGTTTCAACCGTACAGGTCGAAAAATCCTTCGTCGGTGTGACGAAGGATAATCTATTTTACAAACCTAAGGCCATGTGACATTGACCGCAAAGCGGTCACCTGTCAATAGCCGTGGGTTCGCAGAACCTACGGGGAATATGGGGGAATGTGTTGTGTGCACCCTGAAGAGAGTGCCCCAATATGCCATCGTGTCATTTAGGGCACGCTTTCAGCGTGCATGTTCCTAACACGTTATCATCCGCAATCCGTAGGTTCTGCGAACCTACGGGCTACGAATCGTTACAAAATGATGGGTAAAAGGGATGGAATGAAGATTTTTTGAAAGAAAAATTGAATTTTTCTTAAATTCTTGTACCCACTTTTGACATTTCAGTTGTTATATGAATGGACAAAACAGAATAAATATGGACATAAACAATATAATAAGGACATTATATAAAAAGGGAGACTATCAACACAAACGAAAGGTGTATGACAGTCTCGACACAGATGTTGCATTTGAACGATTCTCCAAGAGGATTGGTATGCAAATAAACACTGACCACGATGTGACACGAAAGAATGAGAGTGTAACCACATGGTTCAGATCATATCGCAAGCCAATAGCAGTTGCAGCATCGATACTCATTCCTGTAATCATTGCCACATCGGTCATCTTTACAAGCAGGAATACTGATGATGAGCTAATAGCCAGCTCTATGCCGGGAACATCCATTGCCTACATAGAGACAAGCAGTGGAGAGGTGATACCGCTTGATTCGGCAAGTGTCAATATACATAAGGCAGGAATAAATGCTTCGGTTGCCAATGGCGAACTCGTGATAGAGGGTGCAGATGAGGTGGAGAATACAAGCATCTATATCCCAAGAGGTGGTGAGTACAAGCTTACTCTCCTTGATGGTACAAAGGTTCACCTCAACTCTGACAGCAAGCTTACGTTCCCTTCACGCTTCACAGGAAACAGTCGTGACGTGGAACTTGTTGGCGAAGCCTACTTTGAGGTGGCACATGACGAGGGCAAGCCTTTCATCGTACATCTTGGCAATGTTAGCGTAAAGCAGTATGGCACACGCTTCAATATAAACGCCTATACAGGCAAGAGCAAGACCATCACTCTCGTAGAAGGTAGCATCGGAGTGACATCGGGTAATAATGAGTGCCGTCTTACCCCAGGTCGTCAGGCTTGTGTGAGTGGTGACGAGATGAAGGTATGCAATGCAGATGTGGATGCTGTCATGGGATGGACAGAAGGAATGTTCAAGTTTGATGGCGAGAGTCTTTCAGAGATCGCCTCTACCCTCTCACGCTGGTACAACGTGGATGTGTGTGTGGATGCCTCACTCAGCAACTGCTGCTTCACAGGAAGCCTCAGCAGGGAGTCAAGTCTCAACGACATTCTTGATGCAATATGTGAGATAACAAACACTTCAATAAGTATAAACGGCAACACAATTAAAATTAAGAAATAGAACACAAATAATGACAAGAAAGACAGGCATTAAGAAACACATCGTGATATTGGTGCTCATGTTGTTAGGCACCACTATTGGCTATGCACAGAAGAACGTGACGTTCAACCTCAAGTCCGTTCCTGTAAAGACCTTGTTTGACCAGATTCAACGTCAAACAGGCTACAGCTTCGTGTATAGCACGGATGACCTCAAATCATTACCACCTGTGAGCGTGAATGCGACCAACGAGTCCGTAAACTCAGTACTCATAAGGGTACTCAAGGACACAGGTCTCGCTTTCAACATCAACAAGCGTATCATTACCGTAAAGCAGCTGACAGACAATAAGCCTAAGGTGGCGCGTACAATACGTGGACAGGTATTTGACGAGAGTGGAGAAGCACTCCCAGGGGCCGCAGTATTCCCGACAGGATTCCTTGAGAAAGGAGTATCATCTGACGAGAACGGCAGATTTGTACTCAAGAATGTGCCAGCCGAGGTAAAGTCAATATCTGCTATCATGCTTGGCATGAAGACAGAAGTGGTGATGACAGGTCATAAGGAGAATATTAACATCATAATGAGGGAAGAAGCCAGCTCGCTTGATAATGTAGTCGTTACAGGTTACCAGAAGATAGACAAGCGTTACAGCACAAGTGCCGTTACATCTATCAAGATGGAAGACCTAAACGTCCCAGGCTTTGCAAGCATCGACCAAATGATGGAAGGAAAGATTCCTGACCTCGTACTTACATCCAACAGTGGTGAGATAAATGCCACTCCTAAGCTTCGCATACGTGGTACATCTACCCTTATCGGTAACCGTAGTCCTCTATGGGTACTTGACGGTATCATACTGACAGACCCAATCGACCTCTCGCCAGACGTACTTAACGACCCTGACTATGTGAATCGTGTAGGTAATGCCATATCAGGTATCAATCCTCAGGACATCCTCCGTATTGACGTACTCAAGGATGCGGCAGCAACTGCTCTCTACGGAACACGTGCCGCCAATGGTGTCATTGTCATCACCACAAAGAGCGGACGTGAGGGAAAGGCTGTCGTTTCGTACTCAAACACATTCACGGCTCGCCGTCGTCCATACTATACGGATTCAAAGATAAACCTGATGAACTCCAACGAGCGTGTACAATTCTCACAATATATCGTTGACCAGCATTATCTCTATCCAAGCAATATGCCACTCGTAGGTTATGAGTATGCCCTCAAGAACCTGTACGAGGGAACTTACACACAGGAGCAGTTCAACTCGGAGGTAAGCCAGATGGCTCAACGCAATACGGACTGGTTTGACATCCTTTGTCACAATTCATTGTCACATGACCACAATGCATCCGTATCGGGTGGCTCTGACTTTATCCGATACTATGCCTCTCTCGGCTATACGGATCAGGATGATGTTATCAAGAATACGACAAACAAAAGATACACGGGTATGATGAAACTGAACATCAACGTGTCAAAGAAATTTGACATAGAGTTCAATATCAATGCATACCAGAACGACCGTATGTATAATGCCAGCGAGATAAATCCTACTGACTATGCATACAACACGGCTCGTACCATACCAGCATATAATGCAGATGGCACATATTCGTACTACAAGAAGAATGCAGGTAACATATACCTGAATTATAACATACTCAACGAGCTGGACAACTCATACAAGTCACAGAAGGTGACAAACGTGATGGGTACGGTCAATCTCGCCTATCATCCGGTCAACTGGATTCATCTCACAGGAATACTCTCTGTCAACAGTTCTGCCTCAACATCAGAGGAACTGTATGGCGAATCCACATTCCACTCAGCCACACTGAGACAATGCGAGTATGGAGACGTTCCAGGAACTGAGAGTACCATGCCATACGGTGGCGAGTTTACACTCGGCACGACAAATTCAAAGGGATATACAGCACGATTCCAGGCTGATGCCAACAGGTTCTTTGGAGAGAATATGCAGCATCTCTTCAACCTCTCTATAGGTGCAGAAGCCTCATCAAGTTCATACAAGGGTTACACTCGCACAGACAGAGGCTACTATCCTGACCGTGGCGAAACATTCGTGTCAAACGTTCCATCAAAGTATTCAGAATACAGGACATGGTTGGCAGGCAACGTTCCTTCCATCACAGACACGAAGACCAATCTCCTTTCGGCTTATGCCACCCTCTCATACACATTCAAGGAACTCTTCACATTGAATGCTAACACACGTTATGACGGTTCAAACAAGTTCGGAAGCCGAAGCAACGAGAAGATTCTCCCTATATGGTCCGTATCAGGCAATGCCAATATAGTAGATATCGCCAAGATACATAAGGACTGGCTCGACTTCCTCACATTCAAGGCAAGCTACGGAGAACAGGGAAATATGCTTGACGACCAGACACCAGTAATGGTAATCAAGAAGGGAAGCATGAATCCATACTATGAGGAGATGGTATCAACGGCAGCTTACTTTGCCAATCCCGACCTCAGGTGGGAAAAGACACACTCATTCAACATGGGTGTGGAGTCAAGCTTCCTCTCTGGCAGATTGCAGTTTGGTGTGGAGTTCTACCACAAGCGCACAACAGACGCTTTCCTTTCAAAGAAGATTAGTGATGTGAATGGTTACAACTCATACGTTGTCAACTCTGGTACAATCATCAACAAGGGATTCAATGTCAACATAAGTGCTACTCCTGTCAAGATAAAGAATTTCTACTGGATTACATCTGGTAGTCTCTCAAAGATATACAACAAGGTCACTACCACTCCAGGCGGTAAGACTTATGAACTTACCGACTTCCTCAATGGTACAGCCATCGTAGAGGGACAACCTGTAGGAACATTCTACAGCTACCAGTTTGTAGGTCTGAGTTCAGTAGATGGAGGTCCAGTGTTTGAGGATTGGGAAGACAGACAGAGTGAGTTGAAGAACCTGAGCAACTATGATGCCTACACCAAGGTACTCGTACCTTCAGGAAAGCGTGAGGCAGACCTTACTGGAAGCCTCTTCAACACATTCACCTACAGGCAATGGCGATTGGGAGTGAATCTCACTTACGCATTCGGAGCAAGCACACGTCTGTTCCGTCTCTTTGACGGTATGGGCAGTTCGTACTCAAGTGAGGCAAACGTAAACCGCGACCTTCTCAACAGATGGATGAAGCCAGGTGACGAAGTCACTACAGACATTCCTGCCATAATCGGAACAGGTAATCCAGCATACTATCAGTACATATCACACTGGTCAGACAATCAATCATTCACAGGTGCTAAGTTCTCAAATAACGCATGGACAATGTACGACTATTCTACAGCCCGTGTGGTAAGTGCCGATTACGTGAAACTTCAGAACATCTCGCTCACATACGAGTTTGACAAAAAGATGATTAAGAACTGGGGATTGGGCAGACTTGCACTCACACTATCGGCATCAAATCTTCACACATGGTGTGACAGTCGTCTCAAAGGACAGACTCCTACTCAGGGAGGATTCACGGAGATACAATTAAGCGATTGTCCTACATACACATTTGGACTTAACGTGGAATTCTAAAAGGAATAAGACAATATGATAAAAAGATTAATATACCTCCTTTCAATAGCATTACTTATGTCATGTAGCGATTTCCTTGAGGAATATTCGCAGGACAAGGACTATGTTCGTTCATGGAAAGACCTTGACGAGTTGCTCATTGGTGACTGTTACCTTCCCGTGACAACTTATAATGAACAGAGCTTTGTAGAAAGTACAGGTTCGTTTATCAGTCTTTTGGGCGACGAGATGGACGAGAGCCAGATTAGTTCGTTCTTGCTTAATGGTGATGGTCGTGAGAAGACTTTCGGTTATTTCACATGGCAACAGAGAGTGGGACAGAACGAAAGCTATACTGACTACTATACAGAGAATGAGACATGGACAACGATATACAAGAAGATAAACATTGCAAATAATATCCTTGCAAGTGTTGAGACCGTCCCATGCAAATCTGATGAGGAGCGACAAGGAGTCAGCAAGGTGAAGGGTGAAGCCCATTTTCTTCGTGCCTATTACTACTTCTGGCTGGCTAACGTATATGCAAAGCCATACAATCCAGCCACAAGTGCAACAGACTTGTGTGTGCCTATCAAGACAAGTAGTGTTGTAGAAGACACAAAGTTCTCAAGACAGACAGTTGAAGAGGTTTATCAGTTGGTTCTTTCCGACCTTGCAGAGGCAGAAAAGAATCTTTGTGCTTACAAGAAGGAAAAGAAATCCATCTATCGTGCAGACTCTACAGCATGTCACCTCCTCCAGAGCCGTGTATATCTCTATATGCAAAACTGGGCAAAGGCTTCGGAATATGCCAAAAAGGTGATGAAAGAGCACCCAGGACTTATGAACCTGAATACAGAGTCAGGCAAGTTCTCTGTCAAGAATAATGTGGAGAACATCTTCTCAATGGGTGGAAATACAATATACGGTATGTTCTGTAATAGTGCTCATGCGTTTACCGTAAGCAGTATCCTCTACAATTCATACTCAGCCAATGATATGCGTAAGAAGCTATGGTACTGGCACAGGGACACATTCACAGGACTTGTCAAATTGCCAGAGGGAGCAATGCAAAGTACAATATCTTCCTCAAGCTACTACTATTATGACAGATATATATGGAACAAGGAACAACAGGAAGTGTCTGACATATTCCTATTCCGCTCAGCAGAGGCATATCTCAACTATGCTGAGGCACAGGCATATATGGGCAATGAGTCGGAAGCCATTGATGCCATCAACACATTGAGAGCAAACAGAATCAGTTCAGACACCAATCCGAACATAAACGTGAATGGTGGTAACCTGATTACAGCCATCCGTCGTGAACGAATGATGGAACTTGCCCTTGAGGGACATCGTTGGTTTGACCTTCGTCGCTATTCAGTATGTAGCGTCCAGCCAGAGAGCAAGCAGATAGTTCACGAATGGACATACTATTCAGACCATTCAAGTTCAAAGGCAGTTGAACGTCACAGATTCATTCTGAAAGAATATGACGATGCCTATACCTTACCATTGCCTCGTGAGGTAATCCAGTTCAACACAGGTATGGAGGACAATATCCGACCTTGGAGAGAGTACACGACTGTAGAACTTTAATAGTAACAGCAATGAAACAGATATTCATCATATTAACAGTTGTCTTAGGACTTCAATCATGTTCAGAGAAGGCACTTGACGCAAGTTTCAAGGACGTGACCACGCCTTTTGTTCCTGCTGCCGATGACCATTCGGAGGAAGCAGAAATGAGACGTTCGTTCAATACTGAACATGGTTCATATCTACTGTTCAACGACACACTCCAGCATATAGCATTAGGACGCGATGTGAATGGCAATATGCAATATTTTACTGAGCTTATTGACATCACATACGAGATAGGAGCATCGCACACATCAAACAACAAGTACTCATACACCCTCATTCCAACCATTGAGAGGAAGCGACAGGCAATAGAGTATCTGGAAAGTTACATTCTTCCTCACCTTACAGGCAAGTTGAGACCTTTCTCTTGGTTCCTTGCAGACAAGATAACAAGGGATTACATAGGAAGCATAAGCTCTCCTTATGCCGTGGCAGGACAGAGGACAATAGCCGTTGCAACGAGTGTTCTTCCCAAACTATCAGAGTCACAGAAGGTGCAATATACCCGTCAGATAATGAATGCCATCATCGGTAAACTTGCTTCTGACAATACGGCATCATTCAAGGAGTTCACAAACGTAAGTAGCGCATACTATGGCGGTACTTTCACAGCACCAGAGACCAATGCAGAGAATACGGATATGCTCGCAAAGGCAGGTTTCATCTGTAGAGGACAGGACGATTTCAAATCGGAAGCCAATGGTCTCTACCCTTCACAGGACTTGGACATTCAGGCTTATGCACGAATGATTGCTGCTAACACAAGAGAAACCGTAATGGCTAAATATGCAGACTATCCACTTGTCATCAAGAAGTATGAGATTGCATACAATATATTAACTTCATTAGGATACAAGGAATGAAAAAGATATACTTCATCATAACACTTACAGCCGCATTGTTCACAGGTTGTTCCAAGGATGACGACATAGCCCCACAACAGCCAGAAGCAACAGGCACGTTTGTGGATGCACGTGACAATAAGACATACCATTATGTGACATACGGGGGACTTGACTGGTCGGTAGAGAACCTTGCATACGACCTCGGCAACGAGGATCTTTGTATCAAGTACAAGCCAAGCGAACTTGCAGAAACAGATAAGTATGACTATAACCTGCTCAGTCAGATAGGATATCACTATACATATAGTGGTGCACAAAAAGCCGTTCCAGAAGGATGGCGTGTTCCTACCGATGAGGAGTGGACTATGCTTGAAGCAACACATGCTTATCAGTTGTCTGACTTCAACCTCCTCTATGCAGGTTACAGGAACAAAAACGTAAGCTCTTCCACACACAATGACCGTTTTCTCGGAGCATGGGCTTTCTTCTGGACATCAAGCAAGGACGAGAGCAAGACCGGCGAATACTATTTCTATCGCAAGATATTCTACTCTCACGATGAGATGACTCGCAACAGCATGGAACCAGAAGCTTGTTTCCTTAGTGTCAGAATGGTGAGGGAGCACAAGACAAATTAAAAATTAAAAATTCATAATTCATAATTAAATAAAATTACGAACTACTAATTAAACGAGGTATCTTTATCCTCCTCCCCTCGTGGGAGGTCGGGAGGGGGCCAAAACCAAACAACACAATATATGAACAAAGCACTTTCATTTCTTTCAATGGGTATGTTGGCGCTATCACTACCAACAATGGCTCAGACATCAACAGTAAACGGCAAGATTGCCAAGTATCAGACAACTGATACCCTTCTCGTGTACATTGAGGGACATGAGAAATGTCAGAATGGATATGACACGATAAAGGTGGATAAAAAAGGACGATTCACATTGTCATACGATGTGAATGAGATGAGCGAGGCTCTCGTCTTCGTCAAGTCAGGCAATAAGCCTGAGCCAACAGCTGCTTTCTGTGTTCTTCTACAACCAAACAAGACATTGAATGCAGACATTAAGCTCAATCCTTTCAAGGTTACATATACAGGTGATGAGCCAGAGAAATCTACATACGCCAATATGTACTATAACACAATCTCTAACTCATACAACCTTGTGCCTGACTCAATGGCTGTCAAGCATGCCACATTTAACGATGCAAAGACATATGTCAATGCAGAACTTGGAAAGATGGAGGCAGTCATCAAGACAATATCAGACAAGGAGTTTGCAACTCAGGCTCAGGCAGCCATAAACGATCAACGTGAGAGTGCACTTGTCGGCTATGGTATCAGTCGTGAGAAAATGGGAAAGACAATGGTAAACGAGAGTGACTATATGTCATACATTGGTGATATTGACAAGAACGACACCCTTCAGGCTGCGAAGATATACAACTACCTTGAGTGGTACTATGCCGCTCATCCATCACTCTACACTCCTATGCAGGCAGATGGAGCAAAACTGAAATATCTTGCTGAATACACACAGAATCAGGATGTACGCAACAAGGTTGCCAACATATACATCATGAACCTCATGTTCCTTGCCAACTGGGGACTGGACACGTCAAGCGAGGAATACAAGGACCTCTACGAGCAGTATCTGAAGGTGTCAACTGACACTACATATACAGCATTCGTGAAGGAGAGCCTCAAGAATATAGCAGCCAAGGCACAAGGACAGGATGCCATTGAGTTCACTATTGCTGATGTGGATGGCAAGGAACTTCAATTCACAAGTCTTCTTGGCAATGGCAAAGTGACATACATCGACTTCTGGGCTACATGGTGTGGTCCTTGCAAAAGAGAGATACCATATCTTGCCAAGCTTGCAGAAGAGTACGAAGGAAAGAACATACGCGTTGTATCTATTTCCATCGACACAGACAAGAAGGCTTGGGTCAAGAAGGTTAATGAGGACAATCCTAAGTGGGAACAGTACATCGTACCAGATCTTTCTAACAGTCCAGGCATTAGCGGTTATGGCATCAACAGTATTCCACGCTTCATGCTCTTCGACACTAATGGCAAACTCTTCAAGAGTACGGCACCTCGTCCAAGTGACCCAGAGATAAAGGTGCTGATTGACAATCTACTTTCGAAGTAAAGTGTAGTATATGACTCGTATTCTCTACATATTACAAGAGATATATACAAGATTATTAACGTAACACAAAATTAAAATCGATTATGAAGAAACTATTCACATGTTTTCTGCTTGCCACAGTAGCATGCCTTTCTGCCTTTGCAGGGGATGATGGCAAGTATTACTGGTTCTACGAGAGAGCCGAAGTAACAACAACAGGTAAGGGACTTATCTACCTTTCAAATGCGAACGATGAGGAAGAACCCAATTATAATGATGTAAGTGAGGCAAAGCAGACTGAGCATGGCACTCCTTCTACCATAATCTACTATTATGCAAAGCCTGCTGACGGATATCAGTTCATTGGTCTTTTCCCAACAGCTACTCCTGCTTCATTGACAGAAGCTGTAACAGGCAACAGCCTTGAAGGCAGCATTTCTGTCAAAACAGAACAGGTTACAGAATCAACAGACGTAGAAGGATATGGATTTGAGCCAGACAACACATATTATGCTGTATTCTCAAAGGTGTATGTCAAGGTTGCAGACGCATTGAAGCGTGCAGGTAGTGTAAGCATTGACAAGGTTATCAACGACAAGGGTGACAACATCACAATCACAGCAACGCCTTCAGCTGCTGACTTCCAGTTTGACTATTGGTTGGATTCCAATGGCAACAAGATTACAGAGAACCCTTATACATTCGTTGCAGGCGACGATAATGTAATTTATACTGCTTACTTTAAGAGCGACAAGATTCTTACCATCGACTTCGGAGAAGGTAAGTACGTTCCATTCTCTTCTATGTATGAAGCTGACTTCGAATCAGGAATTCAGACCTACATCATCCATAATAAGTATTTAAGGTTTGATGACAATGAAGGTAATAACATATCTTTCGATGAGACACAGAATGCATGGGGCTATTACACTGACGATAAAACATTCGTAAAATATACAGGCGTAGTCCCAACATTCTCCACTAACTATGAGGTATTTAATATTGGTCAGGATTACGTTCCAAACACAGGATTTGTACTATATGGCGAGGGCGTAAAGACTATCGTTCTCTTCCGTGAGACTGCTGAAGAAGACTTTATACCAATCGACACCTATCTTGTTGGTACGGCAACTGGAGCTGTAAACATCGAATCACTCCCAAAGAAGGATGAAAACAATAACAATCTTGTTTATTATGTGTTTGACACAAATGCATTTGTTAAGGTTACATCAGGTACAGTGGCAGAGAACTCATGCTACCTCGCACTCACAGAAGGTGTTCAGTACCCACTTCCAGAGAAAATTTACATAGATGCAGCAGATGATCCAACAGCCATCACTAATGTAAATGCAGACAAGAAGATTCAGTTTATTGGTGTTTACACTATTGACGGCAAGAAAGTAGAAGCACCAGTTAAGGGTCTCAATATCGTAAACGGTAAGAAGGTATTAATAAAGTGATTGTTAAGTTTGTGAGTTTTTAGGTTTTTAAGTTTTTTAGTTCTCGCGGAGGCTTATCGCATTAACATAAAAACTCAAGAACCTAAAAACTTAAGAACTTACAAACTCAAAAACTCAAAAACTTACAAACTCAAAAACTTATAAACTTAAGAACTTACAAACTTATAAACTCAAAAACTCATAGTTCAATGAACAGATTATTCTCAAAGGTTATATTACTCTCGCTTTTGGCATGTTGTGTTGAGGCATACGCCCAGCAAGACAACTTCTGTGTGCGTGGAAAAATGTCAGGCTTGAAGAAGGGTGTGACCATTTCCATTCTTACATCAGAGCCAAAGGATAAGAATGCATATGAGGAAGCAGAGATTGCCACAACAACAGTAAAGAAGGCTGGCGAGTTTCTTATCAGCGGATATGTTGACCATCCACAGAAGGTGACTCTCATAACCAATAACCTTGAGATGCTTGGCGACAAAGCTGAGAAGAACAATTACAAACAGGTACATTGGACATACACTACAATGTGGCTTGAACCAGCCGAGTATGTCATCAAGACACCTAAGTATTCTCTCCTCACAGATGCGCCACTCACCAAGGATTGCGTCATAGAGGGAGGACAGGCACAGAAGGACTTCAACGACCTCAACCGTGCAAGGATGGAGCAAGGCATTGCTGATTACAACCCAGACGTAGAGGCTCTTGCAAAGGTAGAGTGGGACTTCATCACAAGTCACCCTACATCGCCAGTTGCAATCAACATTGCATGTGAGAAGCTTACCAATGGGTATAATCTAACGGCAGAGCAGATTGACCTTCTCGGCAAGACAATCACGGGTTGTCCAAGTGACACAACTCGTTATGCAGATTTTGTCCGTCGTCTTGAGGCTGCACGTCTGACAGCCAACGGCAATCCGATAGTTGACCTTGACATGGTCACTCCATCAGGTGAGAGATGTCAACTTGCAGATGTCGTCAAGAACTACGAGGGCAAGTACCTCCTTGTGGATTTCTGGGCTTCATGGTGTGGAATATGTCGTGCAGGAACGCCAAAGATAAAGGAATACTACAACACCTATCCACGTGAATGGTTTGAAGTAATCTCCGTATCATCCGATGAAAAGTCTGATGCATGGCACACAGCTATGGAGAAGGACCAGATGCCTTGGGCACAGTATTGTCTCACTCCACAAGGAATAAAGGACCTTATGGCCAAATACCAAATCATTGGTGTTCCTTATTACCTTCTCATCTCTCCTGACGGTAAGGTCATCGCCAACCCATCAGGTGTAGATGACATAGGCACATATCTCGAAAAGTTAAGGTAAGATATATCTCAAAAACAATACAGTTAAGAGTACAAGTTTCGCAAGCTCTGTTGAGCTAAGAGAAAAAAGTATGCCACTTTACACCCATAAACATGATGTTTACGAAGTGTAAAGTGGCATTTTAGCTATATAAAACACTATCTTACCGTTACCTCGGCAAATACGACTTCACTATCAGGAATAAATGATACGTTAGTCACTGTCCAGACAGCATCAACGAGACTGTCGGCTATACGAGAGTAACACAAGGCAACGAGCAGTTCCTCATTATCATATCTGAGGAGGTCAGGATTCTCCTCTCCCCACGACATCTCTTCGCCTTTAAGATTCTTGTGAAAACGATACGCATTCACAAACTTAGTCACACTTGTTGTAGGCAGACGCAAATATTCCTTCAACTGATGATACACATTATCTTTCCAATTAGATAAGCATACCGTATTACCCACACAAGGTACAGATGGCAATTCAACCATCACACCCCATGCAGCCTCATTCTCTTCCACATAGTTCTCAACAGTATTATCAGCAAAGCAAAAATCTGCCTCATTCCATAGCACCTTCGGTGCCAATAATATCTTCATACAAAAGCTCTCTCCTAACCTCACCATAAAGTAAGGCACGCCATACAGAGCATTGAGCGTATATGTGAATAATCAATCAGTTACCAAATTCAAGTTTCAGTTTATCAGGTAGCCTCGCTTTCTGGTTTGATACTTGTCGCAGAGAGCGTTTGAAACGAAAAAAGCAAATAGTGTAAAACATATTTTTCACTCTTCACTTTTCACTCCAATCTACTGAGGTCTCCCACCCAGAGCTTGTAAAAGTCAGAGAGACGTTATAAGGTAGTATGCCACTGGTACAAGAAGACTCGGAAGCATATTAACCGTCTTACAGTCCTTTATACCAAGTATTCCAAGTCCCGAACTGATAATGAGTACACCCCCCACGATACTCAGTTCCACACGCATAGGCTCTGGCATTGCACCACCAAAGTAGAATGCAATCATGTAAAACATACCTTGCCAGCAGAACAGTACAGGAGCAGCAAGCAACATTATCCATCCGTATGAAGCCGCCAATACCGCACTTGTCACGAGGTCGAGAGTAGCATTAGTATAAAGATACGTGTTACCCGCCTCATCAAAAGCCCATCCATGACTTGGTGACAGACACGACAATACTGGACCAACGATGCTGAAAGTACCTATACAGTATAGCAGTAAACCTGTGACAAGTCCTTGAAGTGCATTATTCTGACGTCCCTTTTTCCTTTCGTTCAATTTCTCATTCAAACGGTCAATGCGTCCCGAAAGGTCAAGACGAGTTCCGATGAGTGAACCAATAGCCAAACTGAGGATAAACATCACAGGATATTCACTCTTAGCAAGATTTGGCAACGAAGCATTCATTCCAAGCACCAGACAAGCAAGTCCAAGTGCATTGAACAAAGACTTCTTATATCTTTCGCCTATACCTTCACGCACGATGGCACCAAAAGCGCCACCGGCAAGTATCGTACACGTATTAACGATTGTTCCTAACATACAGCTCTATCTCGTGTTTTATCTGATTATCTTCTATTCGTAATCAATCATACACATAAGCAAGTCTTATTCAAACTTCATTGTGCGTGCTGGTGCACTTATACCAATGAAGAATGATGAGCCGAATATGACGAGTGATGATACGAGAAGTGTCATGATATTAAGGAATACGACCTGCAACCAGTCAATATAGACAGGTACAGAATCAAGATAATATACCGATGCATCCAACTTAACAACAGAGAAATGCTGCTGTACAATGCAGATGAGTAATCCAAGAATATTACCAAACAACATTCCTTTGCCCACGAGTATGACGGCATAGTGGAAGAATACCTTACGCACTCCCATGTTTGTCATTCCAAGTGCCTTTAGAAGTCCTATCATGTTAATGCGTTCAAGCATGACAATAAGGAGACCTGACACAATGGTAAAACTTGAGATGAAAAGCATCAGCACAAGTATCATCACCACGTTCATGTCGAGCACGGACAACCATGAGAATGTGTGAGGCGACAGTTCCTTGATGGAGAATGCTCCATATATCACACCATTACGGTCACGTGAACCATAGATGATGCTATGCATATCAGCAGCCGTCTTCTGTACATTGTCGAAGTCCGCTACCTTCAATTCTATTCCTGATACCATGTCATTATCCCAGCCGTTGAGACGACGGACAGTATAGATGTCGGCAAGCACGTTTACCTTGTCATAGTCAACAAGATTTGTCTCATATATACCATATATATTAAGACGACGGGCACGCATACCAGTCTTCCCATCAAGGAAATAAGCATATACCTTATCACCAAGATGAAGACCGAGGTCAGACGCAATCTTCTTGCTTATAAGTATGTTGTTTGTTGACTTCTTGCTGCTAAACTTTGGGACTGCACCTTCGACGAGGTATTTATGAAAGAATGTGGTGTCATAGTCCTCACCCACTCCCTTGAATGTTACTCCACAGAAATCCTCTTCTGTCTTGAGTATTCCGAGTTTTGTGGCGTATGCCTGTCGGCTCTCTATGCCGTCGAACATATCAAGCACCTTGCGAAGCGAATCGTTATATAGTACAGGCATCATCTCAAACTGCTGAGTCTGTGTAAGACTGACTACCTGAATGTGAGAGCCAAAACCTATGACCTTGCTGCTTACCTCACGCTTGAATCCGAGGACAACAGAGAGACTAACTATCATCACAGCAAGTCCGACAGCAATGCCAAGCATCGCTATACGTACAGCAGGGCGAGAAAATCGTTTCTCGCCCTCAGTATTTGAATATATTCGTCTTGCTATGAAACTGTACATAATATCAGCCCCCCACTAACTCCCCCAAGGAGGAGGATGCCATCCGGAGCATTAGCAATAATCATAAATAATCAATCTAAATCGCCTCCCCTCGGGGAGGTTGGGAGGGGGCCAGCCTTACTCCGTCCTTCCTGGGTATGCCTCAAGAGCCTTGCGGAGTACGAAGAGAGCACGAATAAGGTCTTCCTTCTTCAGGACGTAAGCAATACGCACCTCGTTCTTTCCAGATCCTGGTGTAGTATAGAATCCAGATGCTGGAGCCATCATGACAGTCTCGCCCTCGTAGTTAAACTCTGAGAGACACCATGCGCAGAACTTCTCACAGTCATCAACAGGAAGCTTTGCCACAGTATAGAAAGCACCCATTGGTATTGGAGAATAAACTCCTGGTATGCGATTGAGACCGTCAATAAGACACTTACGACGCTCCACATACTCATCATACACCTCACGACTGTATTCCTCTGGTGCATCAAGGCTTGCCTCTGCCACAATCTGTCCGATAAGTGGTGGGGAGAGACGAGCCTGACAGAACTTCATGACTGCCTTGCGAATCTCTTCGTTCTTGGTGATGAGTGCTCCGATACGGATTCCACACTCACTATATCTCTTACTGACAGAGTCAATAAGAACAACATTATTCTCAATACCCTCAAGGTGACACGCAGATATATAAGGTGAGCCTGTATAGATGAACTCACGATATACCTCGTCGGAGAACAGATAGAGGTCATACTTCTTGACGAGGTCACGTATCTGGTTCATCTCACGACGTGTGTAAAGATATCCCGTCGGATTGTTCGGATTACATATAAGGATGGCGCGTGTGCGCTCATTTATGAGTTCCTCAAACTTCTCAACCTTTGGAAGAGAGAATCCTTCATCGATGGTAGTGGCTATTGTACGGATAACCGCACCCGCCGAGATGGCGAATGCCATGTAGTTGGCGTATGCTGGTTCTGGCACAATAATCTCATCACCTGGGTTCAGACATGAGAGGAAAGCAAAGAGCACAGCCTCCGAACCACCACTTGTGATGATGATGTCGTCGGCAGTAAGATTGATGTCATACTTCTTGTAATAACCAACCAGCTTTTCCCTATATGAACGATATCCCTGGGAAGGACTATACTCAAGAATCTTTCTGTCGATATTCTTGATAGCATCAAGCGCAACCTGAGGAGTAGGAAGGTCAGGCTGTCCAATATTCAGATGATAAACATGGACACCACGCTTTTTTGCGTCTTCTGCAAGCGGAGCCAATTTTCGGATTGGCGAGCTTGGCATCTCTGTTCCGCGTATTGATATCTTTGGCATTTAAATGTATTTTATAGCTGTATGTGTAGTTTCGAAGCAGGGACTTCCCTGCGCATAAGTCGTGCAAAGATAAGGAATTTTATTGTGAAAGAGATTATATATGAATAAAAAATCGTAATTTTGCCGAAAATTTTAACAAAATGAAAGTAGGAATAATACAGCAGTCTTGTTCTGGCGATGTAAACGCCAACAAGGAGAAACTTGCAAACAATATCAGAAAAGTGGCAAAGGAAGGTGCAGAACTCGTGGTACTCCAAGAGCTTCACAACTCACTTTACTTCTGCCAGACAGAGAACACGCAACTCTTCGACCTTGCAGAGCCAATACCCGGTCCATCAACCGAGTTCTATGGCGCAATAGCAAAGGAATGTGGCGTGGTTCTTGTCACATCACTCTTTGAACGTAGAGCAGCAGGACTCTACCACAACACAGCCGTTGTCTTTGAGAAAGACGGCACAATAGCAGGAAAGTATCGCAAGATGCACATTCCTGACGACCCTGCATACTACGAGAAGTTCTACTTCACACCTGGCGACATGGGCTTCCACCCAATACAGACAAGCGTCGGCAAGCTTGGCGTACAGGTATGTTGGGACCAATGGTATCCAGAAGGAGCACGTCTCATGGCACTTCAGGGTGCAGAGTTACTCATCTATCCTACTGCCATCG
>JAFYAT010000065.1 GCA_017540585.1 Bacteroidaceae bacterium | reverse complement strand
TTTTTTTGCCGTAGTGCGGCCAGTTAGAAAAACATGGGAAAAACCAAATAAAATCAAAAAAAACATGTTTTTTCTTGTTTTTGTTCTGTTTCTTGACTGTTTTTCTAATATGCACCTTTGTGCAAAACTACAACCGTACAGGTCGCAATTTTGTGTCATGAAGTACAAATAATCTCTGATATATTTTGTGGTTATATGAATTGTCAATATCTTTGGCGCAGCTAATGAACATTAACCAGTATTGCAAAACTGGAAATACTATCAATCAACTAACCAAAACCAAACTAATGAAGAAATCTACTATTGGAGCTATGGCAATGGGTATCGTCATAGGCTCAAGTGCTGGCACAGCGTCAGCACAGACGGTTGCGAATTCAAGTGATTATCTTGAAGCACGCAGTATTCCTGCACGTACATTGTTCTTCGACTTCAACGGAACGGGCGAACGTATGCCTAAGATTAACTGGGGCATCGACTGTGCATGGATTAGCGAGGCTAACATGCTGCAGGGACGTAACTACATGAATCTGTTCAACAACAACATCAGCCTCGTGCGTGTGTCTTTCCAGCCAACGTATGCGCTCAACGGCACGTCACTCAGCAACGACCACCTCGTTGACCTCAACGAGCGTCTGCGCATCGTGGGCTTATTAGGTACTACACCTGGGGTATGTCTCAACAGCGACCCTAAGCCTATCAACGGAGGCGGATATACGGTTGCACCTATGTACTCCAACGGTGCGAACGCAACCAACTGGGTAAACCTCATGAAGGCTACAGGCAAGTATGTGGAGAGCCATGGCTATCCTGTCGTTAGTGTAGCTCCATTCAACGAACCTGACTACGGTTGGGGACACGGAAGCAAGAATGACCTTAATAATATATGTCGTGCTGCAAGGAACGACTCATGGTTCAATGGCAAGCGACTGATGACTGGTAGTACGCTCAACTGTAGCGAGGCATGGGGATGGTTCAGCGCAACACAGACGTATGCCGACGAGGGTAACACCCATCAGTTGGCTGGTACGTTTGCCGACTTCAAGTCTTTCTTCCAGCGTGTTAAGGCTGCTGGCAAGGTTGTGACAGAAGACGAACTCCACAACACCATGGAAGCAATGGTAGGTGCAAATTATGGTCTCAACAATGGTATATGGTGGGGAACAGCAGAGCACACACGTTCACAGTTCTGCCGTGCAAGCGATGGTAACGGCTATCGTCTTGCATACGCCGAGATTGATGATGCCTTCATGGCAGCCAGCGTCTATCGTAACACTCAGGACGGAGTGACAGAAGCCTTCGTCGGAGCAAGCGAACGTCAGGCAAAGCAGAGCAGTTTCGGTTTCGTGAGCCGTGACCGTGATGTATATTATGACGGCTACGGACCTACACGTGCTTACTTCGTTGATATGCCTGCCGACCCTAACGGCAGCTACGGAACTGCACTGCAGCGTAATGCTGAGGGTGTAATCAAGATTCAGAGTGGAGAGGACGTTCAGCCTTCACCTGTTGCAGGTACATGGCAGATAGTCAATGTGGCTAACGGTAAGGTACTCACAGGCGTGGGCAGTAACACATCAATCGGAGCGTATAATGTCACGCTCTCCACAAGTGTGGCAAACGATGTGCGTCAGGCATGGAAGGTACAGCATCTGCCTCATAACAATGGTGGCGACTTCAGCTACGAGTATATCACTCTTGCCAATCAGAACCAACCTGCCACATTCTACCTTGACGACCTCGACTGGAGCTTTGACGAAGGTAAGCAGGTAATCATCTACCCTGGTGGCGGAAGCGGTTGCGAACAATGGTGGTTTGAGTATGCGGGCAACGGAAGCTATTATATCCACAACCGTTACAGCAACCTCGTACTTGATGGTGCTAACGGCTCAACTGTTGTACAACGCACTCTCACACGTGCCAACTCACAGAAGTGGAAGTTAGCAGACCCAAGCATCGTGGCTGACCGTACTGCTCCATCAACTCCTACGGGATTGTCAGCAACAGGACTCCTTGCTGCAATTAAGCTTACTTGGAATGCAAACAACAATTCTGACCTCAACGGCTACACAATACTCCGTGCCACATACGGACAGAATGACTGGAACACAATAGCACGTGCCGTGAAAGGTACTACATACGTGGACAACACAGCAGTTCAGGGCGTGCGCTACTCATACAAGATTAAGGCAATAGACAAGAGCAGCAACATCAGTTCTGCCTCATCCACAGTCAACGCCATCACAAACGGCAGTCAGGGACTCGTGGCAAGCTATTCATTTGATAACAACACAGCTGATGCAACAGCCAACATGATGGGTGCGGCTACCAATGCAGGCTATGCCAACGGACATAACGGCAAGGCTCTGTCATTCAACGGCAGCACATACGCCCTACTTCCTTACCAGATTGGCAATATGCAGGAAATGACTTTCTGCAGTTGGGTAAGATGGGACGGAGGTAACGCTTGGCAACGTATCTTCGACTTCGGTAATGGCGAGGATGCTTACTTCTTCCTCACTCCAAGCAACGTGAACGGCAAACTCACATTCGAGATTAAAGCAAATGGAACGGTTCAGACATTCAATGCTTCATCAGCACTTGCAACAAATACATGGAAGCATGTGGCTGTTACCATCAGAAGCGGCAGAGTAGTAGTATATGTTGACGGACAAGCTGTCGTAAGCAGTTCAAACATCACTCTCCGTCCAAGCGACGTGGCAGGTGTGTGCAACTATCTCGGACGTAGCCAGTTCGTAGTTGACCCAATGTTCCGTGGACTTATCGACGATGTACGCATCTACAACTATGCTCTCTCACAGAGCGAGGTACAGAGTGTGGCAGGAACAGGTGGCACAGGTTCATCAGCATCACCAGACAATCCTATTGACGTGACAAGCTATCTTGCCAATCCTGAGATTGTCAACAACGCCAATACTCACACTATGCCATCAGGCTGGAGTCTGTACGGTTCATTTGGTTCAGGCAATGGTCAGTACACCACATCTACAGGCAACACAATGCTTGAGGTATGGCACTACACACCATCACGCATGGCTTTCGACTACTATCAGCAGGTAAGAAATCTGCCAGCTGGCACTTACCGCCTCTCATGCGACATGCTTTATCGCGGAGGCGGTTCAAATCAGGTAGGACTCTATGCATACGTATCAAATCCTAACGGAGAAGTACACCAGCCAGCAACCAACTTTGACGGTCAGTTGCACAACTACACTCTCACATTCTACGTAAATGCAAACTCATTCGTCAACCTTGGCGTCAAGCGTTTCGCTACATGCTCAGGCGACTGGTTTGCTGCCGACAACTTCCGTCTCGAATACCTCGGCAACACATCTTCTGCACGTATGCGACTCGGTAACGATGATTTCACGACATCTGTCGAATCCGTTGACACGACAAACGAGCCAGACGTCATCGGCATCTATACAACAGGTGGAGTAAAACTGTCTGAGATGCAACGAGGCATCAACATACTCCGCATGTCCGACGGTACTACAAAGAAAGTAAAGTTATAAATCCCATTACTTTTTTTTACAAGACTTCGTATAGTTCCCTCATGGTTTTCCACAGATGTTCTTGGTCGCCAAACGTGACTACAACCACATCAGAAGAAGGAGAAACATAGTGAATGGAACGTGACGACATCAAATAATTGCAGCAGGAACTTTCGAAAGAAAATTCCTGCTGCTTATTTTGAGGCTTCATCAACAGGGTAAATCAGCTGACCCCAAAATCCGCTGACCCGTTCTTATATGAATAGCCGCTCCCTTCGGGGGATGGGTGGCTATAACAAAACTGCTCCATACTCGTGAGAGCAGGAGCAGTATTGGGAATTAAATAATAGACGACATAGAGATAGAAAAAGCTATTATATGATTAGAAATTCTCTTAAATGGTTTATTACAATTTTTGGAAAAGAGGATGCTCACGCACCAAATATCTTTATCAATAGACCTCTGACACACGCCACTTCTGTATTGAGTCTGTGTGCAAATTATAAGAAGTCTCCTTGTTATTTGATTGACGAGGAACCTCAGATGAAGTCTCGTTTATTTCTGCGACATTTTCTTCTGGTATCATTGAGATGAGAAAGATGCATGCGTAGAAGAGAAGGAAGTAATATAAAGCTTTCATAATACAAATAAATTTTAGTTACGTTTGGGCGTTGCCGACAACTATAATGATATGTCAAGGACACATGTGCAATCATCAGCTTTTGCCTTTTGAAGAATTTTGAACATCTCTTAATGGTGACTGACCATTCTTTTGTTATTAGCGTTGCAAAGGTATGAAGTCTGTTAGAAAAGGCATTTCATTTTCGGGGCAATATATTTCATTTTTAACTTTTAAAACATTTTCATCGTCTCATTTTGCATCTAAAGTGAAAATCGAGACACCCATTTACATTTTTAAACGGCAAAAAACGAACGAAGTCCGCTCTTTCCTCACACTTTGCTGAGAGGAAAGAGCGGACTTCATGCTTTATCATCTTTATGATGTCTTGTCTATTTCTGACAACACGTCTTACATCCGTTGCATCCATTACAACAGTTGCAAGTGTTACCGCCATTCTTTCTGAGCGTCCTTATTGCCATTACGACACATGACGCTACGGCAATTAGTATAATTACTGTTGCTACCATACTTGTAAAATTCAAAAAATACAAATTATATCTTTACGCCAAATGATAAGCGATGAATGCACATACCCACGCAACGACACACTGGAGAAGGACGATAGAGAGCGCCCAACGTGTTCCAAGTTCGCGTCGAATGGCTGCTACCGCTGCAACACATGGTGTGTAGAGCAAGCAGAACACAAGGATAGAAAATGCTGATGCCGTACTAAAGATGCTGCTCACAGGCACATTGGCATAAAGAACCTCAAGCGTTGATACAACACTCTCCTTGGCAAGGAATCCAGACACAAGAGCTGTCGTGATACGCCAGTCGCCAAAGCCTAAAGGTGAGAACACAGGCGATACAACCGAAGCAATCATGGCAAGGATAGAGTCCTGCTGATTATCCACCACATTGAGACGGAAGTCGAATGTCTGCAAGAACCATATCACGATGCTGGCAAGGAAGATGACCGTGAACGCCTTCTGAAGGAAGTCACGTGACTTTTCCCAAAGGAGCATTCCCACGTTCCTTGCCACAGGCATACGATAACAAGGAAGTTCCATCACGAATGGTGTAGCTTCACCCTTGAAACAAATATTCTTACAGAGCAGAGCCACGATTATTCCGACAACAATACCGATAAGATAGAGTGACATCATTACCCATGCACCATTATGAGGGAAGAGTGCAGCACAGAAGAACGTGTAAATAGGTATCTTGGCTGTACATGACATAAATGGAGTGAGCAGAATAGTGAGTTTACGGTCACGCTCTGATGGGAGTGTACGTGTGGACATCACACTTGGTACAGAGCATCCGAAACCGATGAGCATTGGGACGATACTACGACCAGAAAGACCAATACGCCTCAACAATTTATCCGTAACAAACGCAATACGTGCCATATATCCAGAATCTTCCAACATAGAGAGGAAGAAGAAAAGCGTAATGATGAGTGGCAAGAATGAGAGTACAGAACCTACTCCACCAAAGATACCATCAACCACAAGCGAATGAACCACGTCATTCACGTCGAGTGCGGTAAGACCTGCGTCAACCCACTCTGTAAGTTCACCTATTCCGCTATCAAGCAAGTCCTGAAGCCATGCACCGAAGAAGTTGAATGTGAACCAGAAGATGAATGCCATGATGAGCAGGAATGAAGGAAGGGCAAACCACTTGCCCGTCAGTACCCTGTCTATAGCCTCCGAACGTACATGTTCCTTGCTACGCTTTGGCTTGACTATCGTCTGTTCACACAGTTGCTTGATGAATCCGAATCGCATATCAGCAATGGCAGCAGCACGGTCAAGTCCACGCTCGTCCTCCATCTGCTTGAGGATATGTTCAACGGTATGCTGTTCATTCTCCGTAAGCTTGAGTGCATCTTCTATCATCGAGTCGCCCTCGACAAGCTTGGTTGCAGCAAAACGTACAGGTATGCCTGCCCTCTGTGCATGATCCTCGATAAGGTGCATTATGGCATGGAGACAACGATGTACTGCGCCACCATGCTGTTCCTGACTACAGAAATCCTGACGCTGCGGACATTCCTGATAGCGTGCCACATGAATGGCATGTTCCACAAGCTCGTCCACGCCCTCATTCTTCATAGCCGAAATGGCCACAACAGGTATTCCGAGAGCCTGCTCCATCTCATTTATGAGGATTGTTCCGCCATTACCCTTCAACTCGTCCATCATGTTGAGCGCAAGTACCATAGGTATGCCAAGCTCAAGAAGCTGCATGGTGAGGTAAAGGTTACGTTCTATATTCGTCGAGTCAACGATATTGATGATTCCTTTTGGACGCTCCTCAAGAACGAACTGGCGTGATACTATCTCCTCTGCCGAGAATGGTGAGAGTGAGTATATGCCAGGGAGGTCAGTAACCTCTGTATCTGGATAGCCCTTTATTGTTCCTGACTTACGGTCAACCGTCACACCAGGGAAGTTGCCCACATGCTGGTTAGCACCTGTCAACTGATTGAAGAGTGTCGTTTTGCCACAGTTCTGATTACCCACGAGAGCAAACGTCAATTTCTCGTCTTTTGGCAGAGGATGTTCCGTAGCAGAATCATGAAATCTATAACCAGTCTCTCCGAATCCAGGATGGGGTGTATTGGTACGTGTAATCTCAACGGTCTCCTTGGACGTCAGCTCACGTGTCACCTCAATTTGTTCTGCATCAGCAAGACGAAGCGTAAGTTCATAGCCTTGTATGCGAACCTGAATCGGGTCGCCCATAGGAGCATATTTGATAAGTGTAATTTCGTTCATAGGTATGATACCCATATCAAGGAAATGCTGTCTCAGCGAGCCACTTCCTCCCACGGCAGTAATCATACCTGTCTGTCCTATCTTTAAGTCTTTTAATGTCATTATTAAGTTGGTGTGCAAAAATTATTTTTTAATGATGTAGGTTCAGCGTCTAAAATAAATGAGTGCAGTGACTCATACTCGATTGTTTTTAGGCGGTGAAGACGCGCAGTAGGCGGTGCAAGGATTGTATAAATAATTTTGCACACCTACTTATAAATTTTCTGCAAAATTACAACTTCTTTCCCGTATAAAAAATACATTTAACGACTTAGAAAGTAAAAATACTCACTAATGAGTATTTGGAAGTTGTAAGTTGCGACATGAATTAAAGGAAAAAACGAAATTATTACGGATTAATTTATTTTTCATGCTTTTTTATTAAGGAATAAGTCATATATTTATTATTTTTGTAGCACCAAACCTAACACAAACATTATGGACAGAAGAGACTTTATCAAGAAGACGGCTATGACCGTAGCCGGAACAGCTGTTACAGCTCCTGTAATGGCAATGTTAACAAACAACGAGAATATGGATTTACTGGAGAAAGAGACTGAAAAGACTGCTCTTAATTCTTCGGACAAGAAGATTAAGGTACTGATGATTAACGGAAGTCCACGACGTGACGGCAACACATACATTGCCCTGAAGGAAGTGGAATCACAGTTGACAAAACATGGTATTGAGACAGAAATCTTGCAGATAGGAAATGGTGCTGTGAATATGTGCATCAACTGCGGAAACTGTCGTAACACAGATGACGGATGTGTCTTTGACGAGGACATCTGCAACACCATTGCCACAAAGATGAAGACGGCAGATGCCATGATTGTCGGCTCGCCTGTATATTACGGACAGCCAAACGGAGGTATTCTTGCAGTAATGCAGAGACTGTTCTATTCATCTGGACAGATTGTTAAGGATAAGCCTGCCGCTGCCATAGCAATCTGCCGACGTGGTGGCGCAACGGCTGCACTCCAGACATTGAACATGATGTTCGAGATGATGAACATGCCTGTCGTCACCTCTCAATACTGGAATATTGCGTACGGATCAAGCAAGGGCGAGGTAAAACTCGATACAGAGGGTATGCAGACAATGCGCACGCTTGGCAACAATATGGCATGGTTGCTTGAGAAGATTCATGCTGGAGGCAAGGATGCTCCTGAACGTGAAAGAGGTGTTTACATGAATTTCATTCGATAACCCCACTTATATTTTTAGCGAATTACCATAAATTCAACTTTCGCAAACGTCAGTTGAATTTATGGTAATTCGTGTTTCTATAAGATATCAATTTACTGTTGTTCTTCTAATTGGCAGCTTGGCAGCAATAAACAGCATATAGTTTTAACCGTACAAGTCGTTTTTTTCGTCATGTCCTAATGCTGGTATGGCATGATGTTGGGCGAATCATTTCTCCGTCCATTCATGAATACTTGCTCAACTACAGTCTTGAGCAATCCCCCCAAGGGAAACTCCATATCTGACTTGTTATTTAAATGTATCGTCGGAGTGAATATCGGTTCTGTTTCCCATCGTCTCAGGAACGGGTCATAATAGCGTCTCGCTCCCAATTTCAGTCCTCCCTTTGTTCCCTTGTAGGTCATAAAACCGCCAAAGTCAGATGAAGCCACATAAGGATGCATGGCAAGTGTGGCAAATGGTGTGGTGTTGTAATAGCTACCAAATAAGGTCAAGGACAGATGCGGATTGAAGACGTATGTTACCGAACCCGTCATTCCGAATTGGTTGGTCAGACGATTCTTCTCATACTGGTTTGCCACGACGCCTCCTTGTATGAGCAGGTTGTCTCTCCTATAGTCGAGCATGAATGATGCAGAGCGTTTCTCCATCATGTTCAAGGTACGTGATGTGGACGACAATCCATAGAGCGTGACATTCTTTCCTTTCCAGAAATGGTCTATTCTCATACCACGTACCTCACGTATAGCATTATCAATAAGCCCGTTGAAATTGTCGTGCGGTATGTCTGTCCTCAACCTTACGTCCGTTAGTTGAGAGGACAACGCCAAACCTCTAAGGTTTGGAGCCAGACCATTATTGTAAGGCTCGTCGGGCATCAAAGGCATCAATTCCATCCTGATGCTGTCATGGGGTATGTCATCCTTCATGTTGAGCTCGTGTGTGTCTGTCACTGTCTGAGCATAGCCATTGGCAGTCAAGGCAAAGAGCAACGAAAGAACCCCATAGCTTCTACCGAAACTATGGGGGAACAAGAAAATTATTTTAGAGATGGAATCTATCATAACTTTATCCCTGATTGTTTTCGTGCAACAAAGATAAAGATTATGCTCTAATGAAGAATGTAGTTTTGGAAAGTATCTTACCTGTTTTTAAGTTATTTAACACTAAGCAGTCATCCAATCCTGAGAGTCAACATAATACAAGCGTTCGTGTTGTGGCTATTATTCTGATATGTTCTATATTATTTTCTGTATTATCGTTGTCCACTCCCTTGCTTTCTGCACCAAAGGCTGTTGCTCAATAGTGTTATTTTTTCAATGTGTTAATTATTGAGTCAAGCTCGTTTGCAAGATTCATGTAGTCATCAAGATTCAGCGGACAGGCAGACAACTGGTTACGCATACTCTCAGGGATATGGGCATAAGCCTCCTCTTCCAGTTGCTTGCCCTTGTCCGTAAGGCTCACAATCTGCTGACGCTTATCCTGTTCTCCCTTTTTGCGTACGACAATACCCTGCTTCTCCATTCGCTGAAGCAACGGAGTGACCGTGTTTGTCTCGAGCACAAGGCGACGTGCAATATCGTTCACAGGCAGATTATCATCCTCCCACAACACCATGAGTACGAGGTATTGCGGATAGGTGATGCCAAGTGCCGTAAGTACTGGCGTATATGCCTGTGTTATGAGACGTGCCGCTGTGTAGAGACGGAAACAAATCTGATTCTTTAACTGTAATTCTGCGTGCATATTTTATTATCCGAGCATTTCTTCTATATCCTTCTTAAGCTTCTCTGGCTGCGTTGTAGGAGCGTAACGCTTGATGGTCTCGCCATCCTTTGAGATAAGGAACTTAGTGAAATTCCACTTGATATCGCTGTCATTCTCCACACTCTTGCTGATTGTCTTGAAAAGAACTTTAGCGGCTTTTGCCTTAATGCCATTGTACTCTTCAGTTGGAGCTTGCGTCTTCAGATAATTAAAGATTGGGTCGGCATCAGAGCCATTCACGTCAATCTTCTTCATTATCTGGAAAGTTACGCCATAGTTGAGTTGGCAGAATCCTTCTATCTCGCTGTCGCTTCCAGGGTCTTGCTCCTTGAACTGGTTGCAAGGGAAACCGATAACAACGAGTCCCTTATCCTTATATTCCTTGTTCAGTTCCTCAAGTCCTGCAAACTGAGGAGTGAAACCACACTTGCTTGCTGTATTCACAATAAGGAGAACCTTACCTTCAAATTCCTTAAAGTCAATCTCCTTACCTTTGCTCGTGAGAGCTTTGAAATCATAAATCTTGTTCATATATTTTATTCTTTTATTATTTCCGATTTCTATTTATATCGTTCACGATGCAAATGTACGAACTTTTATTTATATCGCAAGCGATTCATCCGTCTTTTTTATTGTTTAATATGAAAATAAGCGATAATGAAAAGCAAATTTCCGAACACAGCTCTGTTTTTACGAATATATACGAATAACCATTCGCCATTACTGCGTCATATATAAATCCTTATTATATCTATAAATAAGGTAAGTAGCTGTGCATAATTATTTATCACAATCCTTGCACCGCCTACTGCGCATCTTCAACGCCTAAAAACAATCGAGTAGGAGTCACTACACTCATTTATTTTATGCGCTGAACCTACATCATTAATCAATACAATCATTATAAAAATAATTTTGCACACCTACTTA
>JAFYAT010000064.1 GCA_017540585.1 Bacteroidaceae bacterium | reverse complement strand
GGACCGAAGTCTGAGAGCCTCAACTCGACTGCAAAATTACACATTTATTTTGAAACGTCCAAATGATGCTTGCACATCATTTACACAAAACCACCTTAGACGGTTATATTTCAACGAAATATTTTTCGCACACTTTGCAAAATTTTTTATTGATCGAATAGCACACGTATTGCGTCTGTCACTTTCTTGACAGGTTTTACGGCAATCTTAAACTTGCTCGTATCAAGTCCATTCATGTTGGCTGAAGGTATAACGATGGTAGAGAATCCAAGTTTCTCTGCCTCGGCAATACGCTGAAGTATTCGGCTGACGGGACGTATCTCACCACTAAGTCCGACCTCACCCGTCACACATACAGTACGGTCAATGCCCATATCGAGGTTACTGGACAGCACGGCTGCAATCACACTCATGTCGATGGCGGTGTCTGTCACCTTTATTCCTCCTGCGATGTTGAGATACACATCCTTCTGTCCAATCTTGAAGCCTACACGTTTCTCAAGTACGGCAAGCAACATATTGAGACGACGGAGATCAAAGCCTGTTGCCGAACGCTGTGGTGTACCATAAGCCGCCGTGCTGACGAGAGCCTGTGTCTCGATGAGCAACGGGCGCACACCTTCTATAGCACTTGCGATAGCCACTCCACTCAGCCCTTCTGTCTCAGAAACATCGGACAGGAGAAGTTCTGAAGGATTGGACACAGGACGGAGACCTGACTGTATCATCTCGTATATTCCCAGTTCGGCAGTTGAACCGAAACGGTTCTTGATGGCACGGACGATACGATACATATAATGCTGGTCGCCCTCAAACTGGAGGACGGTATCGACCATGTGCTCCAGAATCTTAGGACCAGCAATTGAACCTTCCTTAGTGATGTGACCAATGATGATGATAGGCGTGTTGGTCTCCTTGGCATAACGGAGGAGCATGGCAGCACACTCTCGTATCTGTCCAACGGAACCCGGAGCAGATTCCAGTTCCTCGGTTGCCATTGTCTGTATGGAGTCGATAACCACGAGTCCTGGCTGCTCTGCCTCGATATGCTTGAAGATATTCTCAATCATCGACTCGCACACGACGAGCACTTCAGACGGTTCCTGACTGATACGGTCGGCACGCAACTTAATCTGTCGTGCACTTTCCTCACCACTACAGTAGAGCGTCTTGACATTCTTCAAGCGAAGGACTGTCTGGAGGATGAGCGTTGACTTACCGATACCCGGTTCACCACCAAGAAGGATGAGTGAACCCGGAACAAGTCCACCACCAAGCACACGGTTAAGCTCGTTGTCACACATATTGATGCGTGGTTCTTCCTTTGTCTCAATGGTTGACATACGGATGGCACTCGACTTAGGCGCATTAAGACTGGAGGAGAACTGCAGACGCTTGTCGTACGTTGCCTTTCCCCCTACCCTCTGTTCCACAAAGGTATTCCACTCACCACACGCCGGACACTTGCCAATCCACTTAGGACTGTCATAGCCGCATGCACTACATACATATTGAACTTTATCCTTCATAAGCAAAAGCCCCCCAGCCCCCAAAGGGGGCATCCTGTCGGAACAGGGGAAACATCATACTTTTATATAATAGTAATCTATTAATTTTTTGCCGCAAAGCGGCCAATTAGAAAAACAAAAGAAAACATAAGAAAACAAAATAAAACATGTTTTTTCTTGTTTTTGTTCTGTTTACTTCCCGCTGGTCAGTGAGAAAAGTTCTTGACTGTTTTTACTTCCCTTCGGTCAGTGAGACCGCTTCGCTAAGTTCTAATATGCACCTTAGTGCAAAACTACAACCTACAACAGGTCAAAACATTTCTAACTTGTGAGCGTTCCTATATCTGGACAGCCGCCCCCTTCGGGAGTTGGGGGGCCTCCTTTTCTTTTAGGTACCTCATATACGAGCGGACACCCGTCTCGACCATGAATGCACAAGGACGCTTCTTATAGTATTCTGCTGTACGAGCCTCAGGTGTTGCGACAATCTTGATGTCGGCAGGTTTGCCGTCAGCATCTTTCTTTGCAAGACCGAGCAACTCCTTACAGAGAAGACTGCCAGTCACCTCCTTGAAGTAGCCGGCAAGACGTTGTGCCACCTCATAGTTTGCCTTCTTGAGTTCAGCATCAGGATAAGGATTGAACGTCGAGTTGTCGATAGTTTCCTCGTTCGGTTTATCCTCATGATTGGTAACCTCAAGTCCTGCAAGCAGGAACATGCCACATGCCGCACCGCAAGTCTCACGCATACGACCGATACCGCCACCAAAGGTAGCAGACAGACGTGCCATCAAAGCGACTGGCACGCCATACACGTCCGCAAACGTCATGGCAACAGATTGCGAACAATTATATCCTTGTTTGAAATAGGAAACAGCTTGTGCAACACGTGCCTCTGTCTCTTCTTCCCAATTATCTATCTTCATATTATATAATGTCAAAACTCGAATGTCAAATTTATGCCTCCGGAGGTTATCGTTCAGACTCCCGACGCTGACGCATCGGGCACAGTGGCAAAAACACGCACCCAACTGGTAACTACTCCCCTCCCTCCAGGGAGGGGGCGGGGGTGGGTCCGCCTTAGAACGGATATCCTACCGCAAAGTGGAAGGCAACGCCATCCTTGAAGAAGCGTGGTATGTTGTAGTAACCCTTCTTGCCCGTCTCGTATGGAGCATGGATAGCCACACCCACATCGAAGCGGAGTACAAGAAACTCCATATCATAACGGAATCCGAAACCAGTACCAAGTGCCACCTGATCAGCAAGATTGCGGAAGCTGAACTTAGTAACGACTGACTGTTCATCTTCTGCCGTCTGCGAAGAGCCATTTGTGTCACGCAATCTCCACACGTTACCAGCATCGACGAACAAGGCACCATAGACATCACCGAACATAGGGAAACGATACTCGGCATTAACCTCTGCACGCATGTCGCCACCATGATAGAGATAGACATCCCTGTCGCCACATGGGTAAGGAGTAGCACCTGCACCAAGGGTACGAGCACCAAAGGCACGAATACTGTTGGCACCACCTGTATAGAACCATTCAGAAGCTGGAGTATTATCCGAATTGCCATAAGAATAAAGGACTCCCAAAAGTGCACGAGTAGCCACACAACTCTTTTCCGTAAGCTTGAATTTGTTACGGAGCTCAAACGTTGCCTTCAGGAACTGACTATAGTCATCGAACACGAATCTCTTGTGCTTCTCATTAATGTCCTTGCCACAAAGACTCTGTATTCCGCCTATGAGATTACCTGACTCCTTGATGGTGGCAGAGAAGTTTGTACTGACACTCTGAGCACGATTAGAGGAGTTGTCATAAGTATAGACATACTGTATGGCAGGAATATACTCGTCCGTAAGCACTCCCATGACACCTGCCTGATTGGAATTGACATCCGAATTCAGACGGCGAAGGTCGCTGAGCGTCACCTGAACAGGAGTGAAGGTGTGAGTCTCGTACTTTGAAGTCTGATATTTGTAATCCACTCCAACAGAGAGACGGTTGATGCGGTAGAACGCTGCCACATTCTCACGAGTGAACGACACACCGAACTTGGTAGATGTTGGATATTTGGTACGTTTGTTGTTCAGCGTTGGGAACACCGTCCAAGGATAAGACAGGGAAACATCCGCACCATACTGGTACGTATCAAGGTCATTCATGTCACGGTTACGGTCACGCGTCTGCCAGAAGTACGCTCCACGCAACTTGACCGAGAAGGTCTCTCCATAGCGGAAGGCATTACGACGTGAGAACGTGATTGAAGCATCAGGTCCAACCTGCGAATTACTCTTCTGCGAGAAGTTGAGTTCCACCTCCGTATCTATGAGCTTATCCATCGTAGCATCAAGGCGCACGTCAAGCACGGAACAGGTGTCCGTGGTGTCACGAGGAGTAAACGTGAAGTTGACGCCCGTGAATATTCCCATATTACCGAGTGCCGTGATGGTATTTGCCACACGTTCCTCGCTGTATGGCCTGCCCGTCCAGAACTTGAAGTTACGGAACATGACACGTGGTTTAATTGGCACGGCATTACCCTGATAAGCCAACGTGAGACGTCGCATCTTGAGTGTGTCGTCATACGCCATACGGCTTGCTGCCTGACGGTTGCCTGCCTGTGGAGTCGTCTGACGACTGCTCGTCATATTTGCACTCTTACGAATGAAAGCAGAGATGTGTCCGAAGTTCCATGTGTGGGCAACCTTCTCGGGAATATCGTTCGTCTGAGCCACAAGCAGAGTGACGCTTCCACGCTTTGAAACCGTATCTGCAAGATAATTGATGTAGTCAGGACGATAATAATAGTAGCCGTTATTACGGAACTCAGATGTGAGACGCGCCTTCTCACTCAGGAGGTCGGAAACGGAGAACTGCTTGTCACGCTTGATGAAGCTGCTGGCAGCCGTTGCCTGAATGATGCTGTCCTTATCCTCTGGGAAGTCATAACGTATGGAGTCGTAATGATAAGCCTGTCCAAGGTGGATGTCGTAAGCTATCTTCTGTGTACGTGGATTCTTGCCAGGAATAAGGCGATAATCTATCTTACCCTGGAAATAGCCATAGTTCTGAAGCACGTTCTGTGCCACCTTGGTACGAGTAAGAGGTGCTGCCATACTCACGGTACGGGGAGTAGCTCCGAAGACATTGAAGAACCATTTCTTCAATCCTTTGTGTTCCTTACCGCCCATACTATTGTACACCCACAATCCGATAGGAAGAGGAGTACGCATGGTCGAACTGCCAAAGAGCGAGTTGTTAGGAGCGTACGCAAGAGCACCTTCCACCTCCTCAAGCACTGTCTGCTCAGCAAGCGAACCTGTCTTGCCCTCCACCTTTATCTCCTTGATACCGGTGTACAGGTACTCGTCCTCTGGCAAGTTGCTTGTCGTAGAACAAGCAACAAGCACAAACACGGATAATATGTAGAGAATCCTTTTCACTATAATCAATTGAATCAATTAACAATTAATAATTAACAATTAACATGCTGAGGCAACGCAAGGCGAGCCAAAGACGGCTCGCAATGGCTGCCGCCTGATAGGAGCGACCAATGCTCATGCCCCCTGCAATCAAGGCGAGCTAAAGACGGCTCGCTACAGCTACCAGCATTCATCATGCCGCACTCCGCTACCAAAGCCTGCCCGAATCATGACTAAGCCGGCTCGCATACACGGCTCGACTCTATGGTAACTACTCCACGCCCAGAAAGGGAGGGGTCGGGGGAGGGTCAGGTGGGTCGGGAGGGGGCCGCCCGTCTTTCTACCTGAATATGAACAAGTCCGTCCACTTATCCACCTTCTTGCGGAACACGGCACCTGCACCATTCTTCTCAAGCACACCTTCCATCACGTTCTCGAAGTCCTTGCCATGGAAGAGGCGGACGTAACGTGTGGCACTATTGTCAAGTCGCCATTCGAGTGACACGTCATCTATGAATGAGCCGATACCCGAACTTTGGTTGTTTGCCTTGTTGTCAGACACACGTCCACCAATCACAACGGTAAGACGGTCGTTGAAGAATCGCTTACTGAACTTGAACGAGTAGTCAGTACCTGTGTCTCCGTTGGAGTACGTTGTCTGGTCAATACCGAGACTCACATCAACGAATGAGTTGAGAGCCTTGCCAGCAATATTGTTAATCTCCGACTGGAGGAACGTGTTGAGTGCATTATTAGCCGTGAGCGTAGATGTGTTGCTGTCGGAAATGTACATACCCGTTGCAAGGAGAGCCACGGCAAGCTTGTTCTTTTCCTCATCCGTACATGTCTCAAGCTCACTTCGGATAGCCGCATCAATAGGAGCGTCAATCGTGAAGGCAAGTCCCATATTGGAGAGGCTGTTCGTAATCTTCATACCCACATCGAACACAACGCTACGTGTTGCACCATCGCTTGACACGGCAGCCTTGGTACGTTCCGTTGCCACGATGTTGAGTATAGGATTCATAACGTCACCCGTGAACTCCACGTAGCTTCCGCTCTCTATGGTGAATGTCTTGAGCGGAATGACTGGGAGCGTATATTTCATCTCTCCATCATTAACCGTAAGTCGTCCGAGTACGGAGAACATACCCTCTGGTGTTGACGTTACGGCAAGCGAACCGCCACCACGAACATAGATGTAGCTCTGACGGTCGGCAGAGAACTCGCAGTTGACCTTGGCACCCTCCTCCACGTTGAGCGTGATGTTCATGTCAAGTCCCATCATTGACTTGTTCACGTTATGTTCTTCCGAACCGAGAGGCTTGGAGAGGTCAACGAAGGTCACGATGTCTTCCAGTCGGTCGCCCTGTGAGAGCGGTGTCTCCGTCATGATGTACGTTACGTTGGTTGAACTGAGCACATTGACCATACCACGCACGGAGAGGTCGTTGAGCGTTCCCGACATACGGCAGAAGAAGTCGCCATAAGCATCGCCGAAGAGTACGGACTTACCTGTACGCTTTGACTCGATGAGCTTGAAGTTCTTTCCGTAGATACCGAGAGATATTCCCATATTGTCAAGGTCGGCAAAATCCACGCTACCGTTGATGGTAATTGGTGTCTTGTCAGCAGCATACACGGAGAAGCGGTCGAACATGAGCTTGCTGTCCTTGATGTTGATTGTGTCGTTTGCAAATCCCAAGCGGAGTGAGTACATGTCGCTCCTGAGTTTTACGTCATTAGGGAGGAACGCGCCGTTATAGATAAGTTTGTCCACAGGTCCGCGCACATTCATCTCACCAGCCACAGTACCGTCAAGTGCAATCAGCTGGTCAGGTATGAACGGATTGACGAGTGACACAGGGATGTCGAGCAACTTGAGCGTTGCATCAAGCACGCCGTTGTTCTCTGCCGTATAAGTACCGTTGAGGAAAGCCACATCCACACCGTTGTATTCCACCTGTCCCTCGACAGTATGTTTCAAGAGGCCATCTGGCTTATAGTCGAAGTCAGCCTTGAGGTCGCCCACATCCATACCTTCGTATGTATATTTCTTGACACCTGCCGTACCGCCTACCCAGAAGTTGTCGTCATGCTCGTTCTGGTTGAACATGGCATCAAGATAGAGGAGTCCTGTCATCTTAGGAAGGAAAGGAACGACAGAGACAATCTCGGCAAGATTGAGGTTCTGTATCGCTGCCTTTGCCCACTGCTTCCTGTAGTCGTTAAGTCCTGCCCTGAGGTCAATGGAACAACTGTCGGAAAGGGACTTCAGCTGTATGTTTCCATCTACGTGAGTATCCGTAAAGAGTATGACATGATTGTCCGGATTGAGCTGGAACTTGCGGAATGCTATGATTGGCTGCTCAGGGAAGAGCGTAAGCGTAGTGATGGTGTCAGACGTACCAATCTCCTTACCTGACGAATGGACACCGAGGTCAATACCCTTCTCCTTCTTCTTGTTATAGAATGTGAGGTGGGCATCCGTCTCGCGTGCTGCAAGATAACCGTCAAGATACGCGCTGAAAGCCTCGAACATTGGCTGGTCACAACATGACACACCCATGTTATAGACAATACGTCTGCCTTCCTGATAGATATTCAGGAATGTCGTATCTACGCTTATCGTGTCGTAACGCAATCCATAGACGTGAGCCATAGCACCTACTCCCTTTACAGGTCCCATGTTTACGTCTGCCAACACGTCGGAGAACGTGATACCGTAGGCATGGAGCACGGCTGCAAGAGGATTCTTCGTTCCTATGTTTGCCTTGAGATTGAGTTCAGGGAAATACGCACGGAGTTCATCAATATTCTGTGCCTTGTCCTTAACCTGCTGCTGCGCCTTGTTGCCAAGAACAGCGAATTTGTCAAGGAGCTTGAGGATATTATAAGGAGTATTGAAGTTGAACGAGAGGTCACCCGTGTAGAGTGAGGCGTATGTAGAATCGGCTGTTGTCTCTGCCTTGAGATTGAAGTCGTTGGTTGTTACGCTGTCCTCGGCAATAACCATGTTAAGTCCATCTACATGGGCAGAACACTTGAGGAGATTCTTCGTATTGGTATTGAGTGAGAACTGTCCCTGAGTACCTACGGTCAAGGTGTCTTCATAGAGTCCCATGCCATGAACGTCGATGAATGGCAAATCAATATTGAGGTTCACATCCACGCTGTTCCTCTTCACCTCACCAGAGAGGTCGAAAGCCGTCTGAAGCACATCGTTGTCACAAGCAAGATTCATGGTAAGGTTGCCGTTCTCAAGGTTGAGTTCTGCCTCCGTAGTGCTGAGGTTTATCTTACCCATGCGAGCCTCATCAAGCGCCATGGTGGCGAAAGCCTTGGTACGTGGAGAGAAGATGTCTGTTCCGCGTCCGTTGGCATGTACCGTACCAGACAGGCAGAGAGGTTCTTCCATCCTAACCCAGTCGCTTGTGCGGAAATTGTCTATCGTCACATCGGCACGATACTTCTCCGTATTGAGGTTATAATCAGCAGATAGTTTAGCTCTTGATGAGCGAAGAGAAGCACGGGCATCAGCCTTCAGCTGTGCACCACCCTCAAGACTTGCCTTGGCATCAAGCATAAGGAACTTGTCGGCAAAGGCATGAAGCCTGTTGACGTATAGGTCAATAAGATTTCCTTCTGCCTCAAACTCCACCTCAACAGGTTTGGCTGGAAGATACTGAACGAGCATCTGACGCACATCCTTGAGGTCAGTACCCGGTTCGAGGAAAGGCTCTGCCATCTTAGTGCTCGTGAGAATATCACCCTTACCTATCTGTGCATTTATGTCCGCAAAGAATGTTCCCGGATTGATACTGTCAAAGGCATTGAAGTCCATCCTTGCCTTCATGTCAATCTTTGAATCCGTCGTGAGCACCTTCATGTCAGGAACGTTGAGCCTGAGCGTGTCCATGAGCACATGTCCCTTCACGTCCACGACATGAAGACCTGCCTTCTCCCTTGCATCAAGATGACGGATGGCAAGTGAGAGGTCGCCCGTTCCCTTATATTCGATGGAATCAACCTCGCCGTTCACATCGCTCAACGCTACCATATTGGAGTAGCTGAGTGACGAACCGCCCAACTTGACCTTGTCTATCTTGTAAATCTCCTTACCGAGGTCTATAGTACCCTTGACGAAGGCATCACCCACGTGAGCCTTGAGATTCATGGCATCAGGTGTCTTATCCACTATCCACTTGGTGTGGATGCTGTCCCAACGACCTGTGTTCAGTTTCAGGTTAACATTGTCTGCCTTGACATCCTCAAGGCGTATCACCCAGTTGAGAGGTTCTGACTCTGTCGTGTCTTCTGGCACGGAATCAGCAAGCACCACGGAGAGGTCGGCATCCTTCAGCCATACCTTTGACAGTACGGCTTCTTCCTTATCAAGGCTCGTGACGTGTGAGTTAAGTCCCATCTCACCCACGAATCCCTTGACGAGACAAGCCTCCACCATGTCACGAGTATAGACACCGACGTTGTAAAGGCACACATCATCAATCTCCACCACGCTCCTGAACAGAGGCATCATCCTTATGCTTACGTCCAGTTTCTCGGCATTGAGTATCGTGTCGCCGTCCTGCACAGCCACCATGCCTCCCATACGGAGGTCAAGCGGGAACTTGAGGCACACATCATCCACAGTCACCTCCATACCCATCTCATCAGACAGGTAACCAGATGCCCAGTTGACTGCCGCCCTCTGTACTGGTGGCAAGTAAATAAGTATTGAGAGGAACACGAACAACAAGACAGGCGAAAGGACAATCCACATGAGCGTACGCATAATCCTTGACTTCAGCGTACGCTTACCACCCTTTTCCGCAACCTTGCTTGGTGTTTGTTGTTTAGTATCTGTTAGTTTATTTTCTTCCATGTTTTGAGTCGAGGCTCTGAGATTTACCTGCCATAAAACTATGCAAAGATAATAGTAAGCAGCCTAATAACAAAGGGTTTTCCCCATTTTTCACGCCTTAATATTTGTTTGTTTTCCCCAAATGATATAATTTTGCACTCGTTTTTTCATATTTATACAACGACTATGGCAGAATTATTCAATTTTCAAGAATTCATAAGCGCATTTTTGGTTATGTTCGCCGTCATCGATATCATCGGCGCAACACCTATCATCATCTCACTTCGTCAGCAGGGAAAGGAAGTAAGTGCAGCAAAGACATGTATCTATTCATTTGTCTTGTTGCTCGGTTTCTTCTTTGCTGGAAACATGATACTCCAGCTCTTTCAGATTGACATTGCATCATTCGCCCTTGCTGGTTCAATCGTAGTATTCATCATGGCACTCGAGATGGTACTCAACATCGAGATTTTCAAGAGTGAAGACACTGGCGACAAATCGACTCTCGTACCTCTCGTGTTCCCGCTTATAGCAGGTGCAGGAGCATTCACCACACTCATCTCGCTCAAGTCACAGTATGCAACTCCTAACATCATACTTGCGGTATTGGCAAACATCGTTGTCATCTATTTCGTCATTGCCTTCACAGGCAAGTTCCAGGACCGCCTGAGCAAGGAGTTCATCATTGTGCTCCGCAAGTTCTTCGGCATCATCCTTATTGCCATTGCTGCACAGCTCTTCACAACAAACATCCAGAAGCTATTGCTGATGGGACAATAAGGAACGGATCCACCACCGCCCCCTCCCTGAATGGAGGGGAGTTGTTACTCCGTTCGCTATTTTAATTTTTAACTTTTAACTCCGAAGGATGGGAGGGGAATAGTTACTCCGTTAGGTTCTCCCCCCTGGGGCGAATGAGGGCGCAGAAGAGAGACTAAATGTCTCAAGGTTAAAATAGTCTATCTCATGAGTCTGAGTTTTACCTTCGATTGAACCATGCTGAGTGGTATTCGCAAATTTTGCGACTACCACCGAATCTGCCAATTCCTCTTTAAGTGCACTATTGATATATTTGATAGTTCCGTGTACCAATACACCCGGCCTTATGCTAAACAATGCAAGAAATCATTAATTATGCAACTTAAAAGTTGCATAATTCTTTTCTTTCGTTTATCTTTGTGAACAAATTAAACGTATAATTATGAAATTTGTACGCATTATACCTGGGTATAATCATCTTTGGGCAGTCAAAGAAGAAGGGAAAGATACGGATGAGCTATCAATGCTTTTCCGCCAGTGGAGCAATTTCAATTATCTTCTTGATTTCTTCTTTGCCAATCTTGAAGACTTGAAAAGTTTCTTCAAGATAGAAAAAGTGAGCGATGCCATAAGAGATACGATGGAAGATGCTGAAGAGTTGGAACGACTCGTTCTGGATTTCCCTTATACAGAGCAGTTGGACGGCTTGTTCCATCCTCTAAGCCTTGCTGACAACCGAGCTCATGAGATGACTCGCGAGAAAGCAAGAAACTGGGAAAGACAGCAGCACCCAAGCTGGCTTCGCATCTATGCTATTCGCATTGAACCGAATGTATATATCGTAACAGGTGGTGCTATCAAACTGACAGCAACCATGCAGGAACGTGAACACACGCAGAAGGAACTCGACAAGTTGAACGCTTGCCGTGACTACCTAAAGCAAAATGGTGTATTCGATCAAGATAGTTTCGTTGATTTTTTTGAGGAGGATTAACTATGAAGCAGAAGACATTGGATTTTTTGGAGGCTCATCAAAGTGAGCAGCCTTCAACTTTCATAGAGGATGCAAAATGGCGTCAAGAGAATGAAGTGTGGCTTAAATGGTCACGCGGTATCGCCTTGTCCATTGTTGACTATATGCAGGAGAACGGCCTGACACGTTCTGACATCGCCAACAAACTTGGTGTTTCCCCTCAGTATGTCAGCCGCATTCTCTCGGGTAACACAAATTTCTCTTTTAAAAGCATTGCTGAGATTGAGCGCAAACTTGGAATATCATGTATGGAAGCTGTGATGGCTTAAATTTTCAACACAATAAAACAGCTATCTTTCTCAGCTCAACTTTTAACTTTTCATTTTTAACTTTTAACTCCAAAGGAAAGCTGCCACTTTACACTACGTAAACATGATGTTTACGATGCGTAAAGTGCACCTTTTTGCCCTTCTTTGAGAACAAAGGACTTCGCTCGTTTTATACTATACCTTTGATTATAGAGTATTTAAGGACTAATGCGGTCATTAAGGTCATTGGTCATTAAGGTCATTAACGATTTCGCGATCCAAAATTACGCCACTATAATAATATAATTTTAAAATTATATTATTATAGTGAGCCGAAAAGAGAGAGAAAAATCCTTTTTGACCTTAATGACCAATGACCTTAATGACCACGTCTCTCGCTTCGCTCGAAGTGAAAAGTGAAAAGTTTGAGGAATCGGGGGCTCAACCCTCGGGAAAAGTATTGCATATTCGGGAATAGGTTCGTACCTTTGCACCGTGATTGATAAGCGACACTATCCAACCCTTACTTATCATCGAGTGCGGATATAAATTTATGGCAGACGTCGGTCATAACTATTGTTTCGAAAAACCTCATCAACCGAGACAAGAAACGGCACCACAAGCACCAGTTGAGAGGCTATAAGGTCGGTAGGTTGTCAGGGTTTCGGGTCGCTACGCTTTCAGGTTTGATACTTGTATGCGGCGGAAAGACTCAACACAGAGAGCACATAGAAGCCGAGAGGCTCTCAGAGAAAACTCCGTGGTCTCAGTGTCATCAGTGTTAAAACAAATCTCAATTACTTCCCTGCGGTCAGTGAGATCGATTCGCTAAGTTGAGGGGTCGGGGGCAAAAAAAATCTCCCCTTCAGACGCAAGCATCCAAAGGGGAGAAATGGTTTTATCTATTCCCTTATGCAAGGGAGAGATGATTAGAGATTTGGATTGAGAGTCTTCCAGTTCTCGATTGATGGGATGATACCGAGAGTTACGAGCTCATCACGCATCTTCTGGAGGTGCTCATAAGAAGCCTGAAGAGCAGCCATCTCATCAGCAGTACCCTCTGGTGCAGTGAAGTGAACACCATCCTTGTCGATTGTTGTTGGCATAGCCATCATCACGTTCTTGTAGCCGAGCTTGTCGCAGTTAACGTAGCAACCAGCAGGGAGTGTGAATGGTGCACCACCCATAGCACCTTCAATCATCTTGACAGCCTGATATGCTGGGCTCTGGAATGATGAACGACCACGGAGCTTGATGATGTTTGAACCACCCTGGATAGTGTTGTGCTTAATCTCTGCCCAACGCTCTGCTGAAAGTGGGAGATCAGCAAGTGGCTTGCCGTCAACCTTAACCTTAGAAGCGAATACAGCCATCTGCTCTCCGTGACCACCGTAAGTGTGTGCACCTGTAACCTTGTCCTGCTGTACACCGAACTCCTGTGCGAGCTGCTGCTGGAGACGAGTAGAGTCGAGAGCTGCGAGTGAAGTAAGCTGGTTTGGCTTAAGACCTGAGTGGATAAGAGCTGTAAGAGCAGTAACGTCTGCTGGGTTGAAGATAACAACAACATGCTTTACATCTGGGCAATACTCCTTGATGTAGTCACCGAACTGAGCAGCAATCTGGCAGTTACCCTTGAGGAGGTCCTCACGAGTCATACCTTCCTTACGTGGAGCACCACCTGAAGAGATGATGTACTTAGCACCTGTGAAAGCAGTCTTTGGGTCAACTGTCCAAGTGATGTTAGCACCTGGGAATGCACAATGAGCCATCTCATCTGCTACTCCGTGAACACCTGGTTCGAAGATATCATAAAGACAGATGTTTGGTGTGAGACCAAGCATAAGAACTGACTGAACCATGTTTGAGCCGATCATACCGCCGGCACCTACGATAACGAGTTTCTCGTCTGTTAAGTAAGCCATAATGTTTTTTATTTTTTATATTGTTATTATATATTATGTCACGTTTCGGAGTGCAAAGTTATCCCTTTATTTCGTTTCACACAATTTTATTCTGCAATTTTTGTTCACTAAAATTAAAAAAACAAGTTTTTATCCCGTTTCAAGAGACAAAAAAACACAAAGTGGAATGTTCATTGTACAATATAGATAGAATACGAAACAAAGTAAGTATCTTTGCAGCCCGTGAGACTCTCCAAGAGAGAACTCAAAAATATAAAAGGAACGAAAATTTAGAAAATTAAAGAAAATTTTCGTATCTCTAATTTTATCTCTTTGATTTATGTCTCTGGCATATAACCGTGCCACCAAGCGGCCAGTTAGAACTTAGCGCAAAAATAAAAGAAAGAGAAAAAAATTTTCTTTAATTTTCTAAATTTTCGTTCCCAAAAACTCTACGTTCCCAAAAGGACGTTCGGGTATAAAGAACAACTAATCATTAACAACAAACACTATGTTACATTTTGACACAGATTACATGGAAGGAGCGCACCCAAAGATTATGCAGCGCCTCATGGAAACAAACCTCGAACACACCGTAGGTTACGGCTCTGACGAATACAGCAAGAGCGCAAGACAGAAGATACGTGAGGCTTGCAATGCTCCCGATGCCCTTGTTCAGTTCCTCATAGGCGGTACACAAACCAATGCTACGGTGATTGATGCCCTGCTACACAGACACGAAGGAGTACTTGCTGCCGAGACGGCTCATATCAACGTACACGAGAGCGGTGCCGTAGAGCACAGCGGACATAAGGTACTCACACTCCCCTCTTACGACGGCAAGGTATCTGCCAATGACGTAAGAAAATTCATCGACGACTTCTATGCTGACGAGACATACGAGCACATGGTTGCCCCTGGTATGCTGTACATCACTCAGCCAACGGAGTACGGCACAATATACTCACTCAAGGAACTGGAGGAACTGAGCGACATCTGCCACTCACACGACATACCGCTCTACCTTGACGGTGCACGCCTTGGCTATGCGCTTGCCAGCGACGAGGCTGACTTCACGCTTGCAGACATTGCCCGTGTGTGCGATGTGTTCTACATAGGCGGCACAAAGGTAGGAGCCATGTTTGGCGAAGCCGTAGTGGCAAAGAATCCGAACACTCTGAAGCATTTCTTCCCTCTCGTCAAGCAGCACGGAGCACTCATGGCAAAGGGACGTATGCAGGGAGTACAGTTCGAGACGCTGTTTACCGACAACATGTACGTGGACATTGCACGTCATGCAGTACGTCTCGCACAGAAACTGCGCAAGGCTTTTGAGGACAAGGGCTACAAGATGGCTGTCAACTCACCAACCAACCAGCAGTTCGTCACATTGCCTAACGATGTCATGGATCGTCTCCGTCAGCACGCCACATTCGAGCAATGGGGCATACGAGGCGAGCACGAAACGACAGTACGTTTCGTTACAAGCTGGGCAACGACAGAGGAAGACGTGGACGCTTTCATTGAGAAAATATAGGAGCGGCCCCACCCCTGCCCTCCCGAGGGAGGGAGACGGCACACAACTTGCAGATAAAAACACGATTTGTTTTTAGAACGAAAATTTAGAACTTTTCTCACCGAAGGTAAAATTAAAGAAAATATATTTTTCTTATCGATTATAAAAACACAGAGAGCACAGAGGACTCAGAGATTTTATTATTCTCCATCCTCTGTGCTCCGTGTTCACACAAGTAATTTCTAACTTATAACTTTTAATTTATAACTTTTAACTCTTGCATCACGAAGGATGAGTGATGCAAGCTACTTGTACCACTCAGCATACATAAGATAGTGCTGAGCGATGCCGACGTTCAGTTCCTTGGCTTGTTCAGGATCCACCTTCTTGATGAACTTGGCAGGAACACCGCCCCACAGTTCACCATCGCCTATCTGAGTATTCTTGAGTACAAGAGCACCAGCAGCAACGATGGCACCTTCGCCAATGACGGCATCATCAAGCACCGTGGCACCCATGCCGATAAGTGCACCACTCTTAATCTTGCAGCCATGGAGCGTGACGTTATGACCGATGGTCACATCGTCGCCAATCTCTATTGCTGCCTTCTTATAGAGAGTATGCAGGCAACTTCCATCCTGAATGTTAACGCGATTGCCAATCTTGATGTAGTTGACATCACCACGCACCACGGCATTGAACCATACGGTACAGCCGTCGCCCATAGTCACATCGCCCACGATGGTAGCGTTCTCGCTGAAATAGCAGTTCTCACCCCACTTAGGCGTAAGTCCGCACACGGTCTTGATTAGTGCCATTATTCAAGGTTACCCTTAAGTTTCAAGTAAGCAATAACCTGCATATATGCTGCTACTACAGATGTATAGTAAACACCGATACAGCAAAGTATAATACCCGCAATTGTAATGAAGAATGCAATAATACCAAGAAGGATAAGCTCAAATACATTATCGCCAGACATATTCCAGCTTGCACTCAATGCCTCACCAATGCTTGCCTCATTGTTTTCCATCAAATAATAGCTTGCCCATTCCAATCTTGCCATCAAGTACAAGCCAGGAATGATACACAAAACGAAACCGCAAGCACAGATAATACCTGTGATTATTTCCACTGCAACGATTTTTGCCCAAACAGCAAGATCCATCTTATAGGCATCAAAAGAAGGAGATGACTTTACACCAGTGACAATGAGCAAAATCATACGACTGAATCCTATCATGAGAACAGCATACACAACCCATGACAAGCAACCCATAATACCACTTCCTTCTGTCGATCTCTGAAGAGCGAGTGGATCATTTTCCTTTATAGCACTAAGCATCGCACTATAATCATAACCAGAACCAGAAATTGCACTCTGAATCATTGTAATCACAAAAAGGATTACAGCAAGAGCCAAACCATTCTTCTTTGCCTCTTCCCATGCAGAAGAGAGAATCTCACCGCTGTCAATTACTACTTTTTTCATAAGTTTTTGATTTTAGTTTTAATTAAAGTTATAATAAATGTTTACATAATATTACGAATGATTCCCCAGAGAGCAAACAAGCCCATGACGATGAAGAACGTGCGGTCACGCCTGCACCACTCTACAATTTTCCACTCTTGGGTGGAAGGAAACAGAGTTCCGAGCACAAGTACACCGAAGTAAGGCGAAATGACGATGAACCCTGCATTCAGTTCCCATGCCTCAGCAAAATGGAGATGCAGGAGTTCGTGCGTAGCTCTCTGCATTCCACATAACGGGCATTGAAGCCCCGTCATCCAATACAGAGGACACTTCAACGGCCATGCAAGACTATAAGGATTGCCAAAAGCCAAGGCAAGTGCCATTCCCACAATGAGAATGGCAAGCAATGCCCTGGCTTTTATCGTTGAATATCTATGTTGTGTAATCTGTTCATCCATAGTTAGTAGGCGTAAAATAATCGTGTTCTACGTTTGTTAAAACGATTTGCATCTAAAAGCTTTCCGCTAACGGAGTAACTACTCCCCGTCCTAAAAGGAAGGGGGCGGGGGAAGGTCCTTTAGTGCGCATCAAATATCGCCTTGAAGCACTTGTCGGCTGCACCAGCATTACCATTAATGTAACGGCCAGCAGCAGCACCAGCCTTGGCAAGTTCATCAGGATTATTGATGAAATTGTCCATAAGGCTTGCAAAGGAATCAGCATCCACGTACTCGAATGAGCCACCGCATGCCTTGAGTTCCTGCGCCTCCTTGAACTTACGGTTGTTAGGACCGAAGAGAACAGGTATGCCATATACCGCTGCCTCTGGAACATTATGTATTCCTACTCCGAAACCGCCACCCACAACAGCAACCTTGCCGTAACGATAGATAGATGATAGTTTGCCGAAACAGTTGACGATAATCACGTTCGTACCCTCAGGTACTGGTGCTCCCTTCTCGATGTCCGTGTAACGGACAGAGGTCAAGCCGTTAGCAGCAAGAAGCTTGTCTATGGACTTGAGGTGCACCTCGCTGATGACATGCGGAGCGATGATGAGTTTCCAATCCTTGTGCTTGGCAAAGTAAGGAATGTAAATCTCCTCGTCAGGTCCCCAACTTGAGCCTGCCACGAAACAATGGCTGTTGCCGACAAACTGCTCAACGAGCGGAAGGTCCTTGGCAGCGTTCTTGATGTCGATGACACGGTCAAGACGAGTGTCGCCCACCACCGTAGTACAATCTATGCCGATGGAATGAAGCAGTTCCTTTGACTGTTCGTTCTGTACAAAGAGATGGTCAAACTGACGCAGCACCTTTGCACTTCCGTACCACTGGAAGAAATACTGTCCAGGGCGGAAGATACTGCTCACGCTATAGAGCTTGACGCCACGATGACGTGCAATGGTGAGATAGTTCTTCCAGAACTCATACTTGATGAATATTGCAATCTCCGGATGAGCAATACGAATGAATGATAATGCGTTGCCGATAGTGTCGAACGGCAGATAACAAATCACGTCAGCACCCTCATAGTTCTTACGCACCTCATATCCTGATGGGGAGAAGAAGGTAAGAAGAATCTTGTACTCTGGATGCTCAAGGCGGAGACGTTCCATGAGCGGACGTCCCTGCTCAAACTCACCAAGACTGGCAGCATGGAACCACACCACCCTGTCGTCTGGCTTTATCTCGGCTTTCAATATGCTATAGGTGTGAGCTATGCCTTCCACCATCTTCCTTGCCTTCTTGCTGACAAGCGATGCGCATATCACACCAAGCATATAAATGAATATTCCGATTGAATATACTATTGAATACACGGTATATAATTGATAATTGACAATTGATAATTGATAATTCACGGAGTCGTCAACTATCACATGATAATTGGCAAGACATTGAACTATCAACTATCAATTCCTAATTCCTCATTCCTAATTCCTCATTATGCAAGTTCGCTGATTGCAAACTTCATTCGCTTGATTACCTCTTCCTTTCCGAGGAAGGCAGCAAGCTCGTACATGTCTGGACCTTGTCCCTCGCCAACGAGAGCAACACGCCAAGGATTCCAAGGCTTGATGCCTGTCTGCTCTGTCCATGGGTCGATGACTGCCTTCATGCCTTCGACTGTGAAGTCCTCGATGCCCTCGATAACTGTGAGCATCTGTGCCATCTCGTCAGATGTTGTCTCCTTCCAGTTCTTCTTGATGAACTTGTCTTCCTTGTCGAATGATGTTGGTGCTACGAAGAAGAACTTAGTGAGTGGCCAGAGGTCACTTACGAACGAGATGTTACGCTTCTTCTTGTTACCCTGTCCGTCAACATACTCGATGACCTTCATCTTCATCATGCGTACAACCTCTGCCTCCTGCTCGGCTGTTGCATTGATGCCGTTATCCTTGAGTACCTTGTCAAATGCTGGGCACCACTCCTTGTCATCCTGCTGGATAAGGTACTGATGGTTGAACCATGCAGCCTTGACGTAGTCGAACTTAGCACCTGCCTTTGAACACTTGCTGAGGTCGAAGAGCTTGACCATCTCGTCAAGTGACATAAGCTCCTGGTCGTTACCTGGGTTCCATCCGAGGAGTGCAAGGAAATTGACAACTGCCTGTGGGAGGTAACCCTTCTCACGGTAACCTGATGAAATCTCTCCGCTCTTAGGGTCGTGCCACTCAAGTGGGAACACAGGGAAACCGAGCTTGTCGCCGTCACGCTTTGAGAGCTTACCATTACCCACTGGCTTGAGAAGAAGTGGAAGGTGAGCAAAGCGTGGCATTGTGTCTGCCCATCCGAATGCCTCATAGAGGAGGACATGGAGAGGGGCACTTGGCAACCACTCTTCACCACGGATAACGTGAGTAACCTCCATGAGGTGGTCGTCCACGATGTTAGCGAGGTGATATGTTGGAAGGTCGTCAGCACTCTTGTAGAGAACCTTGTCGTCGAGGATGCTTGAGTTGATAGTCACCTCACCACGAATAAGGTCGTCAACGAGTACGTCACGTCCTGGCTCAATCTTGAAACGGACAACATACTGCTCACCTGCAGCGATGAGAGCATCAACCTCCTCCTTAGAAAGTGTGAGGGAGTTGCGCATCATGCCACGAGTCTTGGCATCGTACTGGAAGTTCTCAATCTCAGCACGCTTCTTGTCAAGTTCCTCTGGAGTATCGAAGGCAATATAAGCTTTGCCGTTGTCAAGAAGAATCTTGACGTACTCACGATAGATGTCACGACGCTCACTCTGACGGTAAGGGCCGTGATTGCCACCGAAGCTGACACCCTCGTCAAACTTGATGCCGAGCCACTTGAATGACTCGATGATATACTCCTCCGCTCCAGGAACGAAACGGTTAGAGTCAGTGTCCTCAATACGGAAGATGAGGTCACCACCATGCTGTTTAGCAAAAAGATAATTGTAAAGAGCAGTACGAACACCGCCGATATGAAGAGGTCCTGTTGGACTTGGTGCGAAACGCACACGAACTTTTCTTTCCATAATAGTATTTTGTATTTTGTCTGCAAAGATACGGAAATAAATTAAGAATTAAGAATTAAGAGTTAAGATTTAAGAGTAAGAGCCAAGAATTAAGAGTTAAGAGTTAAGAATTAAGAGTTATCTTTAGCAAATAAAGAACAATCGGAACTGTCGCAACTGCAATTATAAACAATCAGGTCTGACTTGCGTTATTCTTGTTTCACAACACAAGTCAGACCTGAACAAGTTTATCCAATAAGAACATTCTCTATATTCTTTGTTTCCTTACTGAAGTTCATGCCAATGCGGATAATCTTCTGACCATTCAACTCGAAAGGAAGAGTATAGTGCTT
>JAFYAT010000063.1 GCA_017540585.1 Bacteroidaceae bacterium | reverse complement strand
GGTAAAAACCAAATAAAATCAAAAAAAACATGTTTTTTCTTGTTTTTGTTCTGTTTACTTCCCGCTGGTCAGTGAGAAAAGTTCTTGACTGTTTTTTTAATATGCACCTTTGTGCAAAACTACAACCATACAGTTCGAAAATATTCCAAGTACATATACGCCTCAGACAGGAGACCAGATGCAAGCACCGTTCATTGCGATGGCTTTCATCTGATAACCTGTCATCTCTAAACTCAAGATAACGGACATGTAACCATAAAACAATCAAAACTTCAAAGAGGTGAAATACGTTATCGCTTCTTACGGTAGTCGTTGTTAATCTTTATGACAAAGATGATAACACTACAAACAAACGTAATGAGATTGGTGCAAAGCATATAATAGTTATCACTTATGAAACCTTGTACAACAAAAGCAAAACAGCCTACAGACATCATGCTGAAACCTGGTAGCGAGATTCCTTCTGTGTTACGCGTACGGATAGTATGGATGGCTTGGGGAAGATAACCAAGGATAAGACCTATGCTGGCAACCCATCCACAGATATTGAATAACATTTGATGTTCCATTTGCAAAATCATTATTTTAGTGAATTGCAAAAGTATGAAAAAAATGTAAGAATAAACGCATATCCTTCCTGTTTTTTTGTATAAAAAACACGGAATAAGTACTCAAAATTCACAACTCAAAAACTCGTGCAGTTTCGTTTTGTCCTACTTTAGGATAAAAAAGTCCAATGTATGTGTGAGAAATAATCCATACCTTTGCAACGTGATAAAAGCAAAGGACAACCCAATAGCAGTCCTGAGCATAATACTAATACTGAGCTTATAAGATTAATATTTATAATGAGATATACTGAGATAGGAAAAACGGGACTTAAGATTTCAAGTCTGTCTTTCGGAGCTTCATCGCTCGGAAGCGTGTTTCATGAGACAAAAGAGGCAGAGTCTATCAAGGCTGTAGAGACTGCCATCGAGGGAGGAATCAACTTCATCGACGTCAGCCCTTACTATGGTCACTACAAGGCTGAGACCGTTCTCGGCAAGGCTCTCAAGATTATTCCACGCGACAAGTACTACCTCAGCACAAAGGTGGGACGCTATGGCAAGGATGGCGTGAACACTTGGGACTACTCTGGTAAGCGTGCAACAGAAAGCGTGTACGAGAGTATGGAGCGTCTCAACGTAGATTACATAGACATCATCAATGTACACGATATTGAGTTTCAGGCTTCGCTCCCTGGAGGACTCCAGAAGGTGGTGGACGAGACTCTTCCTGCTCTCGTTGAGCTTCGTGACAAGGGTATCGTGGGTCATGTGGGTATCACAGACCTTCAGTTGGAAAACCTCAAGTGGGTCATCGACCACGCACCTGCGGGTACTGTGGAGAGCGTGCTCAACTTCTGCCACTACTGTCTTAACGACGACAAGCTGGTGGATTTCCTCGACTACTTCGAGAGCAAGGGCATTGGCGTAATCAACGCATCTCCACTCAGCATGGGACTTCTCTCACGTCGTGGTGTGCCAGACTGGCACCCAGCTCCAAAGGCTCTCGTTGAGGCTTGCGCCAAGGCTGCCAAGCATTGTGAGGCTAAGGGATATGAGATTGAGCGACTCGCTATCCAGTACTCTGTCAACAATCCTCGTATTGCAGGCACTCTCTTCTCTTCTGCCAACCCAGAGAACGTAAAGCGTAACATCGAGTGGGCTAATGAGCCTATGGATGAGCAGCTCGTGAAGGAGGTTCAGGAGATTATCGGAGACCAGAAGCGTGTAAGCTGGGCGAACACCTAAGGTTCGCGTAGCTAACCTTAGAGTTAAAAATTAAAAGTTAAAAGTTATAAGTGGAGTTAGAAAGATAGAAGTTATGAGTTAGCTTAGCTCGGCTATTTCGAACGCCATAATTTTAACTTTTTAACTCTCTGAGTTCTCTGTGCTCTCTGTGTTGGAAAAGAAATATAATTTATAAAATCCCAAACGAGGTATCTTTATTCTCCTCCCCTCGGGGAGGTCGGGTGGGGGCCTCTTCAGATTATGATAATCGATGCACATTCGCACCTTTGGTTGCGTCAAGATACCAAGGTGGATGGAAAGACCATCAAGACGTTGAAGAATGGACGCAGCATCTTCATGGATGAGGAGGTACAGATGATTCCTCCGTTCATGATTGATGGCGTCAACTCAGCCGAGGTTTTCCTCTCAAACATGGATTATGCTCAGGTGGGTGGAGCCGTGGTTGTGCAGGAGGTGATTGATGGTAACCAGAACGAGTATCTTCAGAGTGTCATGGAGCGTTACCCAGACAGGTTCTTCTGCATGGGTATGGCGTTCAACCTCGATGAGGCAAAGAATGTGCACAATAAGGGCTTCCGTGGAATTGCCATTCCTGGGCACCGTGTGCACGAGTCACTCCACACTATGATGCCGATGTTCAAGTACATGGAACAGGAAGGGATGATACTTTCCATGTGCCTCGGAGAGGATGCACATCAGATTGGTGAGATGGCTGAGGTCATACAGGAATGTCCCGAACTGAAGGTGGCAATAGGTCACTTCGGTATGGTAACCACTCCAAGCTTCAAGAGTCAGATTCTGCTTGCCCGTGAAGGCAAGAACGTGATGATAGAATCGGGAGGTATTACTTGGCTATTCAACAGCGAGTTTTATCCTTACCCGTCAGCTATAAAGAGTATTCGCGAGGCTGCCGACCTCGTGGGTATGGAACGCCTAATGTGGGGAAGCGACTATCCTCGCACCATAACGGCAATAACATATAAGATGTCATACGACTTCGTAACCAAATCAAACAAATTAACCGAACAAGAAAAAAGTATGTTCCTCGGAGAGAATGCCGTCAAGTTCTACGGATTCAATAATCTCCCTGAGTTGCCATACATCAAAAATATGTCTGAATGATGAAAAAGAATACTATACCTCTGATACTGATTTTCTGCCTCTTCTTCCTCTGGGCAATAAGTAGTAACCTATTGCCAACAATGATTAGGCAGCTGATGAAGACCTGTGAACTCAACCCTTTTGAGGCTTCGTTCACGGAGAGTGCATATTGGCTTGCATACTTCATCTGTCCTATTCCTATCGCCATGTTCATGAAGCGATTCAGCTATAGGTCTGGTATCATTGTCGGTCTGTTGCTTGCTGCCGCAGGTGGACTTCTGTTCTTCCCTGCTGCCATGGTCAAGCAGTATTCCGTATATCTCTGTATCTTCTTCATTATCGCCACAGGAATGTGCTTCCTTGAGACGGCAGCCAATCCTTACGTGACGGCTCTTGGCGACCCAGAGGGTGCTACTCGCCGACTCAACCTCGCACAGTCGTTCAACGGACTTGGTGCATTCATTGCAGCCATGTTCCTCAGTAAGCTGGTGCTAAGCGGACAGAACTACACACGTGAGACCATTCCTGCCGACTATGCAGGAGGATGGGATGCCTACATACAGGCAGAGACAGACTCAATGAAGATGCCTTACCTCATCCTTGCAGTCATACTCATCGTGGTAGCCGTGGCTCTCCTTATCGTCAACCTACCAAAGGTGGAGGACGAGAGCGATGAGCAGGACAACAACAAGAAACTTATTGATTTCAGCACTTTGCGTCTTCCTCACCTTCGTTGGGGTGTGATTGCACAGTTCTTCTATAACGGTGGACAGACAGCCATCAACAGCCTCTTCCTCGTGTATTGCTGTACATATGTAGGCATAGACGAGTCCGTGGCAACGACCGCATTCGGTTTCTATATGCTTGCCTTCCTTTTGGGACGCTGGATAGGAACTATGCTCATGGTCAAGATTGCGCCTGAGAAGCTCTTGCAGGTTTATGCCGTGATGAACGTATTGCTCTGCATCGTGGTCATCACATTCGGAGGCTATGTGGGACTCTACGCAATGATAGGAATATCATTCTTCATGTCCATCATCTATCCTACACAGTTCTCACTTGCACTCGTAGGATTAGGTTCAAAGACAAAGTCGGGTTCTGCCTTCCTCGTGATGGCTATCGTGGGTAACGCTTGCGTGCCACAGTTCACGGCTTACATCATGAATTCAAACGAACAGTTATATCATATCGCATACATCGTACCTATGGTCTGTTTCGCAGTATGTGCGTACTACGGATACAGATATCGAAGTCTGAAAGCAAGTTCTATGGATTAAGGCAAGAGCCTGATCATACATAAGCATCAATTAACTAAGACAAAGGATAGAATCTTCAGTAAAAGAACTACTATTATTTTGCTTCTTCCTTTTTCCTTAGACTTGCTAAGACTTCCCAACTAAAGCTCGCAAGGCGAGCTTTATAGTTAAAAGTTAAAAATTAAAAGTTAAAAGTGGAGTTGAAAGTTGAAAAGTTGAAGAGCCAACAAACTCACAAACTTAAGAACTCATAAACTTACAAACTTAAAAACTCATAAACTTAAAAACTCACAAACTTAAAAACTCACAAACTTAAAAACTCAAAAACTTAAGAACTCAAAAACTTAAGAACTCAAAAACTTAAGAACTCAAAAACTCAAAAGATATAATGAAAGCAATACAGATTTCACACTCTCAGGAGTTGAATATTGTAGATATAGAGAAGCCACAATGTGGCGCAAACGAGGTACTCCTCAAGTTGCAATACGTAGGATTCTGCGGTTCAGACATCAACACATTCATGGGACGCAACACCATGGCACTCAATCCAGTTATCCCAGGACACGAGATAGGTGCTGTTATTGAAGAGGTAGGAGCAGATGTTCCAGCCAACCTTACAAAGGGAATGGTGGTGACTTGCAATCCTTACACCAACTGCAACAACTGTGCTTCATGCCGCAACGGACGTGTTAACGCTTGTCAACACAACGAGACACTTGGAGTTCAGCGCAATGGAGCCATGAAGGAATACATCGCCGTTCCTTGGGAAAAGGTTATCCCAGCAGGTAACCTCGATGCCAAGACTTGTGCTCTCATAGAGCCAATGTCGGTAGGATTCCACGCTGTAAGCCGTGGACAGGTGACAGACATCGACGTTGTTCTCGTCATCGGTTGCGGAATGGTCGGCATGGGTGCTATCGTACGTAGTGTTACCCGTGGCGCAGTAGTCATAGCAGCAGACATTGACGACGACAAGCTTGCTCTTGCACGTCAGATGGGTGCAACATACACTATCAACTCAAAGACAGACGACGTTCATGCACGTCTCTCAGAGATGACTGGAGGATTCGGTCCTGACGTCATTATCGAGGCAGTCGGCAGTCCTTTCACATACCAGATGGCTGTAAACGAGGTAAGCTTCACTGGACGTGTAGTGTGCATCGGCTATGCAAAGGCAGATGTCACATTCACAACCAAGCTTTTCGTACAGAAAGAACTTGATATCCGTGGTAGCCGTAACGCAACACCAAGCGATTTCCGTGCCGTAATCAAGTATCTTGAGCGTGGAACATGTCCAACAGAGACACTCATTACCAAGGTTATCAAGCCAGAAGCAGCACTCGACACCATGAAGTGGTGGAGCGAGAACCCTGGTAAAGTGTTCAGAATACTTGTTGATTTCAATTAAATGTCGTATCTTTGTGCAACTATGATTTCAAGTAATTAGGAATTAGAAATGAGTATTTTTGTTCCTTGAACCTTTTGAACTTAAAAACTCAAAAACTCAAAAACCTAAAAACTCAGAAACTAAAACAAAGTTGCAACAAAAAAAACGATTATGAAATCAAAACTCGTAGAACGAAAATTCCTACTGCCATTCATCCTCGTCACATCGCTCTTTGCGCTGTGGGGATTCGCCAACGACATTACGAATCCGATGGTGGCTGCATTCCAGACAGTAATGGAGCTTAGTGCCTCAAAGGCGTCACTCATCCAGTTTGCCTTCTATGGCGGTTACGCCACCATGGCAGTACCTGCGGCACTATTCATCCGACGTTACTCATACAAGAGCGGAATACTCCTCGGACTGGCACTCTATGCCACGGGCGCATTCCTCTTCATACCAGCGGCAGAATACCAGATGTTCTCATTCTTCTGTGTATCTCTGTACATTCTGACCTTCGGACTTGCCTTCCTTGAGACAACGGCTAATCCGTTCATCCTCTCACTCGGAAGCAAGGAAACATCAACACGAAGACTCAACCTTGCACAGTCATTTAACCCTATGGGTTCGCTCAGCGGCATGGCTGTTGCATCATTGGTCGTACTTCCCAACCTGATCTCCGACAGACGTGACGCAGAAGGTAACATCATCTTCTCCACGCTCTCTGAGGCAGAAAAGGCAGACATCCGTCTCCATGACCTTGCCGTCATTCGTGACCCATACGTCATCCTCGGACTCGTGGTACTGTCGATACTCATCGTCATTGCCCTTGTCAAGATACCGAAGAAAGAGGGCGATGGCACAGACGAGCGCAACACGACAGGTCAGACGCTTCGCAATCTGTGGCACAACGGAGTCTATCGCTATGGCGTCGTTACACAGATGTTCTATGTGGCAGCACAGATAATGGTGTGGACATTCATCATCCAGTATGCCGACAACCTCGGCATCAACAAGGCAACGGCACAGAACTACAACATCGTGGCGATGACCATGTTCCTCTGCGGACGATTCCTCTCCACATTTCTTATGAACTATGTGGACAGCCGTAAACTCCTTGGCATCTTCGGAGTGGGAGCAGCCATCTGTTCACTGGGCGCAATCATCATCGTAGGTATGCCAGGTCTCTACTGCCTCATAGGTATAAGCCTCTTCATGAGTCTTATGTTCCCAACGATATACGGAATATCCCTTGAGAACGTAAGTGACAAGGACACCACCCTTGGTGCCGCCTTCCTCGTGATGGCAATCGTAGGAGGTGCGCTCATGCCACCCCTTCAGGGTGCCATCATCGACCTCGGTACACTCTATGGACTTCCTGCCGTCAACGTGAGCTATTCCCTTCCATTGCTCTGCTTCATCATCATCGCCTTATATGGATGGATGACAGAAAGGAAAAGACACTCAGAGGCTCAAGGCGCATTATAATCTTTCTTCTTAAGTAGGTGTGCAAAATTATTCGACCTGTACGGTTGAAACTGTATGTTGTTTTTTGCCGCAGTGCGGCCAGTTAAAAAAACATGGTAAAAACCAAATAAAATCAAAAAAAACATGTTTTTTCTTGTTTTTGTTCTGTTTCT
>JAFYAT010000062.1 GCA_017540585.1 Bacteroidaceae bacterium | reverse complement strand
CCGAAAAAATGTGTACTTTTGCCCATGGTTATGTTTGTTTTCTTGTCAACTACAAAGATAACTAAAAAGGGCTGACACCAATACAAAGTGCCAGCCCTAATTTTTTGATGGAGCTTTAATGTTTAGCGGACAGTAATAATTTTATATGTATAGACGATTCTATCGAATGAAATTCATGTAAACGCCACGTTCACGTTCAGGGGTGGTCTTGCCACCTGCGTGAATCTTCTCGAGCAGCCATGCCATGTTGTTGCCAAGCGTGCGCATGGTCTGCATTCCCTCTGTGTCGAGCTTCACCTCACCCTTGCCTGCTCCGTAGGCAATGTTCCAGTATTGTGAAGTGACGACAGGCATGTTCATCATCTCAAACATCATGTTGAGTGTTTGGAGCGTGGCTGTAGCACCACCACGACGACACACGGCAATAGCTGCGGCAGGCTTGTCCTTAACGATATGACCTGATGAATAGAATAACCTTTGCATCACGGCAAGAACGCCTCCGTTTGGCTGTCCGTAATAAACAGGCGAGCCGACAATAAGGGCATCTGCCGTCTTCATCTTATCTGCAAGTACGTTGCAGAGGTCATCGTCAAACACGCAACCGTTACCACCATTGCGTTTGCATCCGCCACAGTTGACGCACATGCTTACAGGACCATGTCCTATCTGCAATATCTCTGTCTCAATACCATGTTTCAGCAATTGCTTGCCAACTTCCTCAAGGCAAGTGAATGTATTGCCGTCATGCCTTGGGCTTCCATTAACCATGAGTACCTTCATCTTTCTGTCTGATTGATTATTAGAAATGGGTTCTGATTCATTTTCCAGCAATTCTGCCGTTCCTTCGTTTTGTGTCAACATTGCCATTACAGGTGCTGTAACGGCTGTTCCGGCAACGGTCACTGCTGTCTTCTTGATAAAATCTCTTCTGTCCATAATGTTTGTGTTAGGTTTGTTCGCCACAAAGATATGAAGATTAAAGATATAATCATAATAAAAGGCAAAGAAAATCTTCCGAAGGTGGAGAATGTCTATAAAATAAGAAAGGGTTTCAGTTTCCTGAAGCCCTTTCCATTTATTTTGAATTATGAATTATGAATTCTTAATTCTTTACAGTCCCCATAAACTTTCTGTGTATGATAACTCGATAATGTTTTCCTCTTCGTCACGGAGATTACAGAAGAAGTCGAGACCTGTGCGCTTCTCAAGTTCGTCGATAGAGCATGCAGATTCTTTTGCAAGATTGTTGAGGAAACTGTCAGAAGTGTTGTTGTAATCCTTGTGCTCCATCCAGAAGCCAATAGCACGCATACTACCATCCTTAATATAGAGACATGCCATCCAGTAATACTTAGGCACAGCAACTTGTACACTTTTGCCATTTGTAGTCTTTAGCTTACGACGTTCAATAATTTTGTCATCAGAAATTGTACCACCCTTAACAATGTAGAGAACACCACCATTCTTAGTAACAGTACTACGTCCCCATTCATCACGAGCACGGTCTTCCACCGCGCTCCAGTATATCTGATTGAAGGCAGATTTCATTGGAGACATGTTTGACATATAGAATGTTTGCTCATTTGCCTCCTTTGAGTAATAACGTTCTGCACTTCCCACGATATGGCCACGGTCGTAACCGTTACCGAATCCAGATGTGCCGAGTTGGTGGTCTTGGTCATTATCATAGAAAGGTTCACCTCTCCATGCGTCTGTACGACTACTCCAGTTCTTTTGTGAGTTCTTTGAGTCATAAGTGTATGCAGACCAAACTGCATGCATCTTTTCCTTGTCATAGAGAACTGTGTAATTTACTTCTCCATCAGAAAGCTTGTGACAGATATAGTCATAACGATTGTTGATGCGTGGCATCTCAAGACGTGAAACTGTTGCATCTGTAGTGACTACGTTTGCATTCTTATTACTTGAGTCGTCACCCTCATCATATTCATCATCTGTCTGTGACTGGCCACTGCCATTCTGAATATTTTCCAAGTCTGGATTTGCAGCCATTGTCCTAACAGTGTCAATCTTTGCTTTCTCATCAGTGTAGAGAACTCTTGTCTTTCCAACAAACTCTTCAAGTTCGTTGATACGAACACGTGCACGGTAGTAGTAAGTGGTATTTGCTGATGGATTTGTTAAAACTACCGTAAAATTCTTTCCGTCATAGTCTTGTGATACAATCTCAGTGACACCTGTCTTCATCTCCTTGTCAGTACTGTATTGAATGCCGACAGAATAGAGATCCACAAGGCTGCCTAATTCTGTACTACCATACATTATGATAGAACCACTGATAGTATCGCTAACTGCACCGAGCGTAGTAGCCATACCGTTGTTAGGACAAACAACAACATGGTCTTCCTCGTCCTCGCTACAAGATGTAAGTGCGAATGTGCTGCTGATGGACAAAGCCATCAGCAGATATTGAAGTTTCTTAATCATTGCAAATTATTTAGCGTAAGTAATAGTGATTGTCTGAACACGGAGCTGAACACCAGAACCAGAAGCGATGGCATTTGTGTAAACTGCATTGTTTCCGTCAAATGCTACAGTTGCAGTTGCGTTGCCAACATACTTTGTTCCGTTGTATTCGTCACAAGTAATTACAATCTTAGCAATTGCGCTTTTTCCTGCAAAAGTGATAGTATTGTTTGCATAAACACGAATACCCTTAGTTGCTTCATAGAACTTAGGAGCATTAGCATTTGTACCCTTGTCAAGTGTAATCTTTGTGCCGTCGCTCAGGTCAATAGTAACAACTTCTTGCTGGTTAGTAAAACCAAGTGTATTGAGGTCAACAGTTATCGTCTCCTCACCAGCTGTAGCGGCGGAGTTAGCAAGAGTAACAGTTGTTCCGTCAATAGTTACACCTTCACTTGTGCCAGTAGAGCTTCCTGTGTTTCCGCTGTCATCACCGCCTGTTGTGTTGCCACCTTCTGTTGTACCATTAATTGACACGAGGTAAGCCTTGTTTGCAGCAGTCTCAGGAGTATTGCCCTTGTAATTTACAACTGTACCACAGATAACAACCTTATCGCCCTTCTTAATGTTCTTTGTTGTGAACTTGGCATTGTTAATGTCAAATGCACGGAAGATATAGAATGTGTTATTGTCAGTTCCGTCGTCAGAAATCTTAAATGTTGCGTTACCATACTGACCTGTATCTACATTAGGGTCATCGCTAATGATACCCTCGAAGTAAACTTCCTTGTCAGAGTTCTTGTCTGCACCCAATGCAGTTGTGTACTTTATAATACCTGCTACATTGAATGGGTTCTCCTTTGTTCCATCACCCTTAGCTTCACCGATTGGCACTACTGGTGCATCAGGGTCTTTACCAACTTCAGTACCATCTATCTTAGCCCATGAAGTTGACTTCATTCCCATTGTTCCGAAGTAGTTCTCGAATGAACCATAGAGTACAACCTTCTTTCCGATGTTCTCTGCAATATTAGGGTTCAACTTAGTACGGAGGTCACCAACAGGCAACTGTACAGGAAGAACAAGTGTAGCGTCCTTGCAATCTGCTGCGTCAGCAAGGAGAAGTTCTGTCTCTGCTGCTGATGCTGCCTCAAACTTAGCACCTTCTGCAAGTTTCTGTCCGTCAATATAACCTACGATGTAACCAGTAACGTATCCGCTACCAGATGTTACTGCCTTAGCTGCTGCTACTGTGAGTGGTGCTTCCTTTGTTCCCAATGTCTTAACGCTGTCAGTCTTAGTAGTGTCAGCTACAGCTTCGCCTTCGAGAACATAGAAATTCATTGGTTCCCATGTTAGAGACTTCTCTGCAGATGCAGATTTCATATAGAATGCAAAATAGACACTGTCTTTGCCTACAAATTCTTCTGGCAACTGAATTTCTCCAACATTAACAAGAGTCCATGTGGAATTGCATGCTTCTGCTGTAATATTGAAGTTGAGTTTTGTCCAATTTGCAGTAGATGCATCCTTGCCATCAAAGTTGTTTGAAACAAAGAAGCCAATATGTTCCTTGTATTGTGAATCGTTGTTTGAATAGCCAATTACATGATCGAAAGTAACCTTTACCTTTCCGCTCTCGCACTTTGTGTTAATTGCAGGAGAGATAAGGTATCCTTCAACGTCCTTATTTGTCTTACTAGTTCCATCCCATTTTTGGTAACCTGTTGCCTGAGTGTAAGATGCGCCCTGTGACCAAGGATTTGCCTTTCCATTGATGGCACAAGTTGTCCAGTCAGTATACATTGTGGCACTCTTATATGGAATAGGCTCTCCAAAAGAGATGTCTCCGTTAGCGAATATGTCGTATGGCATTGGGATATCAGCACATGATGTTGTGATAGCCAATGTTGTTGCTACTGTGAGCAAAAATGAAAATATCTTTTTCATAAATCTTTTCTAATTTGTGTGATTGTAGTTATTGTGAAGTTAAAGAGGAGTTATATGGGAGTTAAAATGGCGAATGAGTATCGTCTCTTTAACTTCATTTTATCTTCTTTTTAGCTTCTTGTTTAACTCCAAAGATAAATCTTAATTATTCCCCCAACTCAATGATATCGTCGATTGAACGAAGTGAAAGCTGATAGCTTGAAGTGTAACGGTTCAAAAGGCCGTAGATTGTCTTCTTGCCAGGCTTGATTGTGTCACCTGCAAACGTTGAACTTGTACTTGTGTAGAGAAGCTGTGACTTCTTCACTCCGCCAATGGTGATGTCGTGGTACTCTGAGTACACATCGCCACCTGCCTCCCAGTGGGCATATGGCCATCCTGCATCAGAGATAGTGACGTTTTTCATCACTACGAGCATAGGAGTAATCTTATCAATGTTGTTTGCACTGAGGTCGTCGGCTGTTATCTCACGAGCCTGCACCATGTTTACGTTTGGCTTGCCAATCTTCTGGATGTGTGACTGCATCATAGGGAATGTCATAGGGCCAAGCTTTAGAGCACCGTTGGTGTTGACGTATGGCATTCCGATACGTGGTGACTTGCCGTAGCTTCCTACGTAGAGGTCCTTGAGGTTGATGCGTACCTTCTGTCCCACAGGATAGATGGCATAAAGACAGCCAATGCCCTTGATGCTTACACCGAAACCGCCCTCGCTTGTGTCGAGTGTTCCGTCCTTGGCAACTCCCTGAATGAAGATGCTCTGGTAAATGTTGCCAGATATGTCGTTTGCAACTACGATACCTTCCACAATCTCGTCCTTGTTGACAAGGGTGTAAGACTGTCCTTCGATGACGCTTGCATAGTCCTTGCGAAGCTTTGAGAGAGTGGTTGTTGGTTCACCAATATTCTCAGCAGAGTAAAGGTCATTATCGACCATCTCTGTGTCCCAGTCGTTCATGCAGGATGCAAGAGTGAGTGTTCCTGCAAATAATGCTAAAAATACTTTCTTCATATCTGCTTAGAATTTGAGTGAAACATTGAGGAATGCGTTGATTGCATTTGCATAGTAGTAATAAGAGTTCTTTGAGAACTGATAGTCGTAAGTACGGTCCTTGCGGTTCTGCTCATATCCACCAGTACGCATGTCTGTGTTGTTGGTGATGTTCTGAACCTGAAGGTTGACGCTGAGACGCTTGCCGTCACGGAGGTTGATGCTCTTACCGATTGATGCGTCGAGCATGAAGCCGCCCTTGCACTTCTCTGACTCTGGTGAGTAGCCATCGAGAACCTCGCCTGTCTCGCTGTCATAGACGTAGGCAGCGTGACCGTCGGCAGCACTTGCCTTAGCCTTGTCCCATGCGTTATCGAATTTCTTTGTTGTTCCATTATACTCAAGGATGTTGTTTGCAAATCCCTGTACACCACCTTCAGTAGAGTTGCTGAGGCGGAGGTAACGTGAAGCACTGATATAAACACGGTCGTAGTAGTTGAGGTTAGCATCGAAGTACCAACCGTTGATGTTGTAAGATAGACCTACTGATGCAGCCGTGAGTGGAGTTGAATCCATCTTCACGTTCTTCATGAACACGAGGAGTGGCTGGTTTGCACCGTCCTTGATAGGAGTGAACGCATTGATCATGTTTACGAGTTTTGGGTCAGAACCTTCGTAAGAGAGCTGTGCGTTAGGATTGTTTGTATATTTAGCGTCAGAAATTGTTCCGAGAAGGTTGAGCTTGAGGTTACGTGCAAGCTTGACGCTGATGGCTGCCTCAAGACCCTTGTACTCCTGCTTAATGCCTGTCATTGTTAGGTAAGTGAGGTAAGAGAAGTCATCGTTGTAGAAGGTCATCTGCTGGGTTACATCGTTGAACTTAGTGTAGTAACCGCTTATCTTACCGCTTACAGGACCGAAGTACCACTGGTAGCCAGCCTCAACATTCCAGAACCACTCGTTCTTGAGGTCGTTGACATAGTTGTTCTGAATACGTGGAGCAACGAATGAGTTGTAGGCAAGTGGTGCCTGACTTTCGATGCTTCCAGCAACGTAGAGACGTGAAGTGGCAATCTTCTGCTCGAGGAGTAACTTACCGCCACCACCGAGGAAGCTTGCAACACCGCTCTTACCCTTAGAGTAGTTCATGCAACGTCCGTTGCGCATAAGTCCTTCACGTTCCATCCATGTGCCTTCGATGTCTGCGCTGTAGTTGATGGTGAAATCACCAAACTGCCACTGGTTCTGACCGAAGCCCTTAACCTTGTTCACGTATATGTTGTAGTCATATCCGAACTTGTCGCCTTCCTTGATGAGGCGGTTAGGGTTGTCCATGTCATTCTGGATGTATGAACTTGTTGAACCGTACTTATTGAGTGAGTAGCTGTCGTAGTCGTGGAATGTAGTTGCACCGAGGAGGTCGTCCATCGTGTTGTAGTGCATACCCTTTGTAGAGTTCACATTCACACCGAGAGTGTAAGTGCTACGCTTGTTAATCTTTCCGTTAAGGATGGAACTGAGGTTGAACACAGTCTGGTTGTTGTGACGCTTCTCCACATAGTAACGGGCATCGCCACCAGTGGCATTGTTTGCCTCGTTCACAGCATAGAGCTGATCCCACTGAATCTGACGGTGTGCCTTGTCGCCTGTCCAGTAGTCGTAAAGACTTTGCCACTGTGAAAGTGCGGCTGGGTTGTCTTTAAGAAGCCATTTACTATTGTTGTAACTCTCATCATACACGTTGAAGATGGATGATGGAAGGTTCTTGTAGTAAGTAGGCATTGGGTTGTACGCATTGTTGTATGCGAGACGAGTGGAAGCGTAGTTCATGAATGTAACGGCTGCCGAAGTAGCGAGTTTGGTGTCCTCGTTAATCTTCCAGTCCCATGTAGTAAGGATAGAAGGTGAGAACTCCGATACAACGCGGCTGTTACGCTTCTTTCCGTTCTGGTAACCCCATGCAGCGTTATAGTAGTGGCTGTTTGCGAGGGCGTAAGCCTCCTCAGTAGCCGCAACCTGTTGTCCGCGTTCAGTTGGTGCGCCCCACACGTTGAGTGAGAGGGAATGCTTGTCGTTGAACTGCTTCTCTGCACCGAGCATGAATGAGAAGGAGTTGTAGAATGTACCTTCGATGACACCCTGGTGAGCCCAGCGATATGCTACGCTTCCCATAAATGCCCAGCCGTTCTCCATAAGTCCTGTGGCAAATGTGTAGTTGGCACGGAGTACATAGTTACGGTTCGTACCAGCAAGTCCTATCTTGTTGCCTGCTGCGTAGTGGCTTGCACGGATGTCGATGTCCGTAGCTCCGCCAAGTGGCGAATAGGAGAACTTGTTCTGCTCGTAGTTTCCTACGCCAGTCTTGTTACGTGTTGCATCGTTCAGACCTCCAGTGATACCAGAGAAACTGAAACGGCCGCTTTCTGCATTGTTGAACTTAATGCCGTTGATGTAATTACCAACATACGCATTGTCGAGGGCTCGATACTTGAAGCGCATAGCCGACCATTGGAAGCCAATCTCGCTCAGGTAAGGGTCCTTTGAACTTGATATGGTGGTAATAGTGCTGGCAGCTTCCGCATCCTCGTCAATCTGACCTTCAGTGAGGGAGAAGTCGAAATCTTCGTCCTCGGCACTGATTGTGTCAGTCTTGACAACTTGGGCAAATGCTCCTGTGGATAGGCACAAAGCCGCAGCCATAAGTGTCACACCTTTTCTCATAATTTTTTGAAGTGATTTTATTTTTCTGTTTTTAGTATATTCGTAAACTTAATTTCGACTACAAAATTACTTAATTTTGTTTGAATCATGATATGTTTATACAATATTTCTCTTTTTTTGCGGAAAGATATTTGTATAACGAAAAAAAAATATGATATTTGCTCTCGATAATTTGAAATATCTTCAGGATATCCAATTCTTAATACATAATTGACAACAAACAATTCATAATTGACAGCTAAAAATGCGTAAGATTATATATTCATTTGCTGCTCTTTTGGCAGCTGTAGCGTTCACCTCGGCAAGACCAGAGGGAAAGGAGTCAAACGAGAAGCGTACCATCTATGCCGGTGTGGCATTCTACAATCAGGAGAACCTCTTCGATACCATTCACGATGAGGGAAAGAACGACTATGACTTCCTGCCAGATGGTAGCTATCACTGGAACAGCCACAAGTATAACAATAAGCTTGCCAATATGTCACGTGTGCTTAGCGAGTTGTGTACTGACCGTGTGAAGGGTGGGGCAGCGTTCATCGGACTATCGGAAGTGGAGAATGCACGTGTGCTTGAAGACCTCGTGGCACAGCCAGCATTGAAGGAAAAAGGATTCAAATTCATTCACTTTGAGGGTGACGACCGTCGAGGCGTAGATGTGGCAGCACTATATAATCCAAAGATGTTCCGTCCAAAGTCATGCAAGCTTATATCTGTCACTGAGGAGTATAAGGCTTTCAGCAACGGTCACATCACTCGTGGCGTACTCCTTGTTGAGGGTAGTCTCCTTGGCGAAGACTTTGCTTTCATGGTAAACCACTGGCCTTCACGTGGTGCTGGTAGCGAAAGCCGTGAGTTCATGGGTCGTAAGGTGCGTGCCATCACAGACTCTCTCGTTGCCGTAAAGCCAAACACAAAGATTGTTATCATGGGTGACTTGAATGATGATCCTGATGACAAGTGTATCGTTGAGGCTCTCAAGGCAAAGAATGACGTCAAGAAGGTGAAGGAAACGAATGACCTTTACAATCCTTGGTACGAGACTCTCCGTAAGAAAGGGCAGGGCACTCTCCTTTGGGATGGCATGTGGAATCTCTTCGACCAGATTATCGTGTCAAAGAATCTTGTTGGCAAGGACCGTAGTTCGTTCACCATGTTCAAGAACGAGATATTCAAGCCTGACTATATCACATCAAAGTCAGGACGAAATGCAGGCGGTCCTTTCCGTACCACTCTCAGTGGTATCTGGCAGAATGGCTATTCTGACCACTTCCCAACACAGATTTACCTTGTAAAAGAGATTGATAAATGAAATGAAGAATGATGAATGTAGAATGAAGAATAAAAAAGCAAGCATGAACCTAAAATGGTTGTGTTTGCTTTTTTTTTTGAAATAAACGAAGTCTAAGATATGGAAACGATCTTTTTTTTCATAATGTTTTTCCTCTTTCCATGTTTGAGTATTTGGTTTTGCGTTTGCTTGATGCGTAAACATAATTTGCCGAGTTGGATAAAGACACCTGTTGCTTTGAACCTTATGACAATAATTCCCTATTTTATGGTCTCTCTTATTAGCATTTTTGCAATGGATCACCCAAATAATGACGTGGCAGCGGAAATTTTCTGTGGATTATTAGGCTTCTATCCAATTATGGCATTTGTAACCTCTGTTATAAGTTATGTTTGGTATTCCAAACGCCCTACGAAATGGTCATTGTTGCCAATTGGTTTCATGTGCTTGTGGTACATGGGAATATTTTTCTCTTTTGTGATAGCAATTTGGGGATAGTGTGTGTAAGAAATGATGAGGCTTGTTTTTTCTGTTTCTAAACATCATTAGTAATATGATTTAACTCGTAAAGGAGATGTAAATTATTACATAAGAATATCATACTTACGGAGCATAAACATCATGTTTGTGCCCCGTAAATTGTGTGTTTATGTCAGCAATATTATGTGTTGCTGATGTACAATCTTATTGTTGCGATATGGACGAAGTGTGCACTGTGCCAACTGGCACTTTTGGCACAAATGATAAAAATTGAAAAAAATGTAGTTTTATGTAGTAGAATGCCTGTCGGTACAGTGGCACATTTGGCACAGTTGCACACTTGCTTGAGAGTTCTGTAATAAGATAATCCACCATTGCGAAGAGTGTTTTGTCGTATTAGCTTGTGGTTCTCGTGTGGTAAATGACATACAAAAAAGGGTGAGTCAAACGAATGACTCACCCTTCCTGTTATGATATGATGCTGTGTGAAATTATCGAACGTTGATAGTGTTGAGTGTAGCTGCAGTCTTGAGCTCTGGAAGAGCAGGAACAACGAGGTTGATGATTACGCTGTTGTTCTCAACATACTCAGCAGTTGAATATACACGGAGAACACCGTTCTGAACCTTGTAGCGGATGGACTTATCTACGTTGTCTGCGAGAGATACAACGTTGATGCCGTAAGACTTTCCCTCAATGAAACGTACACGTGCAGGTACGTCAATCTCTGCAACCTTGTATGCGTCAACTGATGTTGCGCTTACATTGCCCTCATTGTCGTAAGAAGTCTCAGCTACAGTATATGTTGTTGGCTTTGGAGCCTTTGCCTTCTTTGTTGATGTTGTTGCGTTTGCTGATACAGCTGCAAGCATAATTGCTGCGAATACAATTGACTTTTTCATAATCCTAAAATCTTTTTACCTGTGGAACTTCATTGTTATCCCTAAAAACATTCCACTTGAATTAAACAATCTTTACTTATCCTAAAATTCTTGCACTTATGTGCTTGTTTTCTTTTTACGCTGCAAAGGTACGACATTTTACTCGTATGCAACAAATATTTATTCGATTATTTGAAAAAATATGGCAAATTATTGACATTAGGCAATAAAACTCGACATTTCTCTAATTGATTGGTTATGTTGGTTTAGTATAATAATCCTTGCCACGTATCAATTTGTGTGCACGGAAACAACAGAAAGCGCATTTCTTATTGTAGAGCTAAAAGTTGAGTTGCGTGCTCTATGTCATGAGTTCTGTGGAATTTGATAATAAGTGGTGATTTACGCCTTGTTTTTTATCGTCAATTATTATCTTTTCTATGGTCTGTATATTCGTAGTCCTTGAACTTGTTTGCAGGGAATACGAAGATGTCATCTGAGATGTTGCCACTCTTGAATTCTGTGATTTTAACTGTTGTCCTGAAGAATGCGAGTTTTATGTTCAGACTTTGTGGGTGTAGATTCTGTTTGTTTACTACCGCCATCACTTCGCGTATCCCGAACAGGCTTGACTCCTTAATCTTGGCAGTTATCTCGTAGGTATTGCCTCGAGTGACGTAACTGAATTCGTAGTTGTTAACGTCGTATTTGAACTTTGAAAGATATTTGTCCTTGTTATCGTCGTTAGCATTGTAGATGTTTACGGTCTTCTTCTTCTTATCAACCATGTATGCGGTGATGCCGTCGTTCCATGATGCGTATCTTGCTTCCTGATAGCGTTGCTTCTTTCCTTTGTATTCTATTGCACCTTCGGTCTTATATATACCGAGGATGTTGACGGAGTACTTGACGTGTGAACCTTGTGGACCAAAGACAGACGTGAATACCTTGTCGAACATGCGTCTTGCTTCCTCCGCATTCTTCGACTGTGCGTACATACTTCCAAAGCCAAGGGATAGGGCGAGTATGAACATGAAAACTTTTCTTATAATCTGTCTTTCCATAAGCTATGTTAGTTGACTTTATAATAAAAAAATGGGCTACCCCGTTGCTCACGCAAAAGAATAGCCACAACACAAACACAAAATAAAACACGACATAATCTGCAATTTTAACTATTATATAGTATTGCAGATAATTCCTTATGATTACTTTTTTTATTGAATACCTGCTTCGCGGAGATGCTGCTGCCACTTCCAAGCGGAAGCAAGAATCTCGTCGAGTGGAGTGTCTGCTGACCAGCCAAGTTCCTTGTTTGCCTTGTCAACATTTCCCCAGATTGCTTCGATGTCGCCCTCACGACGTGGAGCGTATTCCCAAGGAAGCTTAACACCTGTTGCACGCTCGAACCCTTCTACGATTTCGAGTGTTGAATAACCATGACCTGTACCGATGTTGAATATCTCAACTGGCTCTGTCTCCTGATCGAGTACACGTGTCATTGCCTTTACGTGTGCCTTTGCAAGGTCAACTACATAGATGTAGTCGCGGATACAAGTCTTGTCTGGTGTGTTGTAGTCATTACCAAATATCTTCAACTGCTTACGGATACCGATGGCAGTCTGAGTTACGAATGGAATGAGGTTCATTGGAACTCCGTTAGGAAGTTCACCAATGAGAGCCGTTGGGTGTGCACCTATTGGATTGAAGTAACGGAGAATGATACTCTTGATTGGTGCACCAGAGTGGATATAATCCTGAATGATCTCTTCGTTAATCTGCTTAGTGTTTCCGTATGGTGAGAGTGCCTTCTGAATTGGAGCGTTCTCTGTTACAGGGAGGTTCTCCTTAGTTGGCTGACCATATACGGTGCAAGAAGAAGAGAAGATGATTCCCTTTGTACCATACTTAGCCATAAGCTCAAGCACGTTCATGAGGGAATTGAGATTATTCCTATAATATAAAAGAGGCTTTTCTACAGATTCGCCAACAGCCTTAGATGCTGCGAAGTGGATTACACCCTTGATTGGATATTTTGCAAATACTGCTTCTACCTTATCAAAATCGTTGAGGTCAACCTGCTCGAATGCTGGACGGATGCCAGTAATCTTCTCAATACCGTCAAGTACATTGACATTAGAGTTTGAGAGGTTGTCTATAATTACTACGTCGTATCCTGCTTGCTGAAGTTCTACTGTAGTGTGTGAACCGATAAAACCAGTTCCACCCGTTACAAGAATAGTCTCTTTCATATTTATCCTTTTACTTTTTTAAGTATGCAAATTTACGGACATTTTCCGATATAATTGCAAAAATCCCCGTATAATTAGTCGCCAAAAATACTTTTTGTTAAGATTGACGACACGAAACAACAAAAAAAGCGAGTTCTTGTTAAGAATTCGCCCATAATTACATACTATAATACCCATAACTTATATGCTTAAATGCGTGCTTTCAGCTCTTCACGAAGTATGTCCATAATATAAACGGCCCCCTGATAGTACAAGCCTGTGGTATCACGCTCAACTTTCTCGAATGTATGTGAGCCATAAATAATATCCATAGCTTGAGTCATCGTAATATTTTGTTCCTCCATTAGCATATTGACAAGTTCATTTGTCAAACATTCTATCTGGAATTGTTTGCTTTGTGCGTCTTGTGTTGTCATAATGTTACTGCTATATCTTTTGAAGTAAACTTATTGCTCGTTCTGTACCAAAAAAATATTGGAAAGTTGGTCGGATGAATGATAGTTGGCGAATCAGTTCGTCCATTTGAATATATTGCAATTGGAAACGACTAATTTGTAATCCGACTCTGTCATCTGCTATTGGTCCATACACTATATCGTAATTATGTGCCTGCTCATGAGATTTGTTCTTACGGTTTTGCATAATGAATTCTGCCCATTCCTGAGAATAGCCTTCAAATACTTTGACTTTTATATCTGATGAAACGGTTTTATACATAATGTTTTCATCAAATTTATAGGTCGTAATCGTGGCTTCACCAGATTCTTCTCTATCCACTGTACGCTCAGCCATCATCTGTGCTTGGTGTAAATCTGGGCTTAGGTAGAAACCTTGACCAAAATCCTTACCACGACGTCCTCTTTTTAGGTCAATCGTGTCAATACTCATGTTTGAACCGTGATATAGTTTCATAGTACTAATGTGCCTCCGTGGCGATTGCAGATAATTGCTATGTCTTCAATAGCATCTTCTATTGACAATGTATGTTCCACCTTGTAATGCTTGGTCAGGAAATCTAACCCTTTGTACTTGCGAAGATACTGGTATGCTTTTGCGTTAGTTAGCGAGAACCTATTGGCAAACGCTCCTATTATGCAAACAAGATATTCGATTGTATTTCGTTGTTCTTTTGACATATTCAACTATCTTTAAAACAGTCACGGGCAGGGCATTACCCTGCCCGTGGCATTGGTTGTTATTATTGATTAAGACGATTATTCTGCAGAATAGTCAATCTTGCTCATACGTACGTAAGTTGCATAGCGGTGCTGTGCAGCCTTCTTAGCAGCATCGAAGAGCTCCTGAGCCTCAGCTGGCTTAACCTTCTTGAGTGAGAGGTAACGAACCTCACCATCAAGGAATGCCTGGAAGTTATCCCAGTTAGGCTCCTTAGAGTCAAGCTGGAATGGGTTCTTGCCCTGTTCTGCGAGACGTGGGTCGAAGCGCCAGAGGTGCCAGTAACCACACTCAACAGCCTTAGCTTCCTCAGCCTGGCTCTTACCCATACCACCCTTAGCCTTAAGACCGTGGTTGATACATGGAGCGTAAGCGATTACGAGTGATGGACCTGGATAAGCCTCTGCCTCGCGGATAGCCTTGAGACACTGTGCGTTGTCTGCTCCCATTGCAACCTGAGCAACGTAAACGTAGCCGTAAGTTGACTGCATGAGACCGAGGTCCTTCTTTGTGATGCGCTTACCACCTGCAGCGAACTGAGCGATAGCACCGATTGGAGTAGCCTTAGATGACTGACCACCTGTGTTAGAGTAAACCTCAGTATCGATAACGAAGATGTTGATATCCTCACCTGATGCGAGAGCGTGGTCAAGACCACCGTAACCGATATCGTAAGAAGCACCGTCACCACCGATGATCCACTGTGAACGCTTAACGAGGTAGTGTGAAAGCTCAGAGAGCTGCTTGCAAGTTGGGCAACCAGCCTCACGACCTGCCTGGATAGCTGGAGCGAGCTTAGCAGCAGCAGCCTTTGAAGCCTCTGCATTGTCCTTGCCTGCAATCCACTCCTCAGCAGCTGCCTTGAACTCAGCTGGAGTGTCATCCTTAGCGATAAGCTCCTGAAGGAGAGTTACGATACGAGCACGCATCTTCTTGTTTGCGATAGTCATACCGAGACCGAACTCACAGAAGTCCTCGAAGAGTGAGTTAGCCCATGCTGGACCCTGACCCTTCTCGTTCTTTGTATATGGAGTTGATGGAATTGAACCTGAGTAGATAGAAGAACATCCTGTAGCGTTAGCAACCATCTCACGGTCACCGAAGAGCTGAGAGATGAGCTTAACGTATGGAGTCTCACCACAACCAGAACATGCACCTGAGAACTCGAAGAGTGGAGTTGCGAACTGGCTGAGACGTGGGTTAGACTTGAAGTCGATGAGATCCTGCTTTGACTTAACGTTCTTAACGCAGTAGTCCCAGTTAGCTGCCTCGCCAAGCTGTCCCTCGAGTGGAACCATCTTGAGAGCCTTCTCGCCCTTAGTACCAAGACATACGTCAACACAGTTACCACAACCGAGACAGTCCATAACGCCTACCTGGATGCGGAACTGCATACCCTTGAGCTGTGCTGGAGCCTTGATTTCGATCTTGTCTGCGTTGAGACCTGCAGCTTCCTTCTCATCCATAGCGAATGGACGGATACAAGCGTGAGGACAAACGAATGCACACTTGTTACACTGGCAACATGTGTTAGGATCCCATACTGGAACGAATGCTGCAACACCACGCTTCTCGTATGCTGCAGTTCCCTGCTCCCACATACCGTCCTCGATTCCCTTGTAAGCTGATACTGGGAGGAGGTCACCGTTCTGAGCGTTGATTGGACGAACGAGGTTGTTGATGAAGTCTGGGTCATCGTTCTTAACCTCTGGGTCTGCTGGGAGGTTAGACCATGCTGGGTCAACTGTGAGCTGCTTGTACTCGCCACCACGATCAACGGCTGCATAGTTCATGTTAACGACATCCTCACCCTTCTTTCCGTAAGACTTAACGATAGCCTTCTTCATCTGCTCTACGGCAAGGTCAACAGGGATTACCTCTGTGATACGGAAGAATGCTGACTGGAGGATTGTGTTTGTACGGTTTCCAAGACCAATCTCCTGTGCAATCTTAGTAGCGTTGATGTAGTAAACTGTGATGTTCTTGTCTGCGAAGTACTTCTTAACATTGTTAGGAAGGTTCTTAACAAGGTCGTCACCCTCCCAGATTGTGTTGAGGAGGAACTGTCCGTTCTGACGGAGACCGCGGAGTACATCGTACATGCGGAGGTAAGCCTGAACGTGGCAAGCTACGAAGTTAGGAGTCTTGATCTGATATGTTGAGCGGATTGGTGTGTCTCCGAAACGGAGGTGTGAACAAGTGAAACCACCTGACTTCTTAGAGTCGTAAGAGAAGTAAGCCTGGCAATACTTGTTTGTGTTGTCACCAATGATCTTAACTGAGTTCTTGTTAGCACCTACAGTACCATCAGCTCCAAGTCCGAAGAACTTAGCCTCGAAGATGCCTTCACCACCGAGTGCCATCTCCTCCTCGAGTGGGAGAGAACGGAATGTAACGTCATCAACGATACCGAGTGTGAAGTGATCCTTTGGCTCTGGGAGTTCAAGGTTCTTGTAAACTGAAAGAATCATAGTTGGAGTAACGTCGCAAGAACCGAGACCGTAACGGCCACCGATAATCTTTGGAGCGTTCTCCTGTCCGTAGAATGCATCCTTAACGTCGAGGTAAAGTGGCTCGCCGTTTGCACCTGGCTCCTTAGTACGGTCAAGAACTGCAATACGCTTGCAAGTTGAAGGTACTGTAGCGAGGAGACGATCTACTGAGAATGGACGGTAGAGGTGAACTGATACCATACCGTACTTCTTGCCGTTAGCGTTAGCGTAGTCGATAGCCTCACGAGCAGCCTCTGTAGCAGAACCCATAAGGATGATTACGTCTGTAGCGTCAGCAGCACCATAGTAAGAGAATGGCTTGTACTCACGACCTGTGATCTTAGAGATTTCAGCCATGTACTTCTCTACTGACTCAAGAACTGAATCGTAGTATGGGTTGCAAGACTCGCGGTGAGCGAAGAATGTCTCTGGGTTCTCAGCCATACCCTTAGCAACTGGATGCTCTGGAGTGAGTGCACGTGAGCGGAACTCAGCAACCTTATCCATTGGTACGAGTGGGCGGATATCCTCCATGTCGATTTCCTCAATCTTGTGATACTCGTGTGAAGTACGGAATCCATCGAAGAAGTTGATGAATGGTACGCGAGTGTCAAGTGCAGCAAGGTGAGCTACTGCAGAAAGGTCCATAACTTCCTGTACAGAGCCTTCGCAGAGCATAGCGAAACCTGTCTGGCGGCAAGCCATCACGTCTCCGTGGTCACCAAAGATACAGAGAGAGTGTGATGCAACTGTACGAGCAGATACATGGAATACAGATGGAAGGAGCTCACCAGCAATCTTGTACATATTTGGAATCATAAGGAGAAGTCCCTGTGATGCTGTGAATGTAGTGGTGAGAGCACCAGCCTGAAGAGAACCGTGAACAGCACCTGCTGCACCAGCCTCTGACTGCATTTCCTGTACGAGTACTGTGTCGCCGAAGAGGTTCTTGCGACCCTGAACAGCCCACTCATCCACGTGCTCCGCCATTGGAGAAGATGGAGTGATTGGGTAGATGGCAGCAACTTCTGAGAACATGTATGCTACATGTGCAGCAGCTGTGTTACCATCACAAGTAATGAATTTCTTTTCTTTACCCATAATAATGTTTAAATTTTATAATGTGTTCCTAAAAATCTTTTTCCCTGATTCCTTCCTTTCCTGCATATTCAGGCCTTATGTCATCATAATCTAATCATAATTGACATATTGTCACTGGCTGACCCCTCGGTAACCCTTCGGTAACCGTTCGTAATTTTACTGTGAAAAGTCAAATGACAAAATGATACCCCATGTTTGTGTCACAGTAACTTTTTGTCATTTGCTTTAGGTCAGCTTTACTTATGCAAGAATTTCTTTTTAGTAGAGGAATCCAAATAGCCAGAGTGGAATCTGGTTGCCTTCACCTATATCACACTGGTTGACAGCAAAGAGAGTCTTTGACTTACTCTTCAGCTTAGCAGAGTATTCTGCAATCTTGAAGTCATACTGACCATCAACGAGGAATGAGCAGAGAGTACCCACCTTGTTAATCTTGTGGTCCTTCCAGAGAGCGTTGCAGAAGAAGCACTCAAGCACATCGTGAGTGTCGAATGTGCGAGGATAGAAGCTGTACATGAGGTTTGAGTTGTGAAGAAGAACCCTTGCAGGCTTCTTTGGGAACTCATCACCCTTGGCATAAATCATATTCACAAGGCGAGCCTCCATCAGATACTTGATGTAGTGCATAACCGTTGCACGTGACATGCCCAGCTCCTGAGCAAGTGAGCTTACGTTAGGTGCGCTGCTTCCGCTGATTGTGAGAAGATAGAACAGCTGCTTAATCTTAGCAAGATATTTGAGTTCAATCTGCTTGACGAGCAAGATGTCCACCTCTATCATCATATTCATATTCTTGAGAAGATTCTCAGAATAATTCTGTTTGTCCAAGAAGAATGGATAGAATCCGTGGTGCAAGTAGTCCTGGAAATGGTCGCGAGGATTAACCTGCTCGAATATTTCCGTTGCTATTGCAGTATGTTTGCTTATGATTTCGTCCAATGTATATGGCTTCAATCTTAATCCTGTCTTTACGTTGAGGTATTCGCGGAAAGAGAATCCGCGAAGATTGTACGAATGAACGATACCGTTGAGTTCTGGGTTTTCCTCTTTGAGGCGCATAACAGGTGAACCTGCAAAGACGATTTTCAATCCTGGATAACGGTCGTAACATTCACGGAGCTGTTGGCTCCAGTTTGGTTGTTTGTAAACTTGGTCAATAAGCAAGACCTTACCGCCTGAATGGTAGAATTCATCGGCAAAGGCAGCAATTCCGACGTTCTGCACGTAGAAATTGTTGGTGTTGATGTATAGGCAAGTTTTGTCATTAGGAGCAAAATTCTCCTTTGCATACTGGAGCAAAAAAGTAGTCTTTCCTACGCCGCGCGCACCTTTTATGCCGATCATCCTGTCTTTCCAGTTGATCTCATCCATCAGGTCTCTGCGCACAGTGGCAGGCAAATGCTCTACCAGATATGCATGTGTTCGGAAAAAGGATTCCATACTTTCTTTCGTATATGATTAATAAGTCAAGAAATGAAAATTAATGCATGTTCATGTGATTTTTTTTGAAAAAAATGAACTATACATAACCTTCTGGGTGCAAATGTAGCGTTTTTTTTCTATAATGCAAACTCGACTTTGCAAAATGTGTCTGTTTCGTGCGCGCACATTCTAAAAAAGGTAAATTAGAACATGTTCAATGAAAAACGGCTAATGACTCTTGTATTATTAACGTATAAAGCTTATATGACTCAACTTTCGCAGGCTTCAGTTGAGATGTCGTCAGGTTTTAGGTTATCAGTTTTGATACTTGTAGCAGAGAACATTCAAATATAAAAGCGTAGCGTCCCGATAACCTTAAACCTAATAACCTTAACAAGTTGAGCACCTGCGAAACTTGAGTTACATGAGACTCCTGCTATGTTTAATCAGTAGTAGGATATTGCATTGTACAACAATGGAGTGAACCATGCTGCTTGATGAGTACTGAGCAGTCAATACCCACTATCTCACGGTCAGGAAAAGCCTTCTGGAGCTGGCTCTTTGCGAGAGCGTCATTCTCTGGTTGTGAATATGTAGGCATAAGTACTGCGCCGTTCATAATCAAGAAGTTTGCGTATGTAGCAGGAAGACGTTCTTCTTCCCAATAACAGGCATCTGGCATAGGTAGAGGAATGAGGTTGTAAGGCTTACCCTCGGTGGTTGTGAATGCCTTGATTTCCTCCTCCATAGCGTGCAGTTCCGTATAGTGTTCGTCATCCTTGTCGAGACATTGAACGTATGCTATCGTGTCATTAGGACAGAGACGTGCAACAGTATCTACGTGACCATCCGTATCGTCACCTGCAAGCCATGAGTGTTCAAGCCACAGAATCCTCTCAGCGTTGAAATCCTCAAAGAGTCTTTCGCCTATGCGTTCATAGTCGAGAGTGTCATTACGGTTAGGTGCAAGCAGACATGAAGCGGTAGTGAGAATAGTTCCCTTGCCGTCACTCTCTATACTTCCACCCTCAAGAACGAAGTCAAGACAGTTGTTGTATGTACCGTCAACGGCATTACCCTTGTACATCTTCTTGCTTATCTGATTGTCAAGGTTGGCAGCAAACTTCATTCCCCAGCCATTAAACTGGTAGTCAAGGAGTATGCGCTTGCCCTCATCAAGACATGAGATGAAACCGTGGTCGCGTGCCCATGTGTCATTTGTCTCGCACTCGAAGATGCGGATATTGTCCATGCTCACATTGTGCGCCTTCAACTGTTCCTTTACCTCATCTGGATATTGTGCCACGATGAGCAGAGACTCACGCTTTGCAATCTCGCGAGCCATGTTACAGTAACATTCCACTACCTCATTATATATAGGTGCCCAGTCGGTTTCCCTATGAGGCCATGTAAGTTGCACGAATTCCTGCTCGTGCCATTCTGATGGTAAATACACTTTATTATATCTTCAATTAATGATTAACTTATGTTTCGCAAGTATTCAACTTGCTTTCTTTTGTAAGTAAAAGGGGAACGACAAGAATTCGTGTGGGTGATGTCTTTACCACGAATGCTATTTTTCCAGCAAATCAGGCCTTCTTTCCTTGGTTCGCTTTACAGCTTGTTCATATTCCCAGTTGCGTATATTTGCCTCGTGACCAGAGAGTAGAATCTGCGGGATGCCCCATGTCTCTTCTGGATTATCCACAGGATGATATTCCGCAGGACGTGTATATACTGGAGGCTCAAGGAGATTGTCCTGGAAAGAGTCGCTCAGGGCACTCTCCACATCACCTATCACACCAGGGACGACACGTATTATGGCATCAGCCATGATGGCTGCGGCGAGTTCACCACCCGTAAGAACGTAGTCACCTATGGATATCTCCTTTGTAATAAGGTGTTCACGTATGCGGTAGTCGATACCTTTATAATGACCGCAGATGATGATTAGGTTCTTCTTCAGCGACAATTCGTTAGCCATTGACTGGTTGAATGTTTCGCCATCTGGTGCCGTGAAGATTATCTCGTCATACTCACGCTCTTTCTTGAGCTTTGATATGAGAGCATCCAATGGCTGACACTGGATAAGCATTCCTGCAGCACCACCGAAAGGGTAGTCATCCACACGCTTGTGCTTGTCCGTAGTGTAGTCACGAAGATTATGAACATAAATCTCAGCAAGTCCCTTCTTTTGTGCCCTGCCGAGGATACTTTCTTTAGTGAATGGCTCTATCAGTTCAGGTAGAACCGTAATGATATCTATTCTCACGATGAATGTGTGATTTGTCTGTAAATTATTTTTCGTTGCAAAGTTACTCAATAAAATTAAGATACGGATGATTTCACGTCATTATTCTTCTTGTTGCCCCAAAACAGAAACTGTCGTTGATACCTTCTTTATGCTAAATGCGTGATTGTGTGTTTAATCTCTATTTGCGATGGCTTGTAAGACACTCCTTCGTATGATGGAGAGTATATATAAAGAGGAGTGAACTGCTATAAAATGAAAGCAGCCACCCCGTCGGGTGGCTACTTTTATTCCAAACAGATAATACTGACTCTTCAGAAACAATCTTGGAAGTTAATTTTTTAGAAAGTAACGAACTATAATTTCGGAAAGTATGAACTTAGAAAAAGCTATTATTATTTTGAACATTGCAAAAGTATGAAGATTATACATTATAACATTGTATTTTAGATGCAAATATGTCTTATAATATCTTTTTGATACACTTATGTTTGTATCATTAAGGCACAATATGATTTTTTGAGACATATAACACGTTAAAAATTGTACTAAATGCGAAATGTATCGTGTTTTTTACGATAACATATCTTATTTCTTATTCGATATGTGTCTTTTTTATGAAAAAATTGCTATATACAGCTACTTTTTTGTACAAATTTGAAGTTACATTATGATACTTCGGGAATACTTCGGGTTTTGTTTGGGAATCCTTCGCTTTTCCTTCGGTTCGTGTTTTTTGACATGATGACACTTTCGTGTTCACTTCGTTGTGACATAATGCTACTTTTTGTGGCAATCTGCTTTCATTGCGTCTATTGCCTATTGTCATCGTATATAGAGGGCGATTTTTTTGTACGCGCAGAAAAAAATTTTTGTACGCGTACAAAATATTTTTTCTACGTGATGCAGATTTTTTTGCTTCATATATTCGTTTTGTCATAATGCTTTAAGCTAACGTCAATCCACTTTCTTTCTGTCATTTGTGATGTCACGAAATTACGAAGTCGTGACTTATCTTAAACACAGAGAGCAGAGAAAAAGTTTTCTTCCAGTTTTTCAATGATAAAAGTCGGTAATTATAGTCATCCGAAACTGATATTTTTATTGGATAAATTATTGGTAATTATTGTTCTTCCCACAGCCGAATAGGCTGGATATATTAGGGCACACAGTGTGTGCTGGGTGGGACAATAATTACCAATCTTACCAATCTTAATCAAATAATTAATTTGGATAAGGAT
>JAFYAT010000061.1 GCA_017540585.1 Bacteroidaceae bacterium | reverse complement strand
GGTTGTAGTTTTGCACAAAGGTGCATATTAAAAAAACAGTCAAGAAACAGAACAAAAACAAGAAAAAACATGTTTTTTTTGATTTTATTTGGTTTTTACCATGTTTTTTTAACTGGCCGCACTGCGGCAAAAAACAACATGCAGTTTCAACCGTACAGGTCGAATAATTTTCAACAGAAGACATTCCTTTTTACATTATAATTCGTACCTTTGCACCGGAAAATTTAGAAAGTATAACGAGTCCCCGTATTCCTAATGGTATCCGCTATGCTTATAATTCAATTAACTATAAAACTCAATGAATAAGAAAACATTACTCATGCTTACATTGTCAGTGGCTACACTCAGCGGCGCCGCAAGCAATCACGATTCAGAGACAAAGAATGAGGACACCCTGTCAGTAGCATTAAAAGGTAACTTCCGCTATTGCAACACCTACGAGCAGTTTGTCAACAAGGACTGGAAAAAGCTCGACACACTCTATTGCGAAGGACACAGCAAGAGTCACCAGCTATGGGTGGGAGGCAACGACTTCAAGTTTACAACAGGCGACAAGAATACTGACAAAGCTCTCAAGAAGGATGCTTTCATCGTGATGGTGAACGACACGATGTACATCAACTGCCGTAACCTGCGATTTGAGAAGACAAGCTTCGGAAGCGGATACACAAAAGCCAAGAACGTAGGAGCACACAGCCTGTTGTTCGTCAACACGATGATAGGCAAGGAAGCACAGAGCAAGCAGGCTATGTCTGGCTTCATGTTCGGTGCAATCGGTGGTGCAATCAGTGCCAGCCAGCAGATGAAGCAACAGGTATGCTACATAGTATCATCTGGAGCTGACGCCAAGGGCAACGTCAACATACGTTTAGTCAACGACGAACTTGTGGAGAAGATGCTCGCCAAGCACGAAGGACTCCTCAAGGTATATTACTCAGAAAGAAAAAAGACAAAGCGTCAGTTGGCTACACACGTCCTCCCATTGCTCGAGAAGGCAGGCATCTTTGAACCTAAGAATGAAGCTAACAAACCAGCATGGGAATAAGATACACACCCGACTAATAACAAAAAAAACTAAGCCTCACACCGAGACTTAGTTTTTTTGTTTTTTATGGCTTCACCACCACCTCATGTGTCTTCATCCTAATCACACGGTCATTTTCAAGAGTGAGTGTGACGAAGAAACGAGCCTTGGTCTCTGCCTCTACCATAGCACCAGAGTTCATCCTCATAGTGATGCGCACTGGAGCCATAGGATGGTAGCCAAGGAAACGGCTAACAGGAATGTCAAGGATATCTGCCTTACTTGTAACGACTTGTTTGTCAGCCGTAACTATAAAAGGATATTTGGAATCATGATAGCCCATGACTGTAAACAAGTCATTGAGAGACTCGCCAGCCTTACGACCACAGATATCAATATCGGACGTAATCGTCATATCCTTGACTGGAGTGGTACGATATTGAAGCACGACAAGATTTGCTCTCGTGATATGATAATAGGCATCAAGCTGACGCTCTATCGTCTCGTCATAGTAGTCAGAGTGGAGAGGCTCAAGCACGTAAGACACAAAACTGCTGTCGAGTTCGCCAGCATCATACATCTCACGCCATGACGATGACTGAGGGTATTTGCTCAATCTCTCCCACACATCATCATTAGTAATGAAGCCCAACAGCGCCTTTCCAATACTTACCGTATCACCTGTATTGAGTGTGGTCTTTATCTCATACGTGTAACCCTGGTCATCAGTAACAACCTCACTCTTTCCACAATAAGCCCATCCACGTGTACACTCTGGTGCCTCATACACCACACGTGTCCTTCCACTAACTAATTTATCATCGTCATCACCACATGACATGAGCATGAGGCAGAAGAATGACAAAGTCATAAGAATCTTGTTGTTCATATATATTATTTTTATATTTCACATTTCTGCAAACTTTTTTTAAGAACGAAAATTTGGAAAATTCCTTAACATCTATATATGCCGCCAAGCGGCCAATTAGAAAAACAAAAGAACTTTTCTCACCGACCGAATGGGAGGTAAAACATAGGAAAACAAAAGAAAACATTTTTTTATTGTTTTTATTTGTTTTTATTTGTTTTTATCTGTTTTTTTCGTCCGCACCTTTGGTGCGATTTCCTACCAAAAACAAATAATAATTCTCTTTAATTTTCTAAATTTTCGTTTAACGGATTCACTTCAGTATTGAACTCCGTAAGTATCTGTTCTATGTAGATATCCTTATCGGTGATACCGAAGCCATCCTTCTTGAGTTTGAGCTTACGCTTCTGTACTGCAGGTTTCTGTATGTCGAAGAATCGACCTATCTCATCATTTGTTAGGTTGAGACGTATGAGCATACACAGACGGTAGTCATCCTCAGCAAAGTCAGGATGAGCAGAACGGAGAGCACGCATATAACCATTATCTGTATCGTTGAGCAGGTTCTCAATATTTGTCCAGTCATTATCTGTACAGATAATCTTGTCCCTACGTCCCCAGAAACGGCTGTCGGAATCCTGACTGTTGTCCTGCGAGAGCAGATTATGGATAAGTCCAGTCTTGGCATCAGCTATGTGTTTCTGAATACTTGCACGGTCATGTGTCTGGCGTGTTATTACCGCCTGTTGCGACTTAATCATATCGCTCTTGTGCTCTATCTCGTCTTCCTTGACAGCAATCTCCTCATCCTTCTCAGCTATCTCACGAAGATGTTTGAGGCGCATGGTCTCCTTACGCATCTGATGATATTTGACAAGGAAAAGAAGCGATAAGATGAGCATCGTAATGATGGATATGAACACTACCTTATTCTTGAACGTACGGAGGGCGACTTCCTGTTCCTGTTTCTCATGCTCTATATTAGCATTATAATATGCGTTCTTCTCAGCCATACCTTTAAGAAACGCTTTCTGAGCAAATGCCATTGAATAGTCGTAATATTGACTTGCCTCCTTATACTCGCGAAGACCCATACTTACCTTGGCAAGCAACGTATATGCCTTGGAACGAACAGTGATATTGTTTGTACCTATACATACCTGAAGAATCTTCTTTGACTGAGAGAGTGAGTCACACTGATAGAAATAGTCAGCAAGTCCGAGCAATGACTCCTCTGAGTAACGTCGTAGTCCACACGAAAAAGCTCGCTTGGCATATTCAAGTCCACGCTTGTGGTCTCCCTGTGTCTTGTATATGTTTGAGATACTCAGGAGAGCCATGTGTTTCATCTGTGCATCATCATGTCTGTTGGCAAGGTCGAGAGCTTTGCCATATATCTGTAGTGCCTTGTCGGTATTACCAGCACAGGCATGGCAATAAGCCACATTGAGAAGTATGGTGATATGGTTGGACTCTGAGTCCTTAGCACGCTCATATCCTTTGAGTGCTTCGTTAGCAACGGTGATGGCTTCCTTCGGATTACTCCACACCAGTTTCTGGCTTAGGAGGTTGTTGGCACAGTAGTAAGTGTGCCACTCACCACAAGACTTGGATATGGCAATAGACTTGCGCCATAGGTCTTCGCTATGCTTTGTGCTGTCAAGCTGTGAATAGTGAATACCCATAAGGTAGCAGCTCTTCGCATAGAGACGTAACGTCCTACTATCGGAAGTAGTTCCATCATCTGTCTCGTCATGGTAATAGGAATAGGCGTATTCCACATTAGCCTTGTCACTCACACGTCTGCCATCAAGATGATTTACCTCAGCCCGAAGGAGATGATAGAGGGCACGCTCGGCATCATTCATACCGTTGTAGCTACTCTTATTGAGGAAGTACGTAGCACTATCAGTATTGTTAGGTACGAACGACTCAGCCATACGCAGGGTACGACATATAGACTTATCCTTGCATCCCGTGAATAGCAAGGAAAAGGCAATAAGCATTATGGTTATTCTGTATTTCATAGAATTGGGTCTGTTAAGTTTTTTAGATATGCAAAGATACTATGTTTTTCTAAAACATGCAACACAGATACTTGTATTATTCACAACAATAGCTATCCACATTGAAACTTGAGTACATATTTTCATCTTATCAACATCTTACCACAATAATAAAGGTGCAGATGTCACAACGGCATCCGCACCTTTCTGTTTATTGTTATTTGAACCTTGCCTTATATTCTGCATAGAATGTTTTTTCTGAAGTCTTCAGTTCGGCTTCTCTGCCTTTGAATTTGTCCATCACGTATTCGTAAGTATGTTCCATCTTTATTGGGATGGTGATTCTGAAGGTCAATTCGTTGTATTTCTCCTCTGGTATGGAATCAAACTTGATGACACATGATGGCTCTAACCATGTTTCTTCTGTCAATAGTTTATCTACAGTCTTTGGCACATCCTTATCAAGCATATATGTGAGTGTTGGATTCTCTATGCCATGAGGCATATACAGCTGGTCGCTGACCACATCAAAGAACTGGGCAAGATTTTCACCCTTTTCTTTTCCGAACAGCGTCTTGTCACAGGTTATTTTCACTTCGCCATTTATGTAGGCTGTATAAAACTTTATCCAAGGATAATGTATTCCTTCTTTTATACTCTTCTTGTGTGCTTCCTGTAAAGGCTTCGTCTTTGTCTTGAAATACACGTATGTCGAGTCAATAAAACGATACCAAGATCTTGCACTCAGTCCTTCTTTCTCAATAAGTTTATCTTCGTCGCAAGTTCCTAAAAAATTATATTGCAAAGTAATATCTGAATATTTCTCAAAAGAAAAATCAGGGTCGAATCTGTCATAGGCTTTGTTATTGATTGGTATTTGCATATATAAGTGATTGATATAACCACCATCATCCATTAATCCATACGGATCATAAGATATCTCACGCCAGTAAGGTTCTTCTTCTATAACACCCTCTACTTTGTTTTTTTCACATGAAAATAAGGTAAAAAAAACAAGTGACAACATGATAAATATTTTTGTTTTCATATTCGGTTATTTTATTTTGAAATCATATATCATCTCTATATTTCTATTCCAATTTTCGTTTTTACGTTTTTCACTAATCCAATCACCTGTCAATGTAAACCATTGCGTTTGATCTTCACCATATTGTCCCCATCCCCAATTGAAGCCAATCATCGTGATTTCTGGAGAGCTATATGTGTATTCGCATTTTCCATCTATACACGGAACGCAGACATGTATATTTATACCGCCAATAGGATTGGAATCATATACCCATTCGTAATAGTTAACCGTCACTTTACGCTCACGCCTATATCTATCGGCTATAAAGGTATGTCCTATATTATTATCTCCCTTATTTGACTTTTTTAATGCACGTGTTTGCAGGCTATTAAACGCAGATAATAATACTGGCATTTCATTTAAAAGACTTTGACATAATTTTTGTGTATCATATTCAGAATATTTACACGTTATTCCGTATGCAGGGAATACTGTTCCTTTTAAGTTATAAAAAATAGCTGTAGAATTGTCATTTCCATAAGTTGTATCAAGTAATTTGCCCACATTTGCTATAAGTGGAGCTGAGGAAGGATCCGTATGAATAAGCATATTATTCCAAATATCAGTTGTATAATCACTTTGCAGCATTTCGAAATGATTGACATTACCATTACAAGAGGCTTTTGAAGGGGCTTTTTCTGGAACATTAAAATGTGTATGTAAGAAATACAACATTTGTGCTCCAGCAATAGCCGTACATCCAGCAGGAACTCTCTCATCATAAGAATCTGACTTTAATGGACAATAACTATTATATGGATGAAATTGATGCCATTCAGTTTCTGTAAGTCTTGGAATGGAGTCATATACTTCTGAATAAGTATAGCTTCCACGGAATTCGTAGTGACCGTCTGGTATTATAATATCATCTCCTACACCTCTTGTTTTGTTTTTCTCTTTTAAATAATCATTTGGATTGGAAACTGATTTCCAGAAATTCTGATTGTTCTTGATTTCCTCTGATGAAAAATTCAATTGATTGTTACTGATATGTTTTATTGTTTTCATATCATTGGCAATCGTGCCTACCCATGCGGATAAACATTCGTTTTTGGATGCTTCCTCGTATGTACCCACACTACTTTCTGCAAGAACAGCAGGAACTCGTGTATCTGATGCATAAATTGTCCAACCACCATTTGGATGGTTCACTATGTACATCAATGTGTCGTTTGTAACATCTTTGTAGCACTTAACCTGAAATTCAGCATCAATGTTGCCTCTTGTTTGATAATGTTGTGCTCTGCACAATGTCTCTACGTCATCAATAGTTACAAAATGGCTTGAAGTGTTCAAATCATTTTGTAAAATAAATGTTGTTTCATCGTTATCTGTGCAACCAACTAATAATAGTAAAATTGCTAATTTAAGTATTTTCATATTAGACGTTATTTTATATCGTATGCAAATGTATGATTTTCTAATGAAATATATAATATGAGTAGTAAAAAAATGTGATATAGAAAGTATTTTGCACGTTGTGACTCTAATTTGACCTATTTCTGAGTTTTTTCATTCGTATTCAATCAATATTTATTTTTATATACATATCAACAGGGTATAATATTTCAAAGTTGAGAACTTTTGTCATAAAATTCTCAACTTTTGAGAATAAGTTGCGCGACCTTCATTTTTTGCAATTTCTAAAATATACTGCGGAATAATAGTCTCATTACTGCGCAGTATTGAGATCATTATTCCGCAGTAGTTATTCTCATGCTCTGTTATGCCACTTAGTTTTACAGTTGTTTAACGGATGTTTAAGATATTGGTATAAATCAAAAATAAGGCAAGTTCCACAAAATCAACTTTTAGCTATTTGTATGGCTTGCGATGATGAATTATTTGAACCTAAGCACAGTCTGTTCGCCAAGAACTGTGATGGTTACGCCTTCCTTGAGGTTCTTGAAGAAGGCTTCGGAACGTGGATACCAGTTCTCACGATAACCCCAAGCAACCTTGTTGACAGCCTCAGTACATGCAGGGTCAACAGCTTTGGCACGCATAATCTTGTCGTATGCAAGGTTGAACTGCTTGCTTCGGTCGAGCTGGTTGGTAGTAGGAACACGTGAAATGCAACTTGCATCATAGAGATAAGCCCATCCGTATGTAGGGTCAAAGCCGTATGATTTCTTGCACCACTGGTGTGCCTTGAGATATTGTTTCTTCTCAAAGTATAGCTTGGCAATGGAATGTGCATAACGAGCCTTCATCTTGTCACTCTTCTCCAGTTCAATGGCTTCTTCCATATAACGGAGTGCACCCTTCTCGTCCTTCTGCTCTATGAGACGGTTTGCCTTGGCAATGGCTGCACGTGGAGTTGGATGAATGGCATATACATAGTCGGAAGTCTTGAAGTAAGTATCACTACCCTTACAGCCGAACCATTCGAGCACCTTGAGTACAGCATCAAGATATTCGAGGTCTTCCTTGTGATTTTCTATTTCTACAGAGTATATACGTTCAAGAATCTCACAGTCGGCAGCCTCTGACTGTATGAAAAGTTCGTTGCACTTGTCCTTAGTAGGAAGATAGGCATTAACTACCTGCATAGCCTTTACAGAGTCGGTCTCAGCAAACTCCTTGGCTTGGTCAAGAAGATTGTCGCATATATCGTTGCACTCAAGGAAGTCTCGCACGAACTCAGTACGCTTCTCTCCATTCTCCTTGTCAGCCATATAGCGGTTATAGGAGCACTCAATGAAGCCGTAGAGAACGAAAGCCTCCGTGTTAGGTCCCATATCATCAATACCCGAACGGAACATCTTGTAAGCCTTCTCAATGTCCATCTCAGGGCAATAGTAATAATAGTCCCAACCTTGGCGGCAGAGGATATTACCCTTGGTTGACGTTGTCTTAGGTGTGGCAAAAGAATTGAGTGCATCAAGATTCTCAAGACGCTTGTTGTAGATGAGCATCAACTTTTCAAAATACTCATTCTTCTTTTCGAGGTCTGTCTCCTTAGCAATAAGCTGCTCATACATCCATGCACCATCAGTATAGACACGTATTAGGGATAGTGGTGCCTTACGGAACACTATTTCCCATGGCTCCAAAGCCTCAGTATAGTCCTGCTGCTTGAAGTATTGCATATACAAACTCATATTCTGTCTTACCTCAAGGCTGTCCTGACCATGACCAATACGGTCATCCATCTTAGTACCACTGAGGTCCTGTGCTGATGCGCCAAGTGCAAATGACAGGAATGTACATAAAGAAATAAGATGATGTTTCATAATCAAACAAGGCCCCCCCATCCCCCAAAGGGGGCGTCCATCCGGACAGAGGGTATATTGATATTAATAATTCAAAACGCAAAATTCATAATTACTACTATATGCTATTGCTCTGAACAGCCGCTCCCTTCGGGGGTTGGGGGGCTAAAACTGGAAATATATGAATGGCTGTACCTCGCTACTCTTTACCTGAATAACAATCCAGATGACAACAACGAGAATGAGAGCCGTAACAGGCAGAGGGAGATATCCCATAGCCTTACGCGTCCTGTCCGACCATTCCTTTGGTGAGAAATGAAGGACAAAACCGAGAATCATAAGAGTTGCTACTCCACAGTAAGAACCTATCCACTGTATGAGAATATTGAAATCCAACGAAGTGAATATCTGTCCGAATATCTCGCCAGCAGTCTTGAGGTTGGAGGCACGGAAGAGTACCCAACATGCACATGCCACATGGAACGTAATGAGTCCTGTTAGTGGAAACAATAAATAGCGTACTGCCCAGTTAGGTGTCTTTGCGTTCTTACCGAGATAAGTGAGAGGAGAGAGTGCTGGCACAAGCGTGTGCCACATCTTGTCGAGACACAGGAACAAACCGTGTATTCCTCCCCAAAGGATGAATGTGAGTGACGCTCCATGCCATAATCCTCCGAGGAGCATGGTGAGCATGAGGTTCACATACTGACGGAACTTACCCTTACGATTACCTCCAAGTGAGATATAGAGATAATCCTTGAGCCATGAAGACAGGCTTATGTGCCATCTACGCCAGAACTCCGTGACAGATTTACTCTTGTATGGAGCATCAAAGTTCTTAGGAAACTCAAAACCGAGCAGAAGCGCAATACCTATCGCCATGTCTGAGTAACCTGAGAAATCACAGTATATCTGAAGCGTATAGCCATAGACAGCAAGGAGATTCTCCATTCCACTATACAAGGTAGGGAGGTCAAACACACGCTCCACAAAGTTCACACTTATATAGTCGGATATGACAGCCTTCTTGAATAATCCTGCAATGATGAAGAACATTCCAGAACCAAGCATCTCGTTTGTGACAACAAGTTTGCGACGAATCTGCGGAATGAAGTCAGAAGCTCGTACGATAGGTCCTGCCACAAGCTGAGGAAAGAAGCTAACGTAGAAAGCATAGTCAAGCAGATTGCCAAGCGGCTTAATCCTTCCACGATAGATATCTATGGTATATGACAATGACTGGAACGTAAAGAAGCTGACACCCACAGGGAGGAAGATGTCAAGGTCCTTCCATATCATCTTCACATCAGGAATCCATGACGAAGCCTCACAGAAGAGTGAGCCAAAGAAGTTGGTATATTTGAAGTAACCTAACATACCAAGGTCTATGATGAGAGACAAAGCCACAAACAACTTAGCCATGGTGTCATAATATTTCTTGTCATGCTCTTTCTTTGAGTTTTCACCAAGCATCTTGACATGATGAATATAATGACCTATACAGAAGTCGGTAAGTGTGACAAGAGCAAGAAGTACGAAGTAGAATCCGCTGCTCTTATAATAGAAATAGTATGAGAACAGCGTCACGAACAATATTCGTGCCGTTGTAGCTTTCTGAAGGAGTGCATATATGAGTGACACTCCAAGAAAGAGAAAAAGGAACAATCCTGATGAGAATATCATCGGACTATCCGGATTGTATGTCAATATCTCGATTATACGAGAAGAATCTATGTCGAACATAAAAATAAGAGACCCACCCTAACCCTCCCTACAGGGAGGGGACTTGATTACCTTGTTTGTTAATTTGATTGTAATATAGCCCACTTCATTTGACTTACCAAGTTTCCCCTAACATTAAAACGCATTCAGAGTAACTTGTTTCCTCCCCCTTGGGGGAGGTTAAGAGGGGGCGCATGGCTCAGTGTGCTACCCTCTCGTAATACGTCTTTATGATTGCCTCTCCAAGAAGTCTGCCCATAAGACTGTAACCATGAGCGGTGTAGTGGGTATTGTCTGACTGCATATAGCCATTGTCACGCCAGTTGGTACAAGCATATAGTTCACCTCCAGCAATACTGAACAAGTCCCAGCAGGCAATATGATTGTCGGCAGCAAACTTGACAATGTTCCTTGCAACCCTTGGAGTTACCTCATTACGAGAGAATGAATACCTCGGACGTCGTCTTGTTCCTCCTACCCTCTTATGGAAGTAAGAACCAGGAGGTGTGGTAAGTATAATCTTCACTCCAGGACAACGTGACTCAAGACGTGTGACGAGCGACATCATCTCCCTTGTGTGAGTTGATTCGTTATAGTTAGGTCCATGACTCTCATTTGTACCGAAACTGACAATCACAATGTCAGGACGCTCATCATATACCTTTTGCATAAGAGCAGATTCCTCAAACTTCTCCACCCATGCACCATTGATGCCATAGAATGTCATATTGAGACGTGGGAGAGTACCAAGAAGCGTTGCCTCAAGAGACTGAGGAAAAGATTTCCCCTTGACATGGGAGTCGCCAATATGAACAATCTTAATACCCGTAGAGTCAGCAGCCTTGATAAGTGCCGAGTCGAGGTATTGCGCACCTATGAGACAATTCTTCTGAGTGTGCTTGAATGATGCTGGCATCTGTGTCCACCTACTTTGGGCAAAGACACACAGACTTGTCATCAAGGCAACGACTGCAATGGTTAATATCTTATTTCCTCTTGTCATAGTTTTCCTTTCCATTCATTAATACATCATAAAGTATGCGTGCAAGTTTCTTGCCACCCGCAAAGTTGATGTGAGTGTAGTCAAGATTTGCCTGCTTATGCGTTACCATTAACGAGATACTTCCGTCACCTCCCATTGCCTCATACAGATTCCAGAAAGCCACCTTCTTGTCGGCTGCCATCTTACGCTGGTAAGAGATGAGTTCACGCACACCAGGCATAGTGTGAAGATTACCGTCAACATCCTTTTCCTCTCTGTCACCGACACCTATCACGAGGATGCTGGCATTAGGGAACTGAGCCTTGAGATGTGCAATACTGTTAGCCATCCTATCAGTATAGTAGCTGTAATCCTTCTGCTTGCTGTTAGCTACATTAAGTCCGAAGTGGACGATGATAAGGTCGTAAGGACGACGCTTAGCAAAATCAGCAAGTGTCTTTTGAGGGATGTCGCCTATAAACCATCCGTTGCTTGCCCTCATACTGAAATTGTCAAGTACGATTCCGCTTTTTCCTTCAAGGGCAACACCATAGAAACGTGAAGCATTACCATTCTTTGCCTGAAGACTGAACCTGCCAATACGTCCGTGTAAGGTCTTGCTCGCAAGTCCATTGGATGACTGTTCTGCCACATCACTATGTACCTCGTGGGTCACCTTTACTGTATCAGCAGGTATCTCGTTACCGAGAGAATCCGTACCACCACCCTTGACAACTGTCTCTGTCACATAACTCACTTCGTCATGTGTCTCAAGAAGTCCACCATTGGCATATACTGTCTTCAGTTCCTCTCCGTTGATAGAAGCAGCAAGGTTAAGACCATTACCAGGGGTAAAGAATACAGTAGCCGTACTTACAGTATCAAGGTGAGTGCCATACTTACTTCCCTTCATCTCAAGCGATGCTGTTGACTGAGGAATGAAATAGCGTCCGCTTATACCCTGAAGTGTCTTATTGAAACGCTTACTCTTTGGGTCGTTGGCATTATGGTCGCTCCATCCCTTTGCCTTTGTCCAAACTGTCTTGCGGAAACCAGAAGTGACGGTATATATATCCACAAAACCGACTCCGCTTCCACCAAACCTTGTCTGGAGCATATCACGAAGGTCTTCCGTGAGGATGTCTCCTTCGATATATGAATCGCCATAATAGGCAATACGCACAGGACGTTCCTTGACTTCAGAGAGAGCCGCATAGAACTTGTCCATCTCACGTTCTCCATTATCGTTGTCAGCAAAATCCTCTATACCCGTCATTCCCTCCGGAATGGAATCAACATATACAGGCTTATTTACCTTTACGGCAGTAGAGTCGAACTTATCAACCTCTATGCCCTGTGCCTCGTCTGCTTTCATTTCAGCAAGGATATTACCCTCGCTGTCCCTGCGCTCAATGTCGCTCAGGATATTTATTCGGCGCAGTTCCTTGTCACCCACTGTGATGTGAGGCAAGAAGAACATTGCCAAGAGAACCACAATCACTAACGCTGTAGTGATAAAAGGTTTCCAGATGTTTTTATTCATTTCTTTTCGTTAAGTTCTGGATAGGATATACGTGTGTGATATACTATCTTCAGTTTCTCCTTGAAAACTTCTTTTGCTGTTGCAATATCCTTAAAGGTTATCGCACATTCGTTAAAGTAACCTTCGTTCTTCTGACCGTCAATAATCTTGTCAACAAGGTTACTGATACTTTCTTCTGTATATTCTGTCAAGCTACGTGAAGCAGCCTCTACCGCATCAGCCATCATGAGGATAGCTTGCTCCTTCGTACTTGGGTTAGGTCCTGGATAAGTGAACAATGAAGCGTCTGGTTCTTCACCAGGATGCTCATTTTTCCAGGTGATGTAGAAATACTTCGTCTTGCTTATACCGTGATGAGTCGTGATGAAACTCTTGATTACAGCAGGAAGATTATACTTGTCTGCAAGTGCAAGTCCATTTTCAATATGGTCAATAATCACCTCTGCACTACGTTCGGAAGTAAGATGACTATGTGGATTGCTGCCTCGCTGGTTCTCCGTAAAGAACACAGGTCGTTCGAGCTTACCAATATCGTGATAAAGGGCTGCCGTACGCACAAGCTGTGCACGTGCTCCAATCTTCTTTGCCACCTCACTCGACAGGTTAGCCACCTGCATGGAGTGCTGGAAAGTACCAGGAGCAATCTCAGACATCTTCTGAAGAAGTTCGTTATTGATATTTGAAAGTTCCACGAGCGTAACGTCAGAGATGAAACCGAACGTCTTTTCGAGGATGTAGAGCAACGGATAGGTAAAGAGGAGGAGCACTCCATTTACCACCATATATATAAGATAGCTCCTGCTCAAGTCTGCACTATCATTCTGAATGAATGTGGTTGACGTGTAAACAACAAAATACGTGAGCGTTATGATTACCGCTGTACGTATAATCTGTGAGCGTTGTGATAGTTCCCTGAGCGTCTGTATTGCCACCATACCAGAGGTGAGCTGCATAATCACGAACTCATATTGTTCCTTGAGGAATGATGAAATAATGATAATCATCACACAATGGAACATGAATGCTGTACGGCTGTCCATAAAGACACGTATGATGATAGGCACCATACAGCATGGAAGAATCATTATATGGTAGAAACTGTGTGACACCATCCATCCAGCAATACTACAGAACAATGTGATAGTAGCAAACAGGAGTATTCCAGGACCAAGCTTGTCAAAGTAATCCGTACGGAAGAGATTGAGGAAGCTCACAAGGATAAGCATCATGAAGAACACGAGCGTCACCTGTCCGAAGAAACTGAAACTGAGTATTGTCGAAGTGTCCTTGTGCTGCTTGTTTGCCTCACGCTTGAGTGACTCGATAATTGCAGCTTTGTACTTATCCACAATCTCGCCTCGGTCAATAATCTTCTGTCCGCTCTCCACCATACCTATGGCTCCAGAGACATCACGCAGACGGTCGGCAAGTTCAGCATTGGTTTTCTCAACATCTGAGAAGATATTCGGTTGGATAACATCCGACAAGTTGAAGTGCTGCAAGACAAGTCGCGAGAACTTGGCTGTATCTACTGCCATAAGGTACTCGTAAGCGGTACGAGGCGTGAACACAGATTGAAGTGGAACAATTCGTGCATTCCTCTTTTCCACAATACGTATCACACGCTTGCCGTCAAGCACAAGATTGTCATACTCCTCCGTAGCTATGATTCCACGACTATATATGGAGTCAATCTTGTTGTTGATGTATTTGATGTACATCATGGAGTTAGGTCCTGACCACTCCTGTCGCTTGGTACCGACAAGACGTTTCTGCATCTTGCCTTTCATTCCTTCGTCCATCTTATAGTAAGGAACGATGGTACGCTTGACGCTATCCTGTTCATGACGCATGACGGAGTCGCTCTTGTATATAGGGAAACTGAAAGGTGCTATGACCTGCTTGGAGAACCAAGGCTTGTTTACCTCATACACATAGTCAACCGTCTCACTACGTGGCATGAAGTACACGATAATGAGTGTGGAAAGCAGAACAAGCAGACCTTGGAAAATCTGCTTGCCATGCTCCTTGCGCTTCAACTTGAAATTCTTTACCATACGTTTTTATAATGTCAAATTTCAAATCCGTAATTTTTTGAAACGAAAATTTAGAAAATTAAAGAAAATTTCTTTACCGATATGCCGCCAAGCGGCCAATTGGAAAAACAAAAGAAAACATGTTTTTACCTGTTTTTATTTGTTTTTATCGGTTTTTTCTTCGTCCGCACCTATGGTGCGATTTCCTACTAAGATTTGAAAATAATTTTCTTAATTTTCGTTCTTAAAAAAGACGTTACTCTTTGAGCAGGAATGCCTTGAAGTCGGCAAAATCCTTGCTCATAGGAATTGACTGTTTCTTACCCTTCATGAATGCCTGAAGCTTAGCAGGAATCTCGATGTCTTCACCAAGAATCTTGTCAACAGTATCCTTGAATTTAGCTGGGTGAGCTGTCTCAAGGAAGAAACCTGTTTCGCCAGCCTTCAATCCTTCGGCAAGTGCACGATAGCCACAAGCTCCATGTGGGTCGCATACATAACCTGTCTCAGCCTTTACCTGCTTGATTGTCTCTGCAATCTGAGCGTCTGAATATGTAGCACCTGAGATGTCAGCACATATTGCCTTATGATCCTTCTTGTAGAGGTCATAGATACGTGCAAAGTTAGATGGGTCGCCCACATCCATGGCATTTGCTATTGTCTGAACAGATGGCTTTGGATTATACTCACCTGTCTGGAGATACTTGTAGAAGATGTCATTTGCATTGTTAGCTGCAATGAATCGCTTGATTGGAAGTCCCATCTTCTTGCCAAAGAGTGCTGAACAGATGTTACCAAAGTTACCAGAAGGAACACAAGCCACAAGTTGGTCAGCCTTACCAATCTTCTTCATCTGTGCATAAGCATAGAAATAGTAGAATGACTGTGGAAGGAAACGAGCCACGTTGATTGAGTTGGCTGAAGTCAACTTCATGTGTGCGTTGAGGTCAGCATCCATGAAGGCTGACTTTACGAGTGCCTGACAATCGTCGAAGACACCTTCAACCTCAATGGCTGTAATGTTCTGTCCGAGTGTTGTGAACTGACACTCCTGAATTGGGCTTACCTTACCCTTTGGATAGAGAACATAGACATGAATACCATCTACTCCGAGGAATCCGTTTGCAACAGCTGAACCTGTGTCACCTGAAGTGGCAACAAGCACATTGACCTGTCCCTTACCCTCCTTCTTGAGGAAATACTGGAGGAGACGAGCCATGAAACGTGCACCTACGTCCTTGAATGCAAGTGTAGGACCATGGAAGAGTTCAAGGCTGTAGATTGTGTCTGTAACCTTTACGGCAGGAACGTCAAATGCAAGAGTGTCATAGACAATCTTCTTGAGGCTCTCTGCATCCACATCCTCGCCAAAGAATGCGTCAGCCACAGTATATGCAATCTCCTGGAAAGAGAGATTTTCGATATTATCAAAGAATGACTGTGGGAGTGGTTTGATGTTCTCTGGCATGTAGAGTCCCTTGTCCTCTGCAAGTCCCTTGACCACAGCCTTCTCAAGTGTTGCTATTGGCGCTTTGCCATTTGTGCTATAATAATTCATAATTTAAATATTTCTTTTTAACTATATATTCGCCCTTACCTATGAACAATTTGTCAGCAAATATGCCGAATGTTCTTTCTTTTTGCCATTGTCCTATATTTCCCTAATCCTTCGCTAATGGTTCGTTAACCTTTCGTGAACCTTTCGTGAATCTTTTGCTTGACAAAAGGAATACGTTTACCAAGGATTTTGTGACAAAATGGTAAGGACGTCTTTTATCTTTAATTTTTAATTTATTGCCATGAATGCCTTGATGAAGCCATCCTTTTCAAGTGTTCCGTACGAACCTTCCTTACAAGCCACCTCGTCGAATGTCTGTACTCCGTCTGGCTCAATACCTGGAGCATAGATGAGGAAAGGTATCGGCTCATTGGTGTGAGTTCTGTGTGCCACCGGAGTTGGATGGTCAGGAAGAACGGCTATTGCCACTGACTCGTCCCAATTCTTCACTTCCTCGTATATAGGACCTATCGCACGCTTGTCAAGGTTCTCAATCGTCTGGAGTTTCAGTTCAAGGTCGCCATCATGACCAGCCTCATCACTTGCCTCAACGTGCAGATAGACAAAATCATCTGTCTTGAGTGCCTCAATAGCTGCTGCTGCCTTACCCTCATAATTGGTGTCGTAAAGTCCTGTAGCTCCTTCCACGTCGATGCAACGAAGTCCTGCATAGTGACCTATTCCACGAATGAGGTCAACGGCTGTGATTACCGCACCCTTCTTTATCTGTGGGAATGTCTCCTGCAACGTAGCCATGTGTGGACGATAACCTCCTGCCCAAGGCCAGATGCTGTTTGCCGGGTCTTTGCCCTCAGCAATCCTCTGTGCGTTGAAAGGATGCTTGCCAAGTAGTTCCTGTGACTTAACGATAAGCGTATTGATAAGCTCAGCCGTCTCAGTAGCCGAGAGCTTTGTAGGCTTTGCACCATTGGCAAGTGCCTTTGCCTCTGCCTCTGTATCTGGCTTCACGAGTTCTGGTCGCCAAGGATGGAGAGGAACATCGTGAGGAGGAGTACACTTGATGTACTTGTTTCCTCCATTGATTACGAGGAGGTGACGATACTGAACACCCGTGTAGAAGTGGACGATGTTGCCATACTTAGCCACAATCTCAGGGTCGTTTGCAAGTTTATCCTGAAGATACTTGATGAGGATGTCACCTTCCTCTGTCTCAAGTCGTCCACAAGAGTGGTTCTTGATGTTGTCACCCTCGATGCAGATGATGTTACAGCGGATAGCCATATCATCAGGAGCAAGTTCCACTCCTATACTTGCTGCTTCGAGAGGTCCACGACCCTCATATACTTTTTCCTGGTCGTAGCCGAGGATACTTGAGTTAGCCACCTCGCTTCCAGGATGGAATCCGTCTTGCACGGTCTTCAGCATACCTGTCTTACCTTTCTTTGCAAGCAAATCCATGTAAGGTGTCTTGGCATACTGAAGTAATGTCATGTTACCGAGTGACTCAACTGGCCAGTCAGCCATTCCGTCACCAAGAATTATTATGTGTTTCACTATAAGGCCCCCCGACCCCCGAAGGGGGCGGCCATCCGGATTCAAGGGGGAAGATGACCGAATATTATTATTATTTGTTTGTTTACATTTTCTTGTCGTCAAGCATCTTTAAGCCATTCCATCCTTAGAATGTATGTGAGGGTTGTTATCCCTAACCAAACGATTCCGGATGGCCGCCCCCTTCGGGGGGACGGGGGGCCTAAATGTTTGCAATCGACATGATGTCCGCAAATACTCCTGCTGCCGTTACGCTTGCACCAGCTCCATATCCCTGTATGAGCATTGGGTACTGGTTGTAACGCTCTGTGGTGATGAGGATAATGTTGTTGCTGCCCTCAAGCCCGTAGAATGGATGACGTTCACCCACCTTCTGGAGACTTACGCTACCTTTGCCGTTCTCAAGCTTAGCCACAAAACGCCAACGCTGGTGCTCTGATTCAAGGACCTTACGGTCAGCCTCAAACTGTGCGTCAAGGCTTGGAAGGTTCTTCCAGAATTCCTCAAGCGTACCGTCAAAGAATGACTGTGGAATGAAAAGTTCCTTCGTCACGTCTTCCTGACTCAACTTGTAACCTGCCTCACGAGAGAGGATAACAAGTTTGCGGATAACGTCCTGTCCACTCAAATCAACACGTGGGTCAGGCTCTGCATAACCCTCTTCCTTTGCGAGGCGTACCGTCTCTGAGAAAGGAATCTTCTCGGATATGGTGTTGAAGATGAAGTTGAGCGTACCCGAAAGGACAGCTTCAATCTTCAATATCTTGTCTCCTGAGTTGCGGAGGTCATTTATCGTATTGATGATTGGAAGACCTGCTCCCACGTTTGTCTCAAAGAGGAACTTCACACCACGCTTGCGAGCCGTAGCCTTAAGCTTGGCATAGTTCTCGTAGTCGCCAGATGCTGCCACCTTGTTTGCCGCAGTCACAGAGATGTTGTGGCTGAGGAAATCGTGATAGAGACTTGGCACATCCGAACTTGCCGTACAGTCAACGAACACGCTATTGAAGATATTCATGCCGATGACCTCGTTCTTGAGACGTGTGAGGTCGCTTGGTTCTGCCTGCTTGAGCATAGAACGGAGCTTAGCAACTGAGAATACTCCATTCTCGTTGTATTGTGTGAGGTCTATGCCGTTACGGTCAAATATTGCGTTATGACCGCTTGCAATACCTACGACATTTATCTTTAGGTTACGCTCCTTCATGAGTTTCTTCTGCTGACCAGCAATCTGTTCAAGAAGACTTCCGCCCACCGTACCAATTCCGCAGAGGAACACGTTCAGGACTTGGTACTCTGACAGAAAAAAGGAGTCGTGAATTACGTTAAGACTCTTTCTGAGTGACTTACTCTCTACGACGAAAGAGATGTTTGTCTCACTCGCACCCTGTGCACATGCAATAACGCTAATACCGTTACGTCCGAGAGTTCCGAAGAGCTTACCAGCAATACCTGGGGTATGCTTCATGTTCTCACCCACGATGGCTACGGTAGCAAGGTCACGCTCAAGCTTCATCTTGAACATAGAACCGAGCTCAATCTCCTTGGCAAACTCGTTGTTCAATACCTCACATGCAGCATCAGCATCCTCGTTACGGACACCAATTGATGTAGAATTCTCAGAAGAAGCCTGACTCACCAGGAACACACTTATGCCGTTGGCAGCAAGAGTGGAGAAGATGCGCTGGTTGACACCGATGACACCCACCATGGAGAGACCGCTGACCGTGATGAGGCTCGTGTTGTTGATACTTGAGATACCCTTGATGGCACGAGCAGATTTGTCACAGTCGGCTGTGATGATTGTTCCCTTGTCCTCTGGTCGGAACGTATTCTTGATGAGGATAGGGATGTTCTTGACGCAAACAGGATAGATTGTAGGAGGGTAAACCACCTTGGCACCGAAGTTACAAAGCTCGGTTGCCTCCACGTATGACAACTGGTCAATCGGATAAGCCGTGTTGATGACACGAGGGTCAGCTGTCATGAATCCGCTTACGTCCGTCCATATTTCGAGAACCTTGGCGTCGAGCGTGGCAGCAATAATGGCTGCCGTGTAATCTGAACCGCCACGTCCGAGGTTCGTTATTTCACCTGTTGCAGCATCTGTGGAGATGAATCCACCTGCGAGACAAACCTTGTGGTCAGCCTTTCCGCTCATAAAGTCAGCAAATGCCTGCTTGATGAGTGGTGCAGAGATGCTGTTGCTGTAATAATTCTTGCCGTGTCTTTTTTTTGTCTTGATGTATTCAAGTGAATTGTACCATTTCGCATCCTTCACGAGTGTTGCCACGATATTGCTTGAAATACGTTCTCCGAAAGAGACGATAGCGGCACTTGTCTTCTCGCTGAGGTCGCGAAGAAGGAAGACGCCCTTGTATATTCCGAGCAATTGTTCGAGGAGATCATCTACGGTAGCAAGGAGGTGAGCCTTCTTGTCAGCATCCGTGATGATGGCTTCTATCATGGCGTGGTGGCGCTCCACCATCTCGTTGTACGAGGTGAGGTATGCGGTATCACCGGTGACTGCAAGCTTGGAAGTTCCGATAAGCTTATCGGTTATTCCTCCCAGAGCAGAAACGACTACAACTACAGGCTCATCGCATGCCTCTACGATTTTCTTAAGATTAAGAATGCTTTCTACGGAACCTACGGATGTTCCGCCAAATTTCAGTACTTTCATTTGTTGTTTTAACTGTATTTGAATTTAGGCGCAAATTTACTCCTTTTTGATGAATTTACAAAGTGTTTCGTGCCAAATGGTCAAATATACTTATGATTTAAAATAAAAACCCATCAAATGACTGAAATTTCGTAAGCAATTGGACAATTTTTACATTTTAGCAAATTGTCCAAAATAATTATCTTTACAGTTCTTTTTGACACCATAATCGTATTTTTATTTAAAAACTGCTTGCGGTATCAAGAAAACTCCGTACATTTGCAAGCGGTTTTAATACAAACACACTCAAAATGGAATCATTAAAGCATGAATGTGGTGTGGCAATGATACGATTGCTCAAACCGCTTGATTATTACGAGAAGAAGTATGGCGATAAGCATTACGCTCTTGGCAAGCTCTACCTTATGATGGAAAAGCAGCATAACAGAGGTCAAGAGGGAGCTGGTGTCGCCAGCGTCAAACTCCACCAACCATCGGGACACGAATACATGTATAGAGAGAAGGCTGAGGGCAAAGATGCCATCACCAAAGTCTTCGGCTCCATTTATCAGCAAATATCATCTATCGACGAGGATGACCCATCTGCAGGACCCGCCTTTCTTGGCGAACTGTACATGGGTCATCTTCGTTATTCTACTACTGGTAAGGGAGGACTCAAGTACGTGCATCCGTTCCTCAGACGTAACAACTGGAGAGCCAAGAACCTGTGTCTGTGTGGCAACTTCAACATGACCAATATAGATGAGGTCTTTGCTTTCCTTACGCAACAGGGACAAAGCCCACGTATCTATAGCGACTCTTACATCATGCTCGAACTGATGGGGCATCGCCTTGACCGTGAGGTGGAGCGTCTCTTCGTGGAGGCTAAGGAGCAAGGACTTGAGTCAACTGACATCACGGAGTATATTGACTCACACGTGGATATGAGTAACGTACTCAAGACAACTCTCCCCCACTTTGATGGTGGTTACGTGATGTGCGGAATGACGGGAAGCGGAGAGATGTTTTCGATGCGTGACCCTTCTGGCATCCGTCCTGCCTTCTACTATGCAGACGACGAGATTGTGGCTATTGCCAGCGAGCGTCCTGTACTCCAGACAACCTTCGACCTCAACCTTGAGGACGTTAAGGAACTACAGAGGGGACAGGCACTCATCATCAATCGTGCTGGCGAGATGCGTCTTGAACAGATTCTGCCTGCTGCTGAGAATAAGGCCTGTTCATTTGAGCGCATATATTTCAGCCGTGGAAACGACTACGACATCCACAAGGAGCGCAAGCAACTCGGCTATCAGTTGCGCGACCAGATTCTCAAGGCGATTGACGGCGACATAGAGCATGCAGTATTCTCCTACATACCTAACACGGCAGAGGTTGCCTACTACGGTATGCTTGACGGTATGCGAAGCATCTCCCCTAACGTGCGTACGGAGAAGGTGGTATGGAAGGACATCAAGCTGCGCACATTCATCACGGAAGGAAGCACACGCAACGACCTTGCCGCCCACGTCTATGACATTACATTCGGTTCCGTTGTGCCTTATGTGGATAACCTTGTTGTCATCGACGACAGTATCGTCCGCGGTATCACCCTGCGTGAGAGCATCATAAAGATTCTTGACCGTCTCCACCCAAAGAAGATTGTCATAGTAAGTTCCGCACCACAGATTCGTTATCCTGACTATTACGGAATAGACATGAGTCGTATTGGCGAGTTCATCGCCTTTCAGGCATGTGTATCTCTCCTGCGTGAACGCAAGATGACGAACATACTTGATGACACATACGCCAAGTGCAAGGCTGGTGACCTTGAGGCAATACGATCCATCTACGAACCATTCACAGCAGAGGAACTGAATGCCAAGATGGTTGAACTCCTCCGTCCAGAGGGCGTGACAACACCAATCGAACTTGTTTTTCAGACAATCGAAGGTCTTCACTCTGCCATTCCAAATCATCCTGGCGACTGGTACTTCACAGGTCACTACCCTACACAAGGAGGTGCCCGTCTTGCAGCCAAGAGCTTCATGGCATGGTACGAAGGCCAAGCTAAAAGATAAAATCTTTATAAGGAACGAAAATTTAGATAATTAAAGAAAATAATTTCTTCATTTTTTTTGTAAGAATCGCACCATAGGTGCGGACGAAGAAAGAACAGATAAAAACAAATAAAAACAAGTAAAAAACAGGTTTTCTTTTGTTTTCCTATGTTTTCTTTTGTTTTTCTAATTGACTGCTTGGCGGCAGATATGGAAAGAAATTTTCTTTAATTTTCTAAATTTTCGTTTCAAAAAAAATCCCCATTCGGGACGCATAAATTTGACATTATAAATTTGACATTTTTTATATGACTCGTTATATTTTCGTTACAGGAGGAGTTGTTTCCTCACTCGGTAAAGGAATCATTTCATCAAGTATAGGTAAGCTGTTACAGGCAAGAGGCTACAGCATTACCATTCAGAAGTTTGACCCATACATCAACATCGACCCAGGTACTCTCAACCCATACGAACATGGAGAGTGCTACGTGACTGTTGACGGTATGGAGACAGATCTCGACCTCGGTCATTACGAGCGTTTCACGGGCATCCGTACCACTCGTAACAACTCCATGACTACAGGTCGTATCTACCAGAGTGTCATCGAGAAGGAACGTCGTGGTGACTACCTCGGCAAGACCATTCAGGTCGTCCCTCACATCACAGACGAGATAAAGAACAACATACGTTCTTTTGAAGGCACGTTCGACTTCGTAATCACGGAGATAGGTGGTACGATAGGCGACATCGAGTCAGCACCATTCCTTGAAGCCATCCGTCAGTTGCGATGGGAGATGGGCAAGAACGCCATAAGCGTACACCTCACATACGTGCCTTACCTCAAGGCTGCCGACGAGCTGAAGACTAAACCAACACAGCACTCCGTAAAGGAGATGCAAGGAATGGGTATTCAGCCAGATGTACTCGTACTCCGCACAGAGAAACATCTCTCCGACGGTATGCGTCAGAAAGTGGCTTCATTCTGTAATGTTGACCTCGAGTGTGTCGTACAGAGTGAGGACATGCCAAGCATCTACGAAGTACCAGTAAGCATGCAGAGACAAGGACTTGACTCTGCCATCCTCCGCAAGTTCGGTATTCCTGTAGGCGAGACACCAGCCATGCTTCCATGGAACCGCTTCCTCGAACTCCAGCGTTCAGCCAAGAAGGAAGTACGTGTAGGTCTTGTTGGCAAGTACGACCTTCAGGATGCCTACAAGAGTATACGTGAGAGCCTCAACCTTGCAGGTATATATAATGGCGTGAAGGTGAAGATTGACTTCATCAATAGCGAGGACATTACCGAGGACAACGTAGCCGAGAAACTCTCAGGCGTAAAGGGAATACTCGTATGTCCAGGCTTTGGTCAGCGAGGCATCGAGGGCAAGATTATTGCTGCCCACTACACCCGTGAGCACGACATACCTACATTCGGTATCTGTCTCGGTATGCAGATGATAGTCATCGAGTTTGCCCGCAACGTACTCGGATATAAGGATGCAAACTCACGTGAGATGGACGACAAGACGCCACACAACGTGATTGACATCATGGAGGAACAGAAGAACATCACCAACATGGGTGGTACTATGCGACTTGGTGCATACAGTTGCAATCTCAAGAGTGGCAGCCGTGTTGCAGATATCTATGGCGAGACAGAGATAAGCGAGCGTCATCGTCACAGATACGAGTTCAACAACACCTACAAGGAAGACTACGAGAAGGCAGGCATGGCATGTGTCGGCATCAACCCAGAGAGTGACCTCGTGGAGATTGTCGAGATACCAGAAAAGAAATGGTACATCGGTACACAGTTCCACCCAGAATACTCAAGTACCGTCCTTCACCCACATCCATTGTTCATGGACTTCGTAAAGGAAATAGCTAAGGATTAAAGCCAGAACAAAAAGATACAAAATATTAAAGGCTGTGAGGAATCTCCCCGCAGCCTTTTTATTTTGATTTGTTTAACTCTTTTATTATGTCATCCACAATACAAGCATCGGCAAGAAGATACAATCCAGTTTCCTTGTCATGTAGTTTGCGACAGGTGTCTGAAGTATAAAAAATATCCAGAGCCTTTTCTATGTCTATATTGAGTGTTGTGGCCAGTTGGGAAACTATTCGTCCAATCTTATTCCACATATTCAAGTCGTTAAGCATGTTGTACAGTTTGTGTAAATGTCAAATGTTCATCTATTATCTCTTGGTTGAGTATGCATATCTGATTGTTTGGCTGGTGTTTAGACAATTCTGCCAGAGCGTGTGCCTCGTCAATTGTTCCGTTCATGAAACCCTCTACGGTATCCACCACACGGTCATTTGCCACTCCACCTTCTACACAGTCAAAGTCTTTGCTGCTGTCATACCCCTTGCGGCATGCTACTATGAAATGAAGCCAATAAGAATCGTATCGCTCAAATATGTAGTAGCGGTAATCACGCTTTACACTTTCAATATCAAAAGCGTATTCGTTGACCACTGGTGTTCCCAACATCTGTCGTGCGGTTCTTCCTGCCCACTCTTCCGCTTGCTGTAACCTGCGGGTGACATAAAATCCAAAGCCGAAGTCCAGATTCTTGCGCCCCTTGTCGGTTCTTGGATTTTCTATTATGTCAACTCCTCCGTGAAATACCGTAATCATGCTTGCACTCCTTTCTTCTTTTCCCATATTTCTATGGTCTTTAGAATATCTTCTGTTATGTTCTGACGACTCTCTGAGTGCAGCACATTATAGCATGGCAGTATGTAGTCCTTGATTAGTCCTATTCGCACCATACGTCTGTACATCGCATCGGAGGTCATGCCTGTAGCTTTGGCTGCAGTCTCTATGCACGATGCCACAAATATGGCTTTACATTCTTCCAATGAAGGATTGTATGTGTATTTTAAGTCTGCAAGATTCATCATAATTCCATGCATTTTTGTTGTTGCTGCAAAATTATGAATATTTTACCAATAAAGAATAGGTTTTCTTTTGTTTTCTTTGGTTTCCCCATGTTTTTCTAACAAGCCGCTTGGCGGCAAATTTGATGTGGAAATGTCTCTGATGAAGAAAATATGAAAAAGACAACCTTATTTCGCTTCTTGTCATAAATTATGTATGGTTAAAGTACCGTCAAAGTACTGACTAACTATAGACGAAGTACTGACTAAGTACTGACTATGAACTTTAGAACAAAACTGGGATAGTCATATCCGTTTTCGTCATTCTCCGTATATAGCCACTATAAGAGATCTGGAAAACAAATTCATTAAAATATTTGGGGCTATTTTTTCATACAAAAAATATTAAGACTATCTTTGTCACTTTGAATTACAAATATGTCGGTTTGACATGATACATATTATGTACCGGCTTAAACAGATCTAAAGATTTTTAAGTTTTATCCTTTTTTGACAAGGTAAACGTGATTGGTAATTATGGAAGAAAAAGATTATGTAAGAGAGAGATTGTTGCAATATATTAACTATATTGGCAGCAAGCCAGCAAGATTTGAAAGAGAATGTGGTTTGTCCAATGGCTACATCAGAAATATACGTGATACCATTTCTTACAAAAAAATGCAACAAATTTTAAAAGTACATAAAGATTTATCTGAAGAATGGCTTATGAATGGCAAAGGTGAAATGTTAGTAAGTGATGATAGCAAAAAGGAAGAAAAAACAATATCACTTGATAATGGAGAATATTGGAAAGCAAAATATGAGGAATGTTTTGCAGAACTACAAAGACAAAAAGGAATTACAGAGGGATTGCGTATGGCATTGGGATTATCAAAGAATGCCAATTGAACATTCCATTTGACATAAGCCGTATTTTGTGCCAACTAAAGCGGGCAAACATAACTATTAGCATGAAACAAAACATACTACAAGCTTGACATCATATACCTTTAGATTGAAAAAGCAATAAAGATGCATAAGTCGTATGTTATTTCCCGAAATCTTTGTAAATTTGCCTCGTCAATCAATTTAAATAAAAGAGTATGTGCACATATAAGGATATGGAAAACTTGCAATTACCTAATGGTAAGATGATAAGCGAAGCAAACAAGGCTGCAAGCCTTGAGGTAGAGCGAATCTATGCAGATTCTTGGAGTCGTGGTGTTTCCGTGCCATTCTTTGATAGCGAAGGGAATACCTATCTTGCTAATCCTGACGGAAGCGAGGATTATGTCAGACTCGACCGTAAGAGTCGCACTTATCATGTAATTCGTCGTGTTGCAGCTCCAGGAAAAGGACGCTACTCTTATCTGATTTCACAATAATGGAACGACGACCTGAGTTAACCATAATTGCTGGTCCGAATGGAGCAGGCAAGAGTCGTCTGTGTCCTTTCTATGTAAGTACCACATCATTTGATGGCGACAAGTTGATGCTTTCACTTCGACGTGAGCATCCAGATTGGTCTGAACGATGGATAAGTGGTACGGTTGCATCGATGCTTGAAAAACAAAAGAATGAAGCCATTGAATTACATAAGGATTTTGCTTTCGAGACAAATTTCTCAAGTGACATGCCTCTACGTATGATTGATGAGTTCAGAAATGCAGGTTTCAAGATATCGTTATGCTACTTTGGGCTCTATAGCGAGGATGAAAGCGTGAGTCGTGTAATTCACCGTGTTTTGACAGGAGGTCATGAGGTAGCAGATGATGTTATCCATTTTAATTTCCATGAAGGACTGAAGAATACACGTCAGAATCTTAATCTTTTTGACAATCTCACTTTTGTTGATGGAAATAGCAGCTATGGTCGTATAGTGGCTATCCATATCCAAAAGAATAATACACATAAGATTGTGGATAATCCTCCTTTATGGTTCAAGGAACAGTTTGAAGAATTGTTTGACAAATTAATATGATTGAGACTTACGTTTTATTGTCTATAAGAGTTTAAAAATGTATTGATTGTTATTACAACAAGCAATAAAATTGAAAAAAAATGAAACATCATATTCAAAAACGTTTTCATATGAAAGACTACAATAATAAACATAAATTTTCTGTAATAGCCATTACATTTTTTATTTTTACCATTTCTTTTTCAACATATATGTTTTTGGTATATTTTAATCCAAGCGAGATGTTTTTAGATTACACATATTTTTATGAAATGACACCACCATCATTTTATACCTACTTGGTGGTATCTTTATTTTTGGCTTTAATTAGTGGTTTCTACATATATCGTATCACAAAAGATGACCGTTTTGTAACCTTCTTTTATGTTGGTATTGCATATGTAATCACATGTTGCATTGTGTGCGTAATTGACCCTCTCAATCACCAACATATAGAACATGTAAAACTTCAAATAGAAAAGAATGACAGCATAACAAGACAAATGGAAATTAACGATAGTATTCGGTTGTATAAAAATAAGATGAAATTTGCCAAAAAAAACGAGGAACAAGATGGAGAAAGAATTATGGGGGATTTCTATTGGAATATGAGCAAAAAAGAATACGATTATACTGCAAGAAAAATAAGCAAAGAAAATGAAGGAATAATAATAATAAACAACGTAGAATTTTTGTTAGGCCAGCCATCATACTATCAAAATAAATTGTATGAATTAGAATTGATTTCGTCTGAGAAATATTATATAGTCGTTCCTTAATAAGACTACAAAAGATTGTTATATAGTAAAATATATCACAAATCAGTTTGATAAATCTGCAAGTTTTTGTATCTTTGTGGTATAAAACTTGCAGATTTTCATGTATAATCGTCATCAGAAAGCACCATCATTGTTCAGCAATTTGTCTGATATGC
>JAFYAT010000060.1 GCA_017540585.1 Bacteroidaceae bacterium | reverse complement strand
TTGACAAGAATGAAGTCGGTATCATATATGGTAACGATTCTGTAGCAGAGGCAACAATGAGAGCACTTGACAAGTTCCGTGAGTTTGGCGATACAGCAGCTTGCGGTTCAGGTGCTATATTCCAGTCTATGAACTCTACTGTGACTATGAATCTTGCCTGTCTTTTCAAACTGCGTGGTATCAACCTCACATCAAGCGCTGCATGCGCTTCAAGTTCTTTGGCAATAGGTAATGCATATCTTCTTATCAAGAATGGACTCTCTGACTGCATTATTGCAGGTGGAGCACAAGAAGCAAATATGTATTGTGTCGCATCATTTGATGGTATACAGGCATTCTCTACACGTGAAGATGAACCAACCAAAGCATCAAGACCTTTTGACAAGGGACGCGATGGACTTGTTCCTGGTGGTGGTGCTGCTACAGTTATACTTGAAAGTTACGAGCATGCTATCAAGCGTGGTGCACCAATCCTTGCTGAAGTTGTAGGTTGGGGATTCTCAGGTAATGGTGACCATATCTCTACACCAAATGTCGCAGGTCCCGCACGTTCTCTTGAACTTGCTCTTAAGAATGGTGGCATCGATCCTAAGCAGATTGGCTACATTAATGCTCACGCTACATCTACCCACGCTGGTGACGGTCGCGAAGCAATGGCTATTGCACAGGTCTTTGGTGATTATAAAGTGCCTGTTACCTCCACAAAATCACAAACTGGTCATGAGATGTGGGCTGCCGGTGCTGCTGAGACAATTTATTCTATGCTCATGATGAAAAACAACTTCATTGCTGGAAATATCAATTTCACTGAGCCTGATGAAGAGACTTCATGCATTAATGTCATTCCAGAAACTATCTCTGCTAATTTTGACATGTTCCTTAGTAACTCATTCGGCTTTGGTGGAACTAACTCTACGCTTATTATCAAAGATTTTAAGGGATAAATACAATTTATAGAATAAACAAAAACAGAATTAATAATTAAAAAAGATTTTTATGACACGCGAAGAAATTATTGCAAAAGTCAACTCTGTACTCGCTGAAGAGTTTGAAGTTGAAGAAAGTGCCATCACTCCTGAGGCTAATGTTAAGAACACACTTGCCCTCGACAGTCTTTCACTCGTTGATCTTGTAGCACTTATCCAGTACACCTACAAGATTAAGATTCCTGCAGAGGATCTTCCTAAAATCCAGACCTTTAAGGATTTGTACGACTATATTGAGTCACACCTCTAATCATGGATATAAAAAAACTTATACCACAACGCTCGCCGATCATGATGGTCGACGAGCTGTTGTGTGTTAATGGAGACGAGGCTACCTGTCAGCTTACAATTCGTCAAGACAATTTCTTTATTGACGAAGACGGTCTTATGGCTGAACCTGGTCTTATTGAGCATATAGCCCAATCTGCAAGTGCTTTTGCTGGATATAGGGCTTTTGAGGCAGGAGCTACTGAGCCTCCTGTAGGATACATTGGCGAAGTAAAAAACTTTCATCTCTATAAGCGTCCTAATGTAGGTGATATTCTCACCACAACCATTACTATGGGACCAGAGGTAGAGGGCATTACCATCATTCGTGGCGAAACAAAGTGTGGCGATGACACTATAGCTGACACACAGATGAAGATTTTCGTTAAGCCATAAGAAGAAACAACTCTTGTAGCAATAACGCATTATGTTTTTAGAAAACAACTTTTACAAGATATTAAGCGAAGAAAAACAGGATATGTCTGGAACCTATAAGGTTGCCATCCTTCCTGATTGTAATGTCTATGACGGACATTTTCCTGGTGACCCCGTATGCCCAGGCGTATGCAATATAGAAACCATCAAGGAATGTGCCATAAAACTCATAGGACACGACCTTCGAATCCAATCCATCAAGCAATGTCGCCTTACCGCTATTGCGACTCCAAAGGTTTGTCCTGAAGTAACCATTTCAGTAAATGCCACCCCAAAAGACGATTCTTATATAGTAGTGGCAACAATCGCTGATGACAAGCAAAGCTATATGGAATTCAAAGGAACACTTGCATAAAAACAATTATGACAGAATTATTCATAAAAATATATCACTATTTCAAATACCATCGTGCGCTCATGTGGCTCTCGATGGTTTTGCTATTTGTTATAGTAGGTTTCTTTTCAAGTCAAATTCACTTGGAGGAAGACCTTAATAAACTCATGCCGTCATCCAAGAATCCCGATGGTACTACGAAGATGGCATTCGCAGACCTTCGTATCAAGGATAAGACCTTCCTTTTGTTTGAAGCAAGAACAAAGAGTGGCGATGCCATTAATCCGAAGGACATGAATGACGATGTGGTCAACAATCTCACCACTGTATGTGATGCTTTTGTTGATTCTCTACTCGCTACTGATACTGACACAGCAAATAGAATAATCGGCGACATCTTCTATTCCATCCCAGAAGACATCATGCTTGATGGAATAAGTTTTATGCAAGAGAATCTTCCGTCTTATATTGACACTTCTGCTTATTCTGCTTTTGACACTCTGCTTACTGTTCAGCACATGAAGAAGCAGATGGCACAAAACTCAAAAGACCTCAAAGGAGAGTTTGGCGAAATGTTCCCTGAACTTATACAATCAGACCCTATAGGTATGCGTAGTGTACTGATGAAGCAGATGGAATCAATGATGCAGGCTACTGGAGGTAGTTATAAAACAATTAATGACCACTTCTTTGTACGTGACTCTACCGTATGCGTAGCCTTTATATCACCTGCCTTTTCTGCTACTAATACTGGTCAGGGATCGCAACTTTTCATAAATCTCAATACCCTTATTGAGAAATTCCAGAAGACCCATCCCGAGGTAAAGATAAGTTATCACGGCACACCTGCCAGCGGCTACTATAACTCATCAACCATAAAAGGCGACCTAACATCCACCATCGCATGGTCACTTATTATCGTGCTTGTAGTCTTATTTATATGTATGCGCAACTGGAATACCATTCCTCTGCTCATACTCCCAGTTGCCTTTGGAGCCTTGTTCGGACTCTCCATGATGTATTTCATCAAGGGACAATTCTCACTCCTTGCACTCGGTATCGGAGCTATTGTACTTGGTGTAGCTATGAGCTACGTGCTTCATATTCTTACACATTATAAATATGTTGACGACCCAGAAACTGTACTACGTGATGAAACCAAGCCTGTACTCCTTGGCTGTCTCACCACTATCGGCTCTTTCATGGGGCTCATCTTCATCAAGACCGACCTCTTGCAAGACTTCGGACTTTTTGCTGCATTTGCTATTGTGGGAACTACGATATTTGCCTTAGTTTACCTACCACACCTGATGGTACTGGAGAAAAACAAAGTAAACGCAAAAGCCTTCGCCTTTATTGACAAACTCAACAACTATCCTTTTGAACGCAAGAAACCGCTACTTTATGTAATCGGTATTATAACAGTTGTTTGCATAGCTTTCTATATAGTAAAGGGCACAGACTTTGATGCCGATATGGGTAATCTCGGCTACCTCTCTGATAACACAGAATATTCTGAGGCACTTCTGCGTGACAAGACATATACAGCAGATAAGTCAAAATATTTTGCAACTCAGGGAAAGACGATGGAAGAGGCACTCAACAATTTCTCTCTTCTTTCTGCCAAACTTGATTCACTGCAAAAGATAGGATTGGTAAAAGACTACACACATACAAACGTGATTTTTGTCTCTCTGAAAGTACAGCAGGCTCGCATTGACGCGTGGAAGT
>JAFYAT010000059.1 GCA_017540585.1 Bacteroidaceae bacterium | reverse complement strand
TCATGCTTGAACTGGCAGCTGAAGCACCTCCAGGCGAGACGGAAAATGAATGAGGGGGCTTGTCATAACAAATAAGTATGCCCAACTACTGGTAATAAAGAGGTTGGGCATGGATAGGTCGTGTTTAGCGGACAGTAATAATATAAAATAGATGTCGTTTGAGGATTTCTCAAACGACATCTTTTCTGTATGTATAAGGCGATTATTACTTTGCATATCTCTGAGGCTCAAAGAGAGCATCAATCTCCATAGCTTTTGTTTCTATGGATTCGATTGTGTCAGGTCTCTCAATACCTAAACTTGATGGGTCAACATAAATATTTGCCTTATTCATATATGGTCCGTCCTCACTTTCTGGCTTACCGCAAACCATAAGTGCGCGAGTGTTATAACCGTCAAGTTGGCCAAACAAAGTATATGGCTTTTCCAGATAACATTTTTCTGTAAATACATTTCCATTGCTACTAATGACCGTGAATATTCGTCTGTTATGATACATTGTATTAGGGATTGCAACTGTGACAGGCATTGACACATCCTTGTATGTAGCAACGTCTGTAATAACAGTTACCTTCTCATAAGCAGGAATACCCCAAAGTGTTATCTTTGGATAAGCATAATACTTATCCACATTTCTACTGGCACATGAAGAAAAAAGAAGAGATGCTGTTGCAATAACAGCAAATGATTTAGCAATTGATTTTTTCATTTGAATATTAACGGAAGAATCAGTAAATGAAGTCCACATTGGGAATTATTTTATCGTGAGCAAAGTTAGTGCATATAACCTTTAATTGCAAAACTAAGTATCATAAAAGATGGATTACATGCAATTATTCATACGCAAACAGTCATTTCATTATACTTATATATCACATATCAAAAAAAAATGCTTAATTTTGTAGCAATATTAAGAAACAAAAACATCTAATAATTTTACGATTATGAAAAAGATTTTACTCTCATTCTTCTCTTGCATCATGGCAGTATGCGCCTATGCTGCAGAAGCGACCTACACGATTACCGCACAGGATATCGTAAATGGAAAGACAGGTTCAGTAGAACTTGCTACAAATGGTTATGGTTCACAAGACATGGCAACTGAAAGTACATGGTACACCTTTACACACGCTAGCTACAGCTTCACTTCATGTAGAATCTGTGTTGCTTCTCCAAGCAATGGTGGTGGCATCCAGCTTCAGAACAAGAACGACAACAAAGGTTTCATTGCTAACACTACTGCCTTCAACAAGATTAAGAAAATAGAACTTGTTGCACGTGTCGCATCTGGTAACAAAAACGAACCTGCTTTCAACATTTATGTTGGAACAGAGCCTCTTCCAAGTGAAACAAAGTTGACTGCAGAAAAGGCATCAAAGGAAGATGGCGACTTCAAGGTGTTCACATATACATATGCAGTTGCTGATGCGCCAAGTTACTTCGCAGTACGCGATGACCAAGCAGGTGCTCTCTACGTTGACGAGATTAAGGTAACTTACGAATCAGATGTTGTTGTAATCAACACTCCTAAGTTTGAGACTAAGGGCGGTAACTACATCGGTGCACAGTCTGTAGTTCTTTCTGCAGACGAGGGTGCAAAGATTTTCTACACTGTGGATGGCACAGATCCTAAGACAAGCGAGACTGCAAAGGAGTACAGCGAAGCTATCGCAGTAGCAGAGACAACAACTATCAATGCAGCAGCAAAGGTTGGTGACGCATGGAGCGAAACAGTAAACGCTACATACACAATCCTCACTCCTATTGCAACTATGGCAGACCTATTCAAGGCTGCTACAGACAAGGACACAGAGGTAGCTATCAACTTCAACGGATGGGTATGTACTGGTGTTAAGGGTAGCAACACTTACTTCTCAGACGGCAATGGAAACGGTATCGTTTCTTATGGTTCAAATGCTGGATTCAAGGCTGGTGATAAGCTCAGCGGCACTGCAATCGTAACTCTTGTTCTCTACAACGGATATGCAGAAATCAAGAACTTCACAAACAATGCTGAAGGTATTGAGGTTGCAGAAGATGGCGAGGTTGCTCCTGTTGTAGTTGAAATCGACGACATCGCATTTGTTAACCAGGGCGCAGTTGTTACTATCAAGGGTCTCAGCTACAATGCAAAGAACAAGATTCTCACAGACGGTATGGCAGACATCACTCCATACAACACATTCATGACTCTCCCTGACTTCGTAGAAAGTGAGAGCGTGACATACGACATCACTGGTGTTATCATCTTCTACGTTAAGGACAACAAGACTACTATAGAGATTGCTCCACGTACAGAGGCAGACATCGTTACTAACGCTACACTTGCTGACCCAGAGAGTGAGTGGAGTGCAGCATCAGAAGACCTCGTAGAGGGTGAGACTGCAAAGGCTACATTCTCTACTAAGTATACAGGAACTGTTACTTACACTTCAAGCGATGAGAATGTAGCAACAGTATCTGCTGAGGGTGTTATCACAGCAGTAGCTAAGGGTGAGGCAACAATCACAGCAGCAACTGCTGAAGGTGAAGGCTTCGTATCATCATCAAAGACTATCACTATCAACGTAGTAAAGGCTGGTGAGTCTATCTTCTCTAAGAGCGACTTTGAAGGTCAGGGTACAAGCGGTAGCGGTAGCGAAGTTAAGGCAGAGAAGAACGGTGTCTCTGTAGTAGTAGCTACAGGTTACTGGAAGAAGGGTGACAACCACCTCAAGGTTTACGGTAGCAAGTACAATGATGACAAGACAGAAATCACTACTCCTTCTACTGTTACTATTTCTGCTCCTGCTGGCAAGCACCTCACACAGGTTGTAATGAAGGCAACAAAGGATTACATCAAGACTTGGAAGGTTGGTGAGACAGACCTCACTATTGACGAGGAGGCATTTACTGCAACATGGACAGGCGAGGCAAACGATATTACTCTCGTTCTCACATCTAATTCACAGGCTCGACTCGTTTCATTTGATATTCTTGTAGCTGATGGCGAAGTAGATGCTATCGAGTCTGTTGTTGCAGACCGCGCAAACGGTGCTATCTTCAACCTCGCAGGTCAGAAGGTAGGTGCTGACTTCAAGGGTGTTGTAATCAAGAACGGTAAGAAGTTCCTTGTAAAGTAAACAATACTCATATATAGTAAAAGGGAAGTTAAAGAGGAATTGAAAACTCCTTTTTAACTTCCTTTTGATTGCTATTCATTTTATTTTCAACTATTCAAATGAACAAATTCTTCTCACTTATCATAGCAGGGGTATTGTGTACAAGCAATGTCCTTGCTCAGTCATTTAAAACATATTACAATGATGCCGACGGACTGAAGAAAGAGCAACTGAAACATACGCTCGGTAAGTTGATGAACAAGCACACCGTATTCTCCTACAGTTCTTTGTGGGATCACTACCCATATACAGATGGCTGTCTCGACAACGAGAACCAAGTGTTTGACATGTATTCAACAGGTGAGTTCTTCTTTAGCAAAAGCCCTACAACAATGATGAACAAGGAGCACGTCGTTCCTCAGTCATGGTGGGGCAAGGGTGCAAAGTACGGCATCTACACCGACCTCTTCAACGTCTATCCATCTGAGCAGAGAGCCAACAGTGCAAAGAGCAACTACCCTGTAGGTATCGTTGACGGACAGGTTTCGTTCAAGAATGAGCGATGCAAGGTAGGAACAAGCAAAAACTCAGGAGGCGCAGGCAAGGTGTTTGAGCCATGCGATGAGTTCAAGGGCGACTTTGCGCGTATCTATTTCTACGACGCTACTACATACGCAAACGTCAACTGGGAATCAAACGCAGCTGCATTCCACAAGGGAGTGAACGCTTATCCAACACTTGAGGACTGGATTATCCCTATCCTTCTTGAATGGAACCGCATGGACCCTCCATCAGAATGGGAGAAGGTGCGTAACGAGCGTGTACTTGCAGAGCAAGGCAACCGTAATGCATTCATCGACTTCCCACAACTTGCAGAGTACATCTGGGGTGACTCTATCGACTACACTTGGAACCTTGCCGAGGCTGTACCTTACAGCATCAACGGCACTACATCAGGTAACATCGATGACCCATTCATCGACCCTACACCAGACCCAGATCCAGAGCCAGGACCAACACCTGGACCTGTTGACGAGATTGAGAAGAAAGACATCATCTTCGACTACGACTTCTCCGACATCACAGAAGGTAAGAATACAACATCAGGTGGCGCAAATACTCCATGGAACGAAGCCAACGACTTCATCGTTTCAATGAACACGTGCTACAAGGCAGGCGGTGCTGTCAAGCTTGGTACAGGAAGCAAGAGCGGAAGCATTACAACAGTACCAGTGAATGCAGAGGCAGGCTCTGCCCTTATCATCGATATAGAGGTCAAGGGATGGTCAAAGGTTGAAGGCAAGCTTCTCGTATCAATAGACGGAGCAGAAGCCAAAGCTATAGAATACAGTGCAACGATGAACGATGCCTTCGAGGTATGCACGGTTACATTCACAGACATACCAAAGGCCAATCCTTCTGTAACAATAGCCACAAGCGACAAGCGTGCCTTTGTCAACGCCATCCGTATTTATGATGCCGTACCAAGCATCACAGGTATAGAGACAATAAAGACTGTCAATGACAGCGACATCATCTACAACCTACGTGGTCAGAAGGTAAACGACGACTACAAGGGTATAGTCATCATGAACGGCAAGAAGACCATCTTGGAGTAACATTATACACACTTATACTTATGCTTGGCGCATTTTGTACGCCAAGCATTTTTCTTTAAAGTTGCTTTAGCCATTGGTAGCATATTCAACAAAAGCATCCAGCGCAAGGTGGAAATATCTAAAACAAATCCTTGTAGAACCACATAAATGTAAGAATTAGCACGTTCCCTTTACATTTATTGCATTATCCGAACAATGCTTTGAAATATTGTAACAATAACATACGAAAACTATACCCATAAATAATAATTACCGTATCTTTGTACGCAACTAAAACATTATACGATGAAAAGAAATATACTAACACTCCTTACAACCTTTATCTACCTACTACATACTAATGCACAACCATTCAACGTACTCAGATTACCACGTCAAGAACAACTGTCGTCCGAACGAGTATTACAAGTAATGCAAGACAATGAAGGTTTCCTTTGGTATGCAACCGAGGGAGGCGGACTATGCCGTGATGATGGAAGGCATATAAACGTATTTCGTAATGATGCAGAGCATCCCGACATTCTTGGCAGCAACGACATAGCATGCATGAAACAACACGGTCAGTACATCATCATAGGCACGTTCCATGGCGCATATCTCCTGAACAAGCAAGACTATGGAATCCGACGTCTGAATGAGGTGGAGGACTACCACGTGGACGACATCATCGTAACCAGGAACAGCCACTGGTGGATGACATCCAACAAGAAAGTGTACGAATACTCCGCCAATGGCATACTTATCAAGAGTTATGACACAGGTGACAAATACATATCCCATCTGCACGAGGACAGGGACGGACATATATGGGCTTCGCAATGGGAAGGCGGAATGCTGATGCTACAAGACGGGGCTTTCGTTCCAAAGGCTTGGAACATCAGTGCCGCACCTTCCAAAATCATTGATGCACCTGATGGCAAGGGTATGTGGATAGGCACCATAGGCAGAGGCGTGGTACGATACATTCCTGACAGTGCAAACATGACAATCATAGAACCGACAGACAACAGCGTCTGCATCGACATACTATATCATAACAAGAGACTATGGGTGAGCACTACCGAAGGACTGATGAGTTTCAACGTAGGCAAAGGTCTGGAAGAGATAAAGACGAACATTCCCACTGTGCTGTGTACCCGTATGTCGATTGACCTTAACGGCAACCTATTGATAGCAAACGCCAATGGCGAGTCGTTTGCCGTATGCAACGAACAGCAGAGACGATGGTATGAGGGGACAATAATGACAAGAGACGAAGCCAACAACATTCGTTCCCTATATAACCTGTCAACACGTCCTACAGCCATAGCCATAGACAGCAAAGGTGAACTATGGTTCAGCACAGGAAAAGATATACGTCACGTCAACCATGGTAAAGAAGAGACAGTACTGAGCAACACTCATGACGTGTCTTCAATAACATTCTCCAAGGATGGAACAATGTGGCTTGCCACAATATATGGAACGGTGATGACATACAAGGATGGTACACTTACGACAGACAGCTATGCCTCAAACGAATATGGTGATGCCATACAGGCAATGGACACTGACACATGGGGTAATATAGTCATGGTGACAGATAAGTACGTACGCATATACAATCCGACGAGCCACACCCTCCGCCAACAAGACATAAGCACGGACGATGTATATTGGCTTGAACTGCAAGAAACACCACCAAACAAACACTGGAGTCAACCTCCACATGAGGTAATAGCTTCCATACAGCAATGGATATGGTGGGTACTCGGAACGCTCATACTCATCGTTTCTGTCCTCTTGTATATGATATTGCAGCTGCAACGCCAGCGCAAGCGATTCCTTGAAGCGATGAAACACGAGACAGAAAACAAGGAGAACACAACGGAAGAGAATACAATCCTACAGGACAAATGGCTGCAAAGTGTCATAGCCAAGGTGGAGGAGCACCTATGCGAAAATGGCTACTCTGTTGAGCAACTGGCAAGCGATATGTGTATGAGTCGCATGACACTCTACCGCAGGCTTCAAGCTGCAACGGGTCAGAACCCAACAGAGTTCATGCGAACCATACGACTGAGCCGTGCTGCCGACATGCTTATCAAGAACCAGATGAACATAACGGAAATAAGTCAAATCACAGGATTCACCTCCGTGAGCTACTTCTGCCGAAGCTTCCGCAAGATGTACGGCATATCGCCAAAACAATACCAAAGCCAATAAGCAATAAACAACATGAAACAAAAAAAACAGGCAGGGGAATAATCTCCTGCCTGAATTGTAACATAGGGTCAAATAAGGTAGAATATAATAAGGAACAAATAGAGCCATAAAATATGTTGGTTATCAACAAAAGTAAAGACAAAAATAGATTCTTTTTACTAACCTTATACCATCACAAAATCCTTTTAAGAAATCTAACCACGTTTTCATTTGCCTTTACATGCGTAACGGATGATGGGAAACCATGTGCGCCCCCAGCAATGACATTAACCTCACACTTCTCATACGTCTTGCGAGCACGCTCCATATAGTCACCCGCAGCAATGGCATCTTTATCGCCATATACAATCATCACGTTCCCACGATATTTCTTCATCTCATCAAATACATTGTAACCAACCAAATGGTCATAGTAAACATGCGAAAGAGGCATTCCCATAACCTCCACACCTGTCTCTGAAGTAATAGCCTCCTTTGGATGAACATTCACAGCATGGTCAGCAATCAAGAGAGCCGGATAAACCAAAACTACCGCCTTGAATGTCTCAGGCATCTGAGATGAGGCAATGGCAGCAACCAATCCACCTTGACTACATCCAAGCAAAGCCATCCTATCAGTATCTACAAAGCCCCACTTCTTTACCGTCTCCACTATGGCTGCAACATCATCAGCCTCCGTGAACACAGACATCTCTATTGACTTGCCCTCACTGCGACTGTTGACCGAGCCACCACAGAAGTCAAAGATATAAGCTGCAACACCATTCATGGCAAGCGTCTGGGCATAAGCCTCTGTCTCACGATACGAGGAATTGTAGCCATGGGCAAGTATCACAAATGGTTTCTTCGCCTGTTCATCATTAGGGAGATACAACTTACCATATATATTCTGATTCTTATGATTGGTGCAATGCACTTCCATGACCGTAAATGGTTCGTTGACGAATTGCTTAGTCATATCCTTTGAACGCATTGTCCACTCTGGGAAATCATCAAGCTTATTCTTTGTAAAGATGCATGCCAATTCCTCATGTCCCTTGAGTTGCCAGTCAAGCCATGATGTAAGCATTCGCGCAAAGCTACCGCCATACAACAGATGGAAGTCGCCGCCGTGACCTGCGGTAAGATGATTGGCAAATGCAACAGGAATATGTGCTATGCGTTCATAATCGCGCACAGCATTTGCATACGCCACATCACTTTCGCCACCTACCATATACAATATAGGTGCATGAAGAGAGGAAAGAGACTTGCGTGTGGCTCCAGACATTTCCATGTCACCCATGCCAGAGTTTACCATGACCGTTGTCTTGACACGCGCATCGGCACTTGCCACGAGAGCCTGGGCACCACCACACGACTGTCCTGCAACGGCAATCTTATTGACATCCACGACACCATAATACTCGCTTCGCTTCTTCGATGCCTCCGCCGTTATCCAGTCCATGGCTTGCAGCATTTGTTCATTAGGCGACTTTTTCAACGGGCGGTCATCAATACGGTTCTGCATACTGCCAAGAGCGATAACCACATATCCATGTGAAGCAACCTCGTTAAGCATACGCTCATGTGGCAAAGAAGTGTCATTGCACCCACCATTAGCCCATACCAACACAGGAAGACGTCCTTCCTTACTTGCAGCAGCTTTCATATCAACAGGCTTGTAGATTACGGCGTTCTTAAACGCTTTCTCCTCACGAGCCTCTGCCCTATAGTCTCCACTACCACCTTCATCGATAATCTTCTGCCTTACCTTTGCCTGCACTCCCAATGGTAGCAAGAACATCACAAGTGCAAGACATGATAATCTGTACATTGTAATTGTTTTCATATCTTATTTCTTTTCTATAAATCCATCCATAATAACAGTCGGAGCACCCTTGCTGTCAAATGCACCAAGCTTGTAGCCTCCAGGCTTACACTGCGGTTCCCAGTAGAACACACCACGACAATGACCGCCAGTACATTCCTGTGCCTCTCGTATGACGCGAGTCAACTGACGTCGTCCTTCCTCCATCACCTCTGGATGACCCTCATCAACTTCATAACCCGTTTCCACTATCATCACGTCACATCCATATTTCTCACTCACATGGCGTATGTTTGCCATACAATCAGTAATGATATCGTCTGCCTTCAACTCAGGATGTCCATCCATTGCCCAATAAGGATAGAGCGACATACCAACCATGTCGAACTTGCCACCATACTTCAGTACCGTGTCAAGGTTTCTGTCGTATATGTCCTGACGATGTCCACGGTCGAGGTGCACGATGACTATTGCATCTGGAAACACTTCCTTCACAGCGTCATAACCAGCACGGATGAAACCAGCATACTGCTTAGGCTCTGTCTTTATGTGTCCCATGCTATGTGTGATGGTAGTGTTCCCCAACGAGTCCTTAATCTCCCAACCACGTTCATCAGTCTTAACGCTCCACAACATACCGTTGGTCGTCTCGTTGCCAACCTGAACCCATCGAGGTTTGATGCCATTATCCCTCAGCAGCGACAACACCTCCACAGTATGATTACGCAAATCCTGTTTCATCTCCTCAAACGAATGTCCGAGCCACGCCTTCGGTATAGGTTGCTTGGCAGGGTCAGCCCACCAGTCACTATAATGAAAGTCCACCATCAAGTCCATACCAAGAGCCTTTACACGCTTCGCCATTGCAAGCAACTCGTTCTTGTCGCACGAACCGCCACGAGGATTAACCCACACCCTCATACGTATGGCAGACATCTGATAATCATTCTTCAGTAGTTCCAAGCAGTCACGCTCGACACCTTTTATATCATAGAACTTCTGTCCACGTGCCTCCTGGTCCGTAAGGAAACCCACGTCAGCACCCTTCACAAAGTCCTTGTACGTTCCTTGTGCTCCCATCAGCATTGTCTGCAAAAACAGACATGCTGCAATAATCGTCCTTATATTCATATCGTCGTTTTTTATTGAGAAATGCGGTTAGTTAACCATTGGCAAAGATACGCAAAGTATATCTTATAGCAGGTAACATTAAGCCCAAAAGATTGCACAGAGGTAACAATCGCAAGAAATAGTCCAAGTAAAAACACAAGAAAACCATTTCAAAGTTCTATCCGAACTAAGAAATGGCTTTCGTTGTCTATGTTATATTACTAACTTTCAGTTTAGTTCCTGAACACAAGCTTATCGCCTTCTGCATCAACCACAATCTTGCTATCACGATTGACCTCACCAGATAGCATCTTCTTTGAGAGTTCATTGAGAAGTTCCTTCTGGAGGGCACGCTTGACTGGTCGTGCACCAAACTCTGGGTCAAAGCCAGCCTTGGCAATAGCACCTATTGCATTCTCTGTCACCTCCATCTCAATGTCGTTGTCACGCAACATCTTGATGACGGAATTAACCTGCAAGCGAACAATCTGACGTATCTCGTCCTCCTTCAATGGATGGAACATCATTATCTCGTCGATACGGTTAAGGAACTCTGGACGGATGGTCTGCTTCAACATAGCCATCACTTCGTCGTAAGCACCCTCGCCCTTCTCCATGATAAGATGTGAACCGAGGTTGGATGTCATGATGATGATGGTGTTCTTGAAGTTTACCACACGACCCTTGTTGTCTGTGAGTCGTCCGTCGTCAAGCACCTGCAAGAGGATATTGAACACATCAGGATGCGCTTTCTCAATCTCATCGAACAAGACAACGGAGTATGGCTTACGACGTACAGCCTCTGTCAACTGACCACCCTCATCATAGCCAACATATCCAGGAGGCGCACCGATGAGTCGGCTCACACTATGCTTCTCCTGATACTCACTCATATCGATACGAGTCATCATAGTCTCATCATCGAAGAGCACCACCGAGTAGGGCTTCCTGCGTACGGCCTCTGTCAGCTGACCACCCTCGTCGTAGCCCACATAGCCCGGAGGGGCACCAATCAGACGGCTCACCGTATGCTTCTCCTGATACTCACTCATATCGATACGCGTCATC
>JAFYAT010000003.1 GCA_017540585.1 Bacteroidaceae bacterium | reverse complement strand
ATCAGTTTGATTTGCTGCAATATATGTTTGGCGATATAATAGAAGCAGAAGGATTCTGCAACAACATGGGTAACCTCTATAAGGTACAGGACACCTTCAATGCCATCTTCCGATTTGCAAACGGCCTTGGAGGATCTGCATCATGGTGTTTCGTGGCTCACCAGTCGTCAAAGAGTGATAAGATAGAGATACTCGGAGACAAGGGAACAATAGTATTCTCCGTGTACAACTACGACCCGATACGAGTATATTCGGAAAGCGGTAACGAGGAAATAAGGATTGAGAATCCCGAACACGTCCAGCTCCCGCTAATCCAGAAGATTGTTGACCACCTCAGAGGTATTGCCGAATGTGATTGTGACTCAGTAAGTGCCACACCCCCTAACTGGGTGATGGACAAGATACTCGGCAAATTCTAAAAAAGCATCATTCTCAATAAAGATTGGGGGGGTAACGTGAGTTTACTCCCATGAATAACATAGATTAGATAAAAAACAGATTCTAAAAAGTGACATACATACTCGATAAGATTAATTACAGAAAAAAAACGCTCACCCTCGCAATCATACTCATACAGTCAGTCATGGCATACGCCCAAGACAGTATTCAGATATGCGAGACACCAGCTCTTGCCTCTGACTCCATCATACAAGTAAACGAGACGGTCAAGAAGCCAGGGTTCTTCAGTCGTGCCCTTGATGGATTCACAAACTTCTTCATGGGTTGCGACACCAACTATGTTACACCTCAGAAATACCAGTTCACCGTACAGGGAGAACTGAGCTATTGGCATGACTTCTACCACATGCAATCACTTGAAACAGGCAACAACATGGTCATAGAATCCGACCCATCCCTTGTAGCCGGAGGATACGTCTATTACAGCATCTTCGGATATGGCGTGTCATGGAATCTAAACGACATCAACAATCCTAATGGAGCAAAGAATGGAACGTCACGAAGACAGTCACTATCCATACACACAGCCAAGATATTTGCCGAAATATATTCATTCAACTCCGGCAAAGGCGCAAAGATTACGCACGTAACTGACTATGACCTCACCAACAAACCAAACAAGTTCCTCGGACTTGACTCTCGCTGCAATGGATTTCAGGCGTTCTACATCTTCAACAACAAGCACTTCTCATGGCCTGCTGCCTACGGGGAAAATGCCGTACAAAGGAAGAGCTGTGGCACGTTCAACCTCGGTTTTGCTTATAATCACCAATCCGTTTCATTCGACAAGAACGAGTTGCCTGACCACCTAAAGGACATAGACCCAACGATGATGTTCAACGAGGTAGATTACAAGGACTATTCTCTAAGCATCGGTTATGCCTACAACTGTGTACTTGGCAAGAACACGCTTTTTGCATTCAACATACAGCCAGCTTTAGGTTACAGACGTTCGGAAATCACAGAGGCAGATGATGACCATAGCCTTTTAGAGAATATGTCAACAGACGTCAATTTCCGTTCAAGTATCATCTGGAACAACTCAAAATATTTCACAGGATTGATACTTGACCTCCACACCTATTCCTACCGTCAGAAGACATTCGGACTTACAAACACATACGGTACTCTCAAATTCGTTTGCGGTTTCAACTTTCTCAAGAAAAGACATGGTTTATGAGCCAAAATCATGAGAAAAATGAATGAACATAACATAAAACGATGAAAAAGAAAGAGGATATTCATAAACTAATTGCATTATGACAAAACAACTAAGCGAAGAAGAAATACCTGCCTCACGAAAAAAATTGATTTCGTACGCGTACAAAATATTTTTTCTGCGCATACAAAAAAAATCGCCCTCTTTCTACGATGATAATGGCCTGTTGCCGTAAAGAAAGTAAAATGCCACAAAAAGTAGCATTATGTCAAAAAGAAGCGAACAAGGATTTGTCATTTCGTCAAAAAACACGAGCCGAAGGAATCCCGAACAATCCCCGAACCATTCCCGAAGCTTTCCTAATGTATCATAATGTAAGTACAATTATGGTGAAAACATGGTACATTATGTACCAACCATACCGATATAAGGCAGGTTCTATAAATTTGCTTTAGACTATTTGTTGCAGATTTTGAAATATTATTGTCCTCAAAAAATTGAAAGTGTTTTCAAAAACATTATTATCTCGGACAGCCGTTTACACCCTTTCTAAGGGGCTTATCCAAAAAGAAAACGAGCGTATTTGGACTCTAATGTATGTTTCGCAGACAGTAATAAAATAGAAAATAAACCATCGAGAGTGAAAATTGTCAAATAAACGCAAAATCATTAACAAACAAAGAAATGTGAGGTAACAACATTGAAAATAGTCCAATTATTGGTCTTCAAGTACAGATATAATCACTTTTCACATTCCATATTTGGGTAAGAACAAGAAAAATCTTATTTTTGCAAATTGAAAGAAATATTATAATTAACGCAAATGTACTGTTTGATGGTTGAGATGATCTATAGGTCATTAAGCATTTTATGCAGTTCTGACAACTCAGCCACACAAGCATACATAGCATTAGTACCTGTAACGATACAGGCGAGAGAGACATGGGTTTAATCAATAAACAGAAACTAAATCAACAGAAATGAACAAAATAGCGACAACACTCACAGCATTGCTCTTAGCAATCTGTGCACAGGCAGCTGCGCCAAAGGCATGGGTAGATGTTACGGACAAATACATCCGTAACCCACGTTTTGACGGCAACGACTACTGGTCATACTGGGAAGGAACCCAGTTCGGAGCAGCAGGTCCACATGAGAATGCAGAACATTACCAGAGAAACTACGACACTTACCAGAATCTTAGCGGATTGACACCTGGTAAGTACCGCCTCAGTCTTAGCGCTTTCTACCGCATGGGAGAGGCAGGTGATGATTACAGGATATATTCTTCAGGCAATTATTCCGAAAATCAGCATGCAAAGTTGTATGCCTCTTCATCCAAAGGTACATACCAGGTAAGTATTGCACCAAGTTCAAGTGCAGCTCTATCAGAATCACTTGGTGGTAATGCTTCTGAAGTAGGTAACTGGTGGAACAGATTGTATATTCCGAACAACATGCAAGCTGCCTATTTTTGGTTTGAAGCTGGCTATTACAAGAACACAGTACAATGCGAAGTTGGCGAAGATGGAAATCTCCGCATCGGCGTACGTAAGGATGTAACAGTAAATGGCGACTGGACTTGTCTCGACAACTGGAAGCTTGAAGTATATACAGAAATAAATCCTGTAACATCTATCACGTTCGACAGAGCACAGATTGAGATGGTGATCGGTCAAATACTCACAGTAGAACCTATCATTGCTCCAGCTGATGCTACAATTCAGACTGTCACTTGGAAGACAAACAACGATAAGGTTTTGTCAGTTGACAAGGAGACTGGTGAGATTGTTGCCCTTGCAAAGGGAAGTGCAACAGTTTCTGCTGTAGCAACAGACGGTTCGCTCGAATATGGTAATTTCAAGGTTGATGTACTCGACAACGAACCATCAAGCGAGAATATCATCATCAACGAGATAATGGCTCAGAACATTGACGTATATCTCGACCCTAACCAGAATTATGGTTCATGGGTAGAACTTTACAACCCAACAGACAGAAGCGTAAATCTCGAAGGGCTTTACGTTACCGACGACCGTAACAACCTCAAGAAGCACAAACTCGTAAAGGGTTACGGTACACTAACAGCTGGCGGATACGCAATACTCAACTTCGACCACCATGAGGTATGGACACCAATGTCATACCGTCAGATTGATGACAAGCTCGACTGCGATGGTGGAACAATTATCATCAGCGATGGAACAACAGTATTTGCAGAACAAGAATATCCTGCATCTATCGGCCGTATTTCATACGCTCGTACAACAGACGGTGGCGACAAGTGGGGCTACACAGGCAATCCAACTCCAGCCAAGTCAAATGCAGAAAGTGCCTTTGCAAACGAGCAGCTTGAAGCACCTGTAGTTGACAAGGATGCCCAGCTGTTCAATGGCTCTATGCAAATAACAGTAAGTTTCCCAGTAGGAAGTACACTCAAATATACAACAGATGGTACCACTCCAACACTCACAAACGGTGAAGTATCTGAAACTGGTATCTTCAACATCAACAGCACAGAGACATTCCGTTTCCGTGTATTCAAGGATGGTTATCTACCAAGTACAGTTGTAACACGCTCTTACATCACAAACGATGGCAATAATCCATTCCCTATCATCAGTATCGTTACTGACCCAGACAATATCTACAGCAACAATCATGGTGCATTCATGACAGGTCAATACGGTCGTCCTGGTAACGGAAGGGATGACAAATGTAACTGGAACATGGATTGGGATCACCCAGTAAACTTTGAGTTTATCACAACAGACAATGAGTGTGTAGTCAGTCAGGAGTGTGACTTCTCAATGTGTGGAGGATGGAGCCGTGCCTATACGCCTCATTCATTCAAGTTGAAGGCAAACAAGATATACGACCTCAAGAACTCATTCGATTACCAGTTTTTTGAGGATAAGCCTGGACTCAAGCATAAGACACTCCAGATACGTAATGGTGGTAACGACAACAACTGCCGCATCACCGATGCTGCTATTCAGGGCATCATGACTCAAGATGCAAAATTCTATATTGACTATCAGGCATGGCAGCCAGTACGTGTATTCATCAATGGTCAGCACTATGCCGTTCTCAACATGCGTGAGCCAAACAACAAGCATCACGCATACGCAAACTATGGTATCGACTCAGACGAAATGGATCAGTTTGAGATGTCACCTGACTCTGGTTACGTTCAGATGGAAGGTACAAAGGATAGCTTTGACAGATGGTACGAGCTCAGTAAGACTGCCACAAAAGAGGAGTCATACGAAGAAATAAAGACTCTCGTTGACATCGACGAATATATCAACTATATGGCATGTGAGTTTTACGCAGGTGGAACAGACTGGCCACAGAACAACGTAAAGGGATTCCGTGACCGCAACAATGGTAAGTTCCACTTCGTAATCTTCGACCTTGATTTTGCACTCGGAACGAACGATCCATTTGAAAACTTCTTCGGCAAGAAGAACTTTACATTCGATAAACTTAGAGGCTACGACTACTCAAGAAACGTAAATATTCAAGGACAGCAAAGACTACGTGAGATTCAGTTCGTAACAATCTTTGAGAACATGCTCAAGAATAACGATTTCCGCAGGCGATTCATTGACGCTTACTGTATCGTAAATGGTTCTCTCTTCGATCCAGAACGCGTACAGAAGATAGTAAATGAGAGAGCAAGCTATCTTGCTACAGGCGGTTATGTAAATCCTTGGAGTTCAGCCAACAACTTAGCAAATAGTTACAATACATACCGTCAATCTTCAATGATAAGCAAGTTAATTGGAAGACAAGAAATGGCACTCAATAGCGCACAGCAGTTTACTGCCAATCTGTCTTCAGACCTTGCAGAAGCAGAGATACTTATCAATGACCAGCCACTTCCAACCGGCAAACTTAACGGAATCCTATTCTCACCTGTTACTATCAAGGCAACAGCGCCAGCAGGTTACAAGTTCAAGGGATGGAGAAAAGGTACAAGTAGTATGGTTGCAAGTACTATCTTCGAAACAACAACTTCATGGAAGTACTACGACAAGGGAAGCCTTGACGGAAAAAATTGGACAGCAAGCAACTATAACGATGACAGTTGGAAGTCAGGTGCAGCCCCACTTGGATATGGAAAGACTCAGACAACTACGACTGAGAGCAAGCATCCAACATACTACTTCCGCAAGACATTCACTCTCAGTGATGCACCAAAGACAACAGACGACTTCGAACTCAACTTCAACGTTGACGATGGATGGATTATTTACATCAACGGTGTAGAAGCAGAACGTCACAACATGCCATCAGGCTACGTTGGTTACGATTCATACTCTTCTACATACGCAGACGGTCAGTATGACAATGGCACAGCTACGTTCAAATCTTCACTCTTCAAGAAGGGACAAAATGTGATAGCAGTTGAGGTTCACAATAACAACAGCACGTCATCTGATATCTTCTGGAGTGCAGAACTTATCAAGAATAGTCTCTCAACATCTGGAACAAGCTATGCTTACACAGACTCTGTAATCCATATCAACTCTCCAAAGAACATCTCTTACATCGCAGAATGGGAGAAGATGACAGATGAGGAAATGATTGCTGAAGGTCTCAACACTACACCAGTTGTCATCAATGAGGTTAGTGCATCAAACTCTGTATATGTAAATGATTACTACAAGAAGAATGACTGGATTGAGCTTTACAACAACTCTTCAGATGATGTTGAT
>JAFYAT010000002.1 GCA_017540585.1 Bacteroidaceae bacterium | reverse complement strand
GAAGATGTGAGAGTCGCGGAATGCCTTTGCCTTTGCAAGGATGTTCTTCTGAATCTCGTCAAGGAGGTTCTTGATGTATGTCTCGATGCCCTCGATACTTACGTTCTCCTTTTCGAGAGTATCACGACGCATGATTTCTACAACACCCTGCTCGAGGTCACGTGCACCGAGTACGAGACGTACAGGAACGCCCTTGAGCTCGTAATCTGCAAACTTGAAGCCTGGACGCTTGTTGTCTGCGTTGTCGTACTTCACGCTTATACCCATAGCACGGAGGTTGTTCACGATAGCATTTGCCTTCTCGTCGAGCATAGCCATCTGGTCGCCCTTGCCGATTGGGATGATGACAACCTGAATAGGTGCGAGTGCTGGTGGGAGTACAAGACCATTGTCATCAGAGTGAGTCATGATGAGAGCACCCATAAGACGTGTAGAAACACCCCAAGATGTTGCCCATGCATACTCTGGCTTGTTGTCCTTGTTGAGGAATGTAACATCGAATGCCTTACCGAAGTTCTGACCGAGGAAGTGTGATGTTCCTGACTGGAGAGCCTTACCGTCCTGCATCATAGCCTCAATAGTGTATGTGTCAAGTGCACCAGCAAAACGCTCTGTCTCGCTCTTTACACCCTGGATAACAGGTACAGCCATATACTCCTCAGCAAACTTGGCGTAGATGTTAATCATCTGCTTTGTACGCTCTTCAGCTTCCTCACGAGTAGCGTGAGCTGTGTGTCCTTCCTGCCAGAGGAACTCTGATGTACGGAGGAAAAGACGTGTACGCATCTCCCAACGCATTACGTTACACCACTGGTTGCAGAGGATAGGGAGGTCGCGGTAAGAGTTAATCCAGTTCTTATATGTGTTCCAGATGATTGTCTCTGAAGTAGGACGAATGATGAGTTCCTCCTCAAGCTTAGCTGAAGGGTCAACGACAACACCGTCGTGTGTCTCGTTAGTCTTGAGGCGGTAGTGAGTTACGACAGCACATTCTTTTGCGAAACCTTCTACGTGCTCAGCCTCCTTAGAAAGGAATGACTTAGGGATGAGAAGTGGGAAATATGCGTTCTGTACGCCAGTCTCCTTGAACATCTTGTCAAGTTGCTGCTGCATCTTCTCCCATATAGCATATCCGTAAGGCTTGATGACCATACATCCACGAACGTCTGCCTGCTCTGCAAGGTCAGCCTTCATCACAAGGTCATTGTACCACTGACTATAGTTTTCGCTGCGCTTTGTCAGCTCCTTTAATTCTTTTGCCATAATATCTTATAATGTATTTATTTTCGTTTCGTTCTGCAAAATTACGCATTAAAAATGATATTTTTTGCGTCTGTGCTAAAAAAAAATGAAAAATGTGTAGGTAAGTCGTACAAAAAACCTAAATTTGCACATTGATGATGAATGCAGCCAAAGCATCTACTGATAGCATGAATCTGATGGTGTCTTCATGACTCGTTCTTCAAGTTTACTATGAACTAGAAAAATATATATTTAATAATACTAACTTAAAAAGCTTAAGAATTATGAAAAATTCAGGTTTTGTTGCTCTCTGTATGAGCGGATTGATTCTTCTTTCATCTTGTGGTGCAAGTAACACAACAAAGGGTGCTCTCATCGGTGGTGGTGGCGGTGCAGCTGTTGGTGCTCTTGCTGGTCGTCTTATCGGTGGTAACGCTAAGGGTACAGCTATCGGTGCTGCTGTAGGTGCTGCTGTTGGTACAACTGCTGGTGCACTCATCGGAAAGAAAATGGATAAGGCTAAGGCTGCTGCTGCTGCCGCTGCTGCTAACGCAAACGTTGAGACAGTAACTGACGCAAACGGTCTTGAGGCTGTTAAGGTTACTTTCGACAATGGTATCCTCTTCGCTACTGGTAAGTCTGCTCTTCAGGTTTCTGCTCAGACAGAACTCAAGAACTTCGCTACAAAGGTTCTTAATGTTTACACAGACTGTGACGTTGCTATTCAGGGATATGCTTCTTCTGATGGTTCAGACGCTACAAACCTCACACTCTCTCAGAACCGTGCTGATGGTGTTAAGAACTTCCTCGTAAACTCTTGCGGCGTTAACGCTAAGCAGATTAAGGAAGCTAAGGGTTACGGTGAGACTAACCTTGTAACTAAGGCTGACGGTACAGAGGATCGTGCTGCTTCTCGTCGTGTTGAGGTTTACCTCTACGCTTCTGAGGCAATGATTAAGGCTGCTGAGGCAGGTACACTTAAGTAATCTATAACTTAATCATAAATATAAGAGGAGATGTTGCATTTGCAACGTCTCCTCTTTTTCTTTTTACGTAAATCTCCAACATTCTTTTGATAACCCTTTATTTCTTCATATAGGCTTTTTCTCGTAAATGTGGTATGTTGATGTAATGTTATCGAAGTTCATCCATTTTCATGAGTTGTATCTTGTCGCTCTTTGAAATGCCTGCAGGGTTTGTTCCTGGAGCACCTTCTGGCACAGCAAGTCCTCGTTTCTTGTAATATTCCGTCCAATATGGTAGAATAGTTCCATCTTCGCCATGAAAAGACATTGGCTGCTGAGGGAATATGTGCTTACCCTCTTTGTCGAGATAAGATAGGTGTACAAGTTCGCTACAATATATAGCTTCTTCCGTGTCTGAGAATATCCAGTCGTAAGGACGTCCGAAGTATGTCTTTGCACGTTGTACACATTCATCCACTACGGAAGTATCTTTCAGTCTTCCTACGAGTACGAGAGGCTTGCCGTCTTTCGAGTGTTCTGCCTTGTTTAGGAATGAGTCAAGAGGGCAAATCCTTACGCCATACTTACCTGTTGCCTCAATAACCTGAATGATAGTGTCATTCTTAATTACTATAGCCACATGGCTTATTCCGAGGTCATCCTTTCTGTTTGTTGCTTCCACTATTGCACCTCCGAATCCTCCTTTTGGTTCGCTATAGTTGAAGAGCAGGTCGCCATTTTTCAGTCCTTGTGCCATACTTGCGGAGGTCATGGCAAGTGTTAGGAATGATGTGAGTATTAATTTGGTCATATTGTGAATCTCCATTATTTTTTGTAAGTAGGTGTGCATAATTATTTTTATAATGATTGTATTGATTAATGATGTAGGTTCAGCGCATAAAATAAATGAGTGTAGTGACTCCTACTCGATTGTTTTTAGGCGTTGAAGATGCGCAGTAGGCGGTGCAAGGATTGTAAAAATAATTCTGCACACCTACTTATTCTGTATTTTTGTTTCTGTTAATACTATGACAAATATAGGTGTTTATTTCGTTACAACCAAAGATTTCATAGGTTTTTATATGAGAAATTCAAGTGCAAACATAACCACAGGGAAGTGTGCGTCGTGCATGTTTACGTCACGTAAACACTATATTTACGTGGCGTAAACTGGCACATTACGATGTGTAAGTATTATATTTATTCCAACAATAACTTTAGTCATGATTGATAGTTTTGCGCAACTTGCGCACGAAGAATGAAAAAACAATGTAGCCATGTTTCCGTCTTAATTATTTAATTGCTACCTTTGCGCTGCAAAACAGATAAAAGGAAAAAGGATTTGTAATGGAAAGAATCTGGCATTACGTCAAGCAGACGTTAAAGTGGGGAGCAATTGCGTTCTTCGGTTCAACAATATTCATGGTTATCTTGTACAAGTATGTACCTGTGCCTTATTCACCTCTTATGTTCATAAGATGCTATCAGCAAGTAAAGAACGGTCAACAACTGAGGATGAAACATGAGTGGGTCCCTTTGGATTCCATTTCTCCTGAATTGCCATTGGCAGTATGGAGTAGTGAAGACCAGAATTTTCTCACGCATAATGGATTTGACATGGACGGTATCATGCAAGCCATAAAAGAACGTGAGGAGAGGGGACGCATACGTGGCGGAAGTACAATAAGCCAGCAGACGGCAAAGAACGTGTTTCTATGGCCATCAAGTACGTGGGTTAGAAAAGGCTTCGAGGCATATTTTACGGTACTCATTGAGATTGTCTGGGGTAAACAACGTATCATGGAGGTCTATCTCAATACGATAGAGATGGGTGATGGCATATATGGTGCAGAAGCCGTTGCACTCGAACATTTCGGAGTGCATGCAAAAGACCTTAATCGTAACCAGTGTGCGCTTATTGCAGCCACTCTGCCAAATCCTATTAGATTCGATAGTTCTAACCCATCATCATACATGTATAAGCGTCAGCGGTGGATTACACGTCAAATGCGTTGGCTCAAATCATTCCCGATGACGGATGAGGAAATAGAAGAATGGAAAAAGGCTCATGAGAAATAATCTCATGAGCCTTTTCTGTTATATATTTGCTTTTTACTGCTGATTCTTGAGTGGAATACCGAGTTCCTTGAAGCTATCAACGAGGATAGAAACACAGCGGTCAACCTGCTCTTTTGTGTGGGTTGCCATGAGCGCAACACGAACGAGAGTGTCCTGTGGAGCACATGCTGGTGGAACTACTGGGTTGATGAATACACCCTTCTCGAATGCAAGCTTTGTAACCTGGAATGTCTTGATTGCATCGCGTACATAGAGTGGGATGATTGGGCTTTCGCTGTCGCCAAGCTCGAAACCTGCCTGCTTGAACTGCTCAAGTGCATAGTTTGTAATCTTCCAAAGGTTTTCCTGACGCTCAGGCTCGTTCTGGAGGATGTGAAGAGCCTCAAGTGCAGCTGCTGTAGCAGCAGGAGTGTTTGAAGCAGAGAAGATGTATGTTCTTGATGTGTGACGAATCATGTTGATTGTCTCCTTGTCTGATGCGATGAATCCTCCGATAGATGCGAGTGACTTAGAGAATGTACCCATGATAAGATCAACATCGTCTGTCAAGCCGAAGTGGTCACATGTACCACGACCGTTGCGGCCGAATACTCCGATACCATGTGCCTCGTCAACCATTACAGAAGCGTTGTACTTCTTCTTGAGCTCGATAATCTGTGGAAGCTTTGCAAGGTCACCTTCCATAGAGAAGAGTCCGTCTGTTACGATGAGCTTGATAGCCTCTGGCTGGCAACGCATCAACTGACGCTCAAGGTCTTCCATGTCGTTGTGCTTGTAGTGGAAGAACTGTGAGAATGAAAGACGACGTCCATCTACGATAGATGCGTGGTCGCGGTCGTCACCGATGATGTAGTCGTTACGACCAGTAAGACATGAAACAACTCCTGAATTAACTGTAAAACCTGTAGAATAAACAAGTGCTTCGTCTTTTCCGATAAATTCAGCCAACTCGTGTTCAAGTTGAACGTGGAGGTCAAGTGTACCATTGAGGAATCGAGAACCAGCACATCCTGTACCGTACTTCTGGATTGCCTTGATAGCAGCGTCACAAATACGCTTGTCGTATGTGAGTCCCATGTAAGAGTTTGAACCGAACATGAGGACTTTCTTGCCGCTCATAGTCACCTCTGTGTCCTGGTGGCTGTCAATTTCTCTGAAGTAAGGATAAATACCAGCCTCCATATATTTCTGAGGCTCTCTATACTTACTTGCTCTTTCTTGTAATAAACCCATAGTCAATTTTATAACACACTTGTGTGTATATCTCGGTGCTTTTTTAGGGCAGAGATATCAATGAATAGTGTGCGTATTTTTTGATTTTTTAGTATTCAGTTTAGAATTTATATCATTTAGACTGCAAATTTACAAAAAAATCCACTTTGAAACGCACTTGTTGTTAAAAAAAATCGTTTGGAAGTAAAAAGTATTGACTCTTTGCAATAATTGGAGTAGAAAATCGTACTTTTGCATTGCATTTTAGGTTAATTAGATTCTTGGCGTCTGTTTTCCCCCTGTTTTATATGATGGTAGTGGGGGAGGTTTGTGGATTACGTTTGATGGTTAAGGGTCTTGAGAAGAATGGTGGGGAAGAATGTTCCTCTTTTCCCATGAATACTTCCAGACTTAAAGACATAAAAATGCTTTAATCCAAGACATAAAAACTTAAGAACTCAAAAACTAAAACGTCAGACGCATTTGTGTAAGATTTTTTTATTTCTATGTTAGAAACAAAAAGAATAATATTTGTAGTCAATCCTATTTCCGGTACTACGGGAAAGAAAAGGATATTGCAACTTATAGAGAGCCGTCTTGATAAGGAGAAATATAGTTGTGATATTGTTACAACAAAGTATCAAGGTCATGCTACCGAGATAGCAAGGGCTGCTGCAAACCAAGGTGTGGACATTGTGTGTGCTATAGGTGGTGATGGAACTGTCAATGAGACAGCCCGTGCGCTTGTGCATACAGAGACGGCTCTTGCCATCATACCTTGCGGTTCGGGTAATGGTCTTGCAAGGCATCTTCATATTCCTGTTGACCCGATAGGTGCTATAAAGGTTCTTAACGAGGGTTATATTCAACCTATGGATTATGGACTTGTCAACGAACATCCTTTCTTTTGTACCTGTGGTGTGGGATTTGATGCATTCATCTCTATGCGCTTTGCTCAGGCAGGAAAGCGTGGACCTCTTACATACGCAGAGAATATTCTTAAGACGGGTCTCCAGTATAATCCGGAGACATACGATGTGGAGGTTGAAGATGATGCCAAGAACAAGACTTCATATAAGGCATTTCTCATATCATGTGCCAATGCTTGTCAGTATGGCAATAATGCTTATATTGCACCTCAGGCATCTGTGCGTGATGGTTTGCTTGACGTGACAATCATAGAGCCTTTTGGTGCTATTGATGCTCCTGCAATATCGTTCCAGTTATTCAATGGAACACTTGATAAGAATAGCCGTATCAAGACATTCCGTTGCAAGAAACTTCATATTCATCGTCAGGACAAGGGTGCAATTCATTATGATGGTGACCCGATAGTGACTGGTAAGGATATGGATGTTGAGATTGTTCCTCAAGGTATTCTTTGTGTAGCTTCTTCTTCTGAAGGTATGGTAGCTCCAGCAGAGAATATTCAGAATTTCATAGCCGAGCATTTTAATGAGATGTATCTCCGTTCAGAGGAACTTCTTCAGCGAAACCTCATAATGAAGCAACGTATTGGAAAACTCAATTCGGACATTATGCGTAAGTTGTCTGGAAAGAGGAAAGAAGAATGATTCTTGAATATATTTGACATGAAAAAAGAGCAAGCCAACGTAAAAGTGGCTTGCTCTTTTTTTATTTCTTGTTGTTATTATTGTTATTATTCATTGGAGGTCTTCTGTTGAATCTGTGCATTGCACCCATCTGGAAAGTGTAGATGTGATGGCGAACCATGAAGACTTTTTTCCATGAGATGATTGTGTGGAACTTCTTGTAGTATGATTTTTCCAACTTGTTTATTTGGATGTCGTAGTCAAGACTCTTGTTGATGATGTCTTCATATTCTGAATCTGAAACATCCTTGTTGAAAAGGTTCTTGTAGAGTGCTCTCTGCTGGTCGCTGAGTTCTTTCTTTTTGCATATCATCTCGTGAATGAGAGGGAAGAGTTTCTCACATTCCTGTGGTGTGAGTTCAGCTCCTCGTTTCACATGTTCCTCCAGTCCTTTTTTGTATGCTTCTACGGAGAAATCCTTTTTCCCCTGGTTGCCAGGATTTCCTTGGGCTCCCCATTGTGCATACATTATTGTCGTGGAACAGAACAATAGTATGTAGATTAATACAGATTTCATAATAGTACTAAAAATTGGAAGTGTGAATATACTATACTATTCATTAGTATGTCTCGCCAGATAGATAGGCGTAAACATCGTCTCCATCGTAAAGTGCGTAGGAGAGAAGGTCTTCCTCTGCAAGTGTTGAAGCAGATTCTGTCTTTGCACTTGCAATGGCGTTAGCATTGTCAGTAGTCTGACTTGTCGTGAATACATTAAGAGTGAGTACTATTGCCACGCATGCAGCAGCAGTACTTGTGAGGCTAATCCAGAATGACTTGCGTGTCCACATGCCAACTGTCTTAGTTGTGTGAATGTCAGTATCCACACGACCAACGTCCTCACTATCGATGCGCTCCATCACTCTCTGAGTGAGGTTGTCAAAGTAACCTGCAGGTACCTTGAAAGCATCCTTGTCATTAAGTTTGTTGATGTCGTTGTTGATAACCATAATCATTCCTTTTTTTGTATGACTCTTATATTATTCAATGGTTTAATCCTATTTGTTGTTTTTTTTATTTTTATGCGGTTTTCCGCAATAAAGCAAAATCCTTAGTCGTGAACTGAGTAATAATAAATAATTATGAATGCCCTAAAGTTCCTTAGACTTAACGTAAGCGGTAATCTTTTGTACTGCATGGAAGAACGAGGCCTTGAGTGCACCTACACTTGTTCCTGTAACTTGTGCCATATCCTCGTACTTCATTTCCTCGTAGTATTTCATTGTGAATACTGCCCTTTGCTTTTCTGGGAGCGTAGCTATTGCCTGTTGGAGAAGTACCTGTGCCTCGTTGCCGTCATAGTATTCATCACTTTCAAGCTTGTTTGCTATGCCGTCGTCAAGGTCATCTATGGACAGATTATTCTTTTTCTTGCTAAGGAATGTGAGGCTCTCGTTGTATGCAATCCTATACAGCCATGTATATAGCTGGGAGTCACCCTTGAAAGCACCGATGCTGTTCCATGTCTTGAGGAATACGTTCTGAAGAATGTCGTCAGCATCATCATGATCCACTACCAAATGACGAATTTGCCAATATAGCTTGTTGCTATACCGGCTAACCAATTCCTCGAAGGCTTTCCTTCGGGTGCTTTCGTTCTGAAGTCTGTTGATTAGGTCGCGTTCGTCAAACATGGTTGGTGTTCGTAAAAATAAAGTGTGGTCTCCTGTATGTATATACAGTTTAAGCCCACACTTCGTGTATATCGTAGCAATACATTGATTGCGTATTATTTCAAGTAAACCTTTCTTGCTGTCTTGCCTACCTTGATGATGTAGCAACCTGACTTCAAGTTGTTCAAGTCAATTGTTTTGCTTGGACTGTCAATGCGCATTGTATATACTTCCTCTCCTGTGATGCTATATACTGCGAGGGTAGTGTTTTCTGCGTTCTTGATGGTCAGGGTTTTTCCGTTTACTGAGATTGTCACAGGCTGTACTTCCTGTTCTATAGCAGCATCAATGAATTCTGTCTCTGCTTCTGCTGCGAACATTGCCGTAGTAGGAAGCAAAGCCATCATTGTTATGCCTAATATGTTTTGTATATGTTTACGCATAAGTATTTAGGTATTGATTATTGTGCAAAAATATTTTGTTTTATTTAAATAAACAAATTTCACGCACAATATTTTTCATTTTATGGCGTTACTTCAGTCTTTTTAACATTTACATGTACATCCAATCAGACTTTTATGCACATATTTTCATTTGCAAGTATTGTGTCAGGAAATACTTCCTTACACTCGTTGAGTATTTCTTCCTCATTCTCATATCTTGCTGAGAGATGTCCCACGATGAGTTTCTTTGCATTTGACAGCTTTGCCATTTCTGCCGCCTGATGTGTGGTGGAGTGGAAGGTCTTTTTGCTAAGTAACTCGTGCTCTTTCTTGAATGTTGCTTCGTGATAGAGCAAATCTACTCCTTGGAGTTGTTCTGCATTGTCTGGCTTGAACATTGTGTCTGAGCAGTAGGCATAACTCCTTACTGGGTCGGCTGGGGTAGTGAGGATGTTGTTTGGGATTATCTCTCCGTCAGGCATCACGTAATCCTGTCCAGCCTTGATGTTGTTGATGTAACAAACAGGTATGTTGTACGCATCTATTACGTCTCGACGTATGTGACGTGGCAGTTGCTTCTCCCTGAAGAGAAAACCGCAGCATCGTATCTTGTGCTTCAGAGGTATTGTTTCTACTGTCACAGAATGGTCTTCGTAGATTACTTCCCTTGACTTAGTGTCAATTTCGTGAAGCACGATGTCATATTCTATTCCTTGACAGAAGAAATCAATCTGTGGCTGGTATAGTTGTTTCAGAGGCTGAGGTCCCCAGATGTGCAGGGTAGAGTGGCGTCCGAGAAGGGCAAATGTAGATATAAGCCCGAGTAATCCGAAACAGTGGTCGCCGTGAAGGTGTGACAGGAATATGTTGTTGATGTGTGAGAACTTGATGTGGCTTCTGCGAAGCTGCATCTGTACTCCTTCTGCACAATCAATCATGAACAGTTTCTCACGGATGTTGACTATCTGTGAGGAACAAAAATGATGCGGAGTCGGCAAAGCCGCTCCGCATCCTAATATATGTACTTCGAATTTTTCCAAAATACGTGTTGTTTAATTCTCCCATTTGCATTGACATCTCAAATGTTCAATTGTCAAATGGGCAAATTGTCAAATCGTCAAATGGATTACTTCTCCATCTTAGCCTTGAGAGCTGCGAGAGCGTCGAGGTCACCAAGAGTTGTTGAAGCAGCAACGTTCTTGATCTGTGGAGCTGCCTCCTTAGCTGGACGAGCAGACTTCTTAGCTGGAGCGTCAGCCTTCTTGCTTGTTCCCTTCTCAGCACGTGCAACATCCTCGAAGATGCGTGAGTGAGAGAGGATGATGCGCTTAGCGTCCTTGTTGAACTCGATTACCTTGAACTCGAGAGTCTCGCCGAGCTGAGCCTGTGAGCCATCCTCCTTAACGAGGTGCTTTGGAGTTGCGAATCCTTCTACGCCACCCTCAAGTGAGATAACAGCACCCTTGTCGAGTACCTCGATGATCTTACCTGTGTGAACGCTGTCCTGAGTATATACTGTCTCGAAGTTATCCCATGGGTTTTCCTCGAGCTGCTTGTGACCGAGTGAAAGACGACGGTTCTCCTTGTCGATGTCAAGAACCTGAACATCGATAGTTGCGCCAATCTGAGTGAACTCTGATGGGTGCTTAACCTTCTTTGTCCAAGAGAGGTCAGAGATGTGGATAAGACCATCAACGCCTTCCTCAACCTCAACGAATACACCGAAGTTAGTGAAGTTGCGAACCTTAGCTGTGTGCTTAGAACCAACTGGGTACTTGCTCTCGATGTTCTCCCATGGATCAGCCTTAAGCTGCTTGATACCGAGAGACATCTTGCGCTCCTCGCGGTCGAGTGTGAGGATAACTGCCTCTACCTCGTCGCCTACCTTCATGAAGTCCTGAGCTGAGTGGAGGTGAGCTGACCAAGACATTTCAGATACGTGGATAAGACCTTCTACACCTGGAGCAATCTCGATGAATGCACCGTAGTCAGCCATAACGACAACCTTACCCTTAACCTTGTCACCAACCTTCAAGTTAGCGTCAAGAGCATCCCATGGAT
>JAFYAT010000058.1 GCA_017540585.1 Bacteroidaceae bacterium | reverse complement strand
CGCATATAACTTCAAAAGAGCGATGAAAGTTCTTTTGGCTCCGATTTTGGATACACTCAAAAAAATGATCGAGATGCTATTTTGTAACAGCATCTCGATGAAATATACTTTTTAAGGGATGACTATGTATAATACCTGTTTAACGACTGCTAAACGAAAAAGTTCGAACTGTACGGTTGAATTTTATCCCCCACGGAGCCACGGAGAGCACAGAGTTTTTTTTGCTTAATACTCTGATTTATTTAGAGTTCTCAGAGGTCGCATGTGCTCCATTGAGGGCACGGAGCAAACTCGCTGAGAAAAAAAGTAACTTACGCTTTATCCCGAATGGCTCTCTGTGCACTCCTCGGAGCATCTGCGACCTTCGTGGACTCGTCAAAAAACAAGCGTAAAAGTAAAGCTCTGTGCTCTCCGTGGCTCCGTGGGGGATTAAAAACAACAAGTTCGTTCTGTTTTAGCCTTTTACAGAAACCTTTCCAACCGTACAGTTCGAAAAAGTTTTATTTTTTTAAAATTTTTTTGTTTTTCTGCGACATATTTTTTGAAAAGGGTACTATATGATTGTAGAAACAAAAAATAAAACCAAATGAAAAAGATTAACAAACAAACTATCGTTTTAGCCTTAATGGCAATCGTATCAACAGCAAAGGCTGAGAATGCCGACACACTAACCGTAAATAATGATTCTGTGACATGGAACAAGGCTCTCAATGATGTGAGCGTGGTTGCCTCAAGCGTAAAGACCGAGGGCGACAGAACCGTGGCTTTCATCACAAAGGATATGCGTCGTGGTGCACAGAATACAGCACAGATGCTTGGTAATATACGTGGCTTGGATTGGAATCCCACTAATAACAGCATAGAGTATCATGGCAAGAAGAATATAATTGTGCTCGTGGATAGTATTGAGAAGGATTACTCATATATCATGAATCTTCATCACTTGCGTTTCAGCAAGGTGGAAATCATCGACCAGCCTAAGGGCAAGTACAACGGATATGATGCTCTCATTAACCTTACGACTAAGAAGAACTATGAGGGATATGAGGGAAATGCGGGCGTAATGACACGTCTTATGCCTTCTGGTCCTAATGCAGGTAAGCTTGTGTGGGACAGTCCTTATGGTTCCATAACATATACCAAGAACAAGTGGAACTTCGTGGCTAATGCTTCACGATTCTCTGAAAATGAGGCTGTGTATCAGAACTGGTATGAGAAAACATACCCTATGCAGAAAATATCAGAGCGCACCTTGCATGATGATGACACAAATGAGGAAACACTGAGAAACGTAGATTATAATGTAAGCCTTTCTGCAGACTATCAGATAAACAAGAATCATTCTCTTTCGTTGTCATACGCATACAACTATAATCAGAATCGAGATGAGACGAACTACATGCTGGAGAAGACCAACTTTGGACTTGGAACTGTTGACACCATGAGAGTGCATAGCTTCAACAATACGGACAACCACAACCATAGCGCAGCTTTCTTTTATCGTGGCAAGAGTGGCAAGTGGAGCTATAATGCCGACATCAACTACGTCTATAACTGTAACACTCCAGACAACACCTTTGAGCGTGGCGAGCATTTCACTCTCCGGAACCACTATAATGACCACATGAACTTTGCACGTCTCCGTTCTGATGCCAGAAGACATTGGGACACAGACCGCACCCAGCTTAGCTTTGGTAATATTAGCACATGGAAGGACTATGAGCGTAAGGATTTCGATACGAATAATCGTCTCAACACTAACGGATTCTTCCGCAATAGCACTTGGTTCAACTTGTGGAGAGGAATTGACAGCATTGGCCACAATACGGCTTCCGTAGGCGGTAGCATCGAGGAGATTCACGTGAAGAGCAACGGAACGAGTGAGAATCAGGTTGTATGGTCAGTCAATGCCATGTACTGGCACAAGCTTACGGAGAAGAACTGGATTCGCTTCAACTACGACTGCAATGTCAGTCACCCTAACCAGAGCCAGACTTCTACATACGGCTACTTTACCGATTCGCTCTCATGGAGCGGTGGTAACCCATTCCTCCATTCAAGTGTTACGCACAACTGGAAGGTTAAGTTTGATGCCTGGTGGTGCTTCAACGCACAGGCAGGTGTGACATACGCACCAAATACCATTAGCGGATATGCGGAGTTGAGACATGGAATGTTGCCAAACGGAGTGGAAGGCGACTATGTGGCAAGCACATTCGTCAACACGAAATATGTGTCACCATGGGTGAGCGCATCATTCACAAAGCGTTTTGCAAAGAACTTCTTGTATAAGGCTGATGCCGTCTATTCTTTGCCACGTGCATCGTATGGTGATGATGTACAGAAGGGTCATGAATTCAGGTTCTGGACATCACTTCAGTACTACTATCCAAAGTGGGACTTCAGCGTCAAGGTTGACTATAATATGTCTCATGGCAAGAGCGTGACACCTCAGAGCTATGCTTTGGCAGAAAAGGAAGACTATATGGCATTGACATTGAGGAAAACATTCTTCAAGAAGCATCTTGATGTTACATTCATAACTTTAGCTCCATTCAAGTCGGGAAATGGAATAAACAGGACATACGTAGTGTCTCCAGCCTTGACCAGTACGAATTATTTCTGCGCATGGCCAAGCAACAACAAGGGATGTTTGCAGTTAGGCATAACATACAGGTTTATGGGTGGCAAATCTGTAAGGGATTATAACCGTGATATGTCAGATGAAAGATAATAGACGAAAAAAAGGCGAAAAAGTTTTCTGTTGTGCAACATATTTATTACATTTGTGTCTGTAAATAAAGCACAAACGTAATGATAACTGACGACAAAACACTTATAGAGCATATTCTTGCTGGCGAAACGGAAGAATTTCGCCACTTGATGCGCAAGCATGGAGGAACATTATTAGCCTTCATTGAGAGTCTTGTTGCCAGTCCCGAAGAAGCAGAAGATATTGTACAAGAAGCATTCGTAAGCGCTTTTCGTTCTCTTCATCAGTACGACAGTAGTATTGCATCATTTGCCACTTGGCTTCACCGTATAGCTTATAATGAATATTTGCGGCACGTGAAGCGACGGCAGCTTCCAACTGTTTCCTGGGATGAAGATGAAAGCTTATTGAGAAATGCAGACGGAACAGATGATGATAGCTGGATGTCTGAGGCAACAGAGGAACAGATGGCAAGACTTGATGAAGCGATAGACTCACTTCCTGAATATGACAGGACACTCCTTCGTCTTTATTATGAAGACGATTTGCCGCTAAAGGAAATAGCTTATATTCTTGACAGTAAGGATAGCATATTGGCAAGCAGATTGCGGCGAATAAGGAATAGATTGAAAAATGAACTTCAAACTTGATTTAGAGAGATGAATACACCAAATGATATAAAACCAAACAATGATGTGCTCCGTCAGGCTATGCAACGTCGCAAAGCACGTCGTCCGATACATGAACTGCCCGAAGGATTTGAGGACAGAGTTATGGAACGGATAAAGGACATCCAAATACCTGTAAAGGATGATTCTTCGTCAAAGAAGAAAGGTACAGTTATTCGCCTTTGGTCTTTGCGTACAGTTGGTGTGGCAGCTTCTATTGCTGGATTATTGTTTGTATATAACAGAATGACGATAAGTGATGGTGTAGTTGATAACAATAATATGATGGCAAAAACAGAGGTGGTAAGACAACAGCCACAGCGTACCATCAAGACAGACGCATCACAACCAACAAAACATATAGTTGCAGAACCTCTCACCATAAAACAAGTGGCAAGAGTTGAGGTGAGTCAGCGACATGATACAGACGAAAGAATTTCTTCAGAACAACAGGAAGAAAAGAATATAGAGACTATAAATCTGGAGGAAGATAATCTGCCAGATATGATGTTGAGCATAAATGATGCAGAACGTGTCATGGATGATTTTATGAAACAATATGAAGGCATAGCTTCTGTTTCTGCTTCTCCAGTTACGGAACAAGAGCATAATGCTAATGAAGTATCATATCATGTTATGCATGAGATTGCTCAGAATATGAATGAATTTACAAAGCAACATAATAATTTATCAAACGGAGGAACGACTTATGGCTATTAACATTAAGACAATTACAACTACACTTCTGCTTTGTGCTACAGTAGCAGTTGGACATGCCCAGTCTCGTAATGTGTGGTATGGTAAGCAAGTGAAACAAGGAGAGTATCTGACACTTAATTCTGAACTTATTGATGTGTTCAACACACTCGATAGCATATTTCCAAAACATTATCTCATAAATGAAGAGCCAAACTGTGTTGGAATGTGGGTAAACAGTAGGTTCAAGAATCAGAAGGAATATGAAGATGTTCGTGAAACCATTGAACAGCTTATCATACGTCTTCGTGATGTTCCTGCATATCGTTCGTACACAGAGCGCATTGACTCTACTGGTGCGAGTGGATTTGGTATTTCTCTTACTCCAAAGACTGATAACTATGCTCAGAAGGATTATGCATATCTGAATCTTAATCCAACATCATTTAGTTTCCATTACACAGGTTATATCGAGGGAATGAAGATGCCTTGGGAAAAACGTCAGGATGTAGCTGATGCCATCGACAAGTTATTTGCCAAATACATAAAGAAAAAGGGAGTGAAGTCGGAAAAAATCGATTTTGACGGCGAAAAGTTCGTGTATAGATATTCATGTTTCTTTAAGCAGTATGATAGCACTTATCGTTGTTCTGGTGTTCGCTATGTTGTTCCTAATTGTACATCCGAAGATTATGACATTATATATCGTTTCCTTCGTGACTATGCCATGACCAATAGCGTGACTGTAGCATCAAACGATATGTCTTCAAAGTATGAGGAGATAACACTTAGCGTTAATCAGGATAATAATAGTCCTGTTATCTTTGGTGCTGCTCTCAGAGGTACTGACCTGTATTTGATACGTACGGTAGGTGAAACAGGTTCTCAGGCATGGATTCCACGTGCATGGGCAGAGTAAGCATAATTGTTAAAAACGTGAAAATAGTTAATTCATTTACGCTTCGTGATAGTCATATTCACGAAGCGTAAATTGTTTATTGGCGGAGCGTGGGGTATTTTTGCGTTATACGTATTTTACAGTTGAAAACCGATATGTGTATTTTTGGATATGTATAAATTGCTCCATGTAGTTTTGTAAAAAACGTTGATGTCTCCCATCTTTCTTATTGTTAAATTTCGAACTGTACGGTTGTAGTTTTGCACAAAGGTGCATATTAAAAAAACAGTCAAGAAACAGAACAAAAACAAGAAAAAACATGTTTTTTTTGATTTTATTTGGTTTTTACCATGTTTTTTTAACTGGCCGCACTGCGGCAAAAAACAACATTCAGTTTCAACCGTACAGGTCGAAAAATATTACTCACTACTCATTCCTCATTCCTAATTCCTCATTATTAATTATTTTATGAGGTACTTGTCGCCCGTCTCCTTGATGATTGCCTTGCGGAAAGCCTCTGGATAGCCAACGCGTTCGGGTGCCTGGCTGTAGCCGTACTTTGTCTTGAGGAACTTGCCGTTGGCGTCAGTCTTCTTCTGAGCCATGTCGAGATGCTTGACTGTGAGGAAGGCGAATAGGTCCTTCCAGTCGTTGAGCATATCGTGAGCAGAACGACGTGTGAAGTCTGTTGCCATCTTCTTTGCCTGTTCTGTCTGGTTGTTGTCGAGTTTCTCCTTTATCTTTGCGTCCATCTCTGCGACTGCCTTGAAGTTGCGCTCTTCTATTGCGTCACGCTTAGCCTTGAGGTCTGGGAACATCTTTGAGTAGTATGGATAAACCATGTTGCTCACTACGTTCTGTACCCAGAATGCGCTGCCCCATGAGAATGTAACATCATCCTGCTTGTCCTCTATGCGTGAGAAACAGCGTGGTGTCTCTGTAACGGAGCAGTAGAGTGGTGAGAATGGTGCCATGTTTGGGTCATCATTTGTCCACCATACGAGTCCTCCTACAGCATCAGGAAGGTCAGAACGCATCTGACCTACGAAGCAGAAGCTTGTCTGCTGTGTAGAGATTGGACGCTCGTTGAAATATTTCTTGCCGTTAACCTCGAAAGAGAGTGGTGTTGGTCGGTAAGGCATGTTGTAAGGACCAGCTCCTATCTCGTCCTGAATATCGAGTGGTGTACCCTCATAGTGGTCGCGCATTCCTGCCATTACGTCCTGTACGCTGATTTTGCGGTTTGGCTTCATGTAGAGTGGCATTTCGCCCTTGAGGTCATTACCCTTGGCATATTCGATGTACTTGTCCATACCGTTGCAGAAACGGTTGAATACGCTCCATGCACGTGCGTCGCAATAGCGTACTGCGCTGAAGTCGTTAGGCGCGAAGGCATCACGGAAAGAGAAGTCGGCATCGTTCTTGCCTGTGAAGAGTCCCTTCTGACGTGCGAACTTAATCATGTTCTTCTCGAAGAGTACGTTTTCCTTGTCCTTCTGGTTGAATCGTGTGATGCGGCTCTGGTTGGCATGAGCACAGATACAGTCGTCAGGAATACGGATTGCTACCCAGTTGGCGCCCTTGTTGCCATTACCTTTGCCAATCATCTCCATAATCCATGCCTCGTTCTTGTCGCAGATGGAGAATGTCTCGCCCTCTGATGCGTATCCGTACTGAGCCACGAGGTCTGTCATGATTTTGATGGCGTGGCGTGCAGATGTGGCACGTTCGAGAGCCACGTATATGAGGCTTCCGTAATCCATGATGCCAGCAGTATCGACGAGTTCCTCACGTCCTCCGAATGTTGTTTCGGTGATGCTTACCTGGTTCTCGTTCATCTGTCCCACCACGTTGTATGTTCTTTCTGCCTGTGGAATCTGTCCGAGGTATTTGTTTGTGTCCCAGTCGAAGATCTGTCTCATCTCGCCGCTCTTGTGGATTCCTCCCACATGGCGGTTCATGTTTCCGTACATTCCGTACGAATCTGCATTGTAACTGACGATGACGCTTCCGTCGGCAGATGCCTTCTTTCCAACGATGATGTTGGAACATGCGTCCATTTTGATGATGCTACCTGCGAAGATAGCAAGTGTTAGAATAATTTTTTTCATTATGATTAAAGATTTTTTCTTTATTATTTCTTGTGTTTGCTGACGTATGGGCATAGTTATCTACCCCTGTTTGTTCGGCAATCCTTCGTGACTCCTTCGTGTGAGCTTCGTATGGGTACGTGGGGATTTCCTTTTCCTTGCAAAGATACAATTTTCTCTCGGAATGACCAAGAAAAAATATGACATAAAAATCTATTCGGGAAAAATGCTCGACCTGTACGGTTGAAACTGTATGTTGTTTTTTGCCGCAGTGCGGCCAGTTAAAAAAACATGGTAAAAACCAAATAAAATCAAAAAAAACATGTTTTTTCTTGTTTTTGTTCTGTTTCTTGACTGTTTTTTTAATATG
>JAFYAT010000057.1 GCA_017540585.1 Bacteroidaceae bacterium | reverse complement strand
ATAATTACCGACTTTTATCATTGAAAAACGGGAAGAAAACTTTTTCTCTGAGCCCTCTGCACTCTGTGTTTAAGATAAGTCACGACTTCGTAATTTTCTTTTGTTAACGCAAGTGACAAAAAGAAAGTGGATGTTCGTTAGCTAAAAGCATTATGACAAAACGTATATACGAAGCAGAAAAATCTGCATCACGTAGAAAAAATATTTTGTACGCGTACAAAAATTTTTTTCTGCGCGTACAAAAAAATCGCCCTCTAGATACGATGACAATAGGCAACAGACGCAATGAAAGCAGATTGCCACAAAAAGTAGCATTATGTCACAACGAAGTAAATCCGAAAGTGTCATCATGTCAAAAAACACGACTCGAAGGAATCCCGAACCATTTCCGAACAAAACCCGAAGTATTCCCGATGTATCATAATGTAAGTATTTCATGTTTCGCATTTTTTCGATCTGTACGCTTGTAGTTTTGCACAAAGGTGCATATTAGAACTTAGCGAAACTGTCTCACTGGCAAACGGAAAATAAACAGATCAATACAAGAATTTAATTGCACATTCGGTGCATGTACGGACAATAATTACCAATAATTACCAATAATTGATCCAATAAACCATTTATATCAATTGTAACATCATCAAAAATAATTATTGGAATAAGATTGGTAATTATTGGTAATTATTGTTTTACTCAAGCACACAACGTGTGCATGGCACAAAGAATATGTTGATTGTTATTTATCAACTGGTTTGTATCTGTCTTTGGCTAATTTAAGAACAATAATTACCAACAATTGTTCCAATAAAGATTCTTAGTGTAAGAACAAACATGATTCATGTCATTCGTAGTTGCTTGTAAATATTCGACATGTATGGTTGAATTATATATTTTCATCTCCCACAGAGTGCACGGAGGCACAGAGTTTTTTCTTTCTTAATTCGTTGATAAATTTAGAGAGCAAGGAGGTCGCTGACGCTCCGAGGAGGACACAGAGAAGCACAAGCGACCTCTGAGAGCTCAGTTAAAATCAACAGAATAAGTATAAAACTCAGTGAGTTCCGTGGAAGTTAAAATATAAGGTTCTACAAGAGTATGTGTGGATTTTTCAAAAACACTAATTACATATTGTACAACGACATGAAACCGAATGGCATTGGCTTCGCCGAGCTAAAGATTCGTAGTAAAGACATCACCCACACGAATTCTTGTAGTTCCATAAAATTAACCATACAGATCGAAAAAGCTTGTCTATATATACATGAGTCAGGGAAAATAACGAAAAAGAGAAGAGGAGGAAGACATCATCGTCTTCCTCCCCCACCATTATCAATAACTAACTATCCTAATGAGAAGAGCTATGTCCCACACAATCGTGGGCGATTCAACTACTATTCTAACTTTTATAATGCAATGGAGTTAACCATCAAATGGAATCATGAATTATGTATTCAAAGACCATTATCCATGTGTCACGCGACCCATTGGGCGATGATGATTGTGGTGTACCTTATGTGTCTTGCGAGCCATCTTAGCCATCTTGCGGTGCATCTTCTTGCAATGCTTGCATGTGCATCTGTCAACAGGACGATTGAGGTGACGATGATGCTTGAAGGCATCTGGGCGACAAGGCTTAACTGCACGGTCGTGACGATGATTGTCAACTACTACTGTAACGTGAGTATTCTTGTTTCGCATATCTGGGTTACGGTGAGCAAATGTTGTAGCTGTACCGAATATTGTCATCATTGCTGCTAAAGCAAAAGTCTTGAAAGTCTTCATAATCTTTGGTTCCCTGTTACCATCCTTTGTATTGGATGTCGCCTTTTGGAACGTTGGGCGATGTGATTATTTATTTTTGATGTTGCAAAGATATGGCGTTTTCACATGACTTTCATGATGAATTATCCTAAACGCACGGGTATATTCCCTATTGTCGATAGGGGAAACCGACTGAGGACAAAAAAAGACACGTTCCGAATGTGCTCAGAACGTGCCTTATACTCTTTATTCAGATAATGTGAAATCAATCGTCTTCGCCTGGCTCAATAACCTTCCATATTCCTGCTGCAAGACCAGAACCGATGAATGGACCTACGAGGAACACCCAGAGGTCAGTTACTGCCTGACCACCTTCGAAGATAGCAGGACCAATAGAACGAGCTGGATTAACGGAAGTACCTGTGTAGTGAATACCTACAAGGTGGATAAGTATGAGTGAGAGACCGATGGCAAGTCCTGCAAAATTACCTGCACCAACCTTTGAGTCAGTAGTGCCAAGCACCACAAGAACGAAGATGGTAGTAAGGATAATCTCTGCAACGAGACCTGCTACCAATCCATGACTGCCACAACTGTTAGCACCTGTAAGTGTGCCACCTGCGAGGGACTGGTCAGTAGTAGTGAGAGCATAGAGTACTGCAGCACCTACGATACCACCGATAACCTGAAAGACCATGTACATACCAGCATCCTTAGACGAGATACGTCCAGTAAGGAGACAAGCAAGCGTGATGGCAGGGTTGATATGACAACCGCTTGTTCCGCCTATGGTATAAGCCATTGCTATGACGGCAATACCGAATGCCAGCGAAGTACCGACAACACTTGCAGTATCGAGTCCACAATTAAGACTTACTGCTGTTCCACATCCGAGAAGTACGAGTACCATGGTACCAATCATTTCTGCTAAATACTTTTTCATAATAAAATTTGATGTTAAAGTTAGTTTATATTAAGTTAGCTTTGTGTTTTTTTATGTTTTATGTGTGACCAACCGACATCACTCATGCTTCATAAAGTAAGAGCAAAATACCGTACAAACAATACAGTCAGTGAGTCACTCATATTTATCTAAACACTGCAAATGTACGAATTTATTGTCAATCTCCAAACAAAATACAAGAAAAAAGCAAGTTTTTTTCAAAAACCATATAATCATGGTATTTTCAAACACTTCCTGTTCACGCCTGTTTCCTAACCTTTTCAAGCTCCGCTTTCTTCTCAGAAGGAAGAGGCTCGTTCCAATAATAAAGCAACAGGCGATAAGCTGGATAAATCAAAAGAAGCATTAATGCTAAATCATAATATATCGGGAAGCCAAGCATAAGTTCATCTGTTCCAAAGACAAATCTGGCAACCAAAGAGACATACGACAAGAAAATAGCAATTATACAATTCAATATGACACTCTTAGTCTTCAAATAGACTATACCCAAGAAAATACCCAAAAGAAAACGTGTGAGAATATAATAAAGGTCAAAAGTAAGTATTCCATAACATATTGCAGAAAAGACTATTGCCAGCTTAGCGGTTGCACCATTAGACATCATATCTTTTATTATTGCCTCTCTGAAAATAAGTTCCTCTAAAATCGCACCAATAAATATACACAATACACCACCAAGGGTTTCAAATGCATGTAAATTATCATTTTGCATCTTTACAGTTGATGAAATACCCAAAATATCAGATAGCAAAAGGTCGAACGCATACATTATAAAAAAAATTCCCAATACAGGAATCCATGCCGAACTCCAGCTAATATTCTCACGACTAAATGCGCCCTTGAAATCTGTCATCTTCATAACACGCACCATTGTAAGGGTTAAAACGCCAGCAATAATAGGAACGCAAAAAGCATAGTGAGACATTAATTCCAAATAATTAGCTCCACAATCCGGTTCTTCAAAAGTAAAGTTAAAGCTATCATAATCAAACAACATCAGCAAAATAAGAATCAAGAATGAACCTATCATAATTGAAAGGAAGTAGAACACGACAATCATTATCGGTCTGAAATATTTTTCCATAATCGTTATACTAATATTAGATGTTAGACATAGCTTGCATCAGTCATTCTTCCTGATGCAAGAGTTAAAAGTTAAAAATTAAAAGTTAGAGATTACTTGTATTGTTTATAAGCCCCACCCCGACTTCTCTACTAAGCTTTTAACGGTTAACTCCAGAATGAATAATAAAGAATAGACTCGCTATTGCTTTTTGGTACGCTTGCATGATGAAGCGGACTTCTTATCTGCCATAGCAGGCTGTTCCTGCTCATAGAAATAATAGCGCAGGATGCGGTAGGCAGGATAAACGCACAAGAGTATAACAACGACATCAACCCCAACAGGGAAGTGTTGGTTTTCGCCCTCAAGATGATAGAAGTTCATCATTATGACGCTGAATGAATTGTTGAGGATGTGCATTATCGTACTGAGGATAATGTTGCCGCTCTTGATGAAAAGCATGGCAAAAAGGATGCCGACAAAGAATGCGAAGAACATCTGTGCAGGATTGCCATGAGCGATGGCAAACAATAAGGATGACGTGATGATAGCAGCCTTAGGCGTTGCTCCATTGGTAAGCATACAACGGATTATAGCCTCACGGAAAATAAGTTCCTCACATATCGGACCAATAATACATATAGCAAGTACACCAGTTGCCGTCTTTGCCACATCATTAAATGTCTGCGTCATGAAGTCAGGCAGACGAACAGCATCACTCAGAAAATTGAATACGAGAAGATAATAGAATGCTCCGACGATTGGAATCCATACCTTATGCCAGTTGATAGACTTGTAGTCAAACGACTTCTTGAAATCTGACATCTTTATTGCCCATGCAAAGAAGACGGTCAAAATACCTGACAGTATCGTTATGATGCCAAGATATGGTCGAATCATGTTACCAATCTCATTTGGGTCATTAGGGAATACAAAATTCTCGGAATCGTACAGATGTAAGAAAACAAGAACAGAGTAAAACATGATTGTACCCACCAACTCGAAAAGAAACGTAATGACTATTGGTCGTAAATATTTCTCCATTGTTTATGTATTTAATGACCTACTCCAACCCAAGAGGAAGGAGAACAGAAACGAAAAGATAAAGATTAACTATAATTTAAATTAAGAATTAAGAATTCAAAATTCAGAATTAAGGAACTTAGAACTCATAATTCATAACTCAGAACTCTTTCTACATTCTGAATTTTGAATTCTTAATTCTTAATTTTCAAAGTACTCCCTTGCTACTTGGGAGCTGGAACTTGTATATGTCGCGCTTAACAGCCATCTTGATGCTACGGGCAAGTGCCTTGAAGATGCCTTCTATCTTGTGATGCTCGTTGTCACCCTCTGCCTTGATGTTGAGGTTCATGCGGGCAGCATCCGAGAAGCTCTTGAAGAAATGGAGGAACATCTCAGTAGGCATATCACCCACATACTCACGATGGAACTCGGCATCCCATACGAGCCATGCACGTCCACCAAAGTCGAGGGCAACCTGACAGAGACAATCATCCATAGGGAGAGTGTAGCCATAGCGTTCGATACCTCTCTTGTCGCCAAGTGCCTTGTTGATACACTCGCCAAGAGCGATACCCGTATCTTCGATAGTGTGATGCTCATCCACATTAAGGTCGCCATTAACCTTGATGCGGAGGTCTATGCTTCCGTGCTTTCCTATCTGCTCGAGCATGTGGTCAAAGAAGCCAAGTCCTGTGTTGATGTCACACTTGCCTGTTCCGTCAAGGTCAAGCCAGATGTCAATATCCGTCTCCTTTGTAGTACGACGAACAGAGGCGATACGTTCGCCAGCAAAAAGTATCTCGGTAATCTTATCCCATGAACCAACACAACGAAGCGAAGCATTTTCCTTAAACAAAGGCGACTCAGTAACGGCTGGATCAGAACTTATGATAAGTGCCTTACAACCGAGATTGAGTGCAAGTTGAGCATCCGTAAGACGGTCGCCAATTACATAACAGTTGGCAAGGTCATAGTCGCCAGTCATGTACTTGGTAAGCATACCTGTACCCGGCTTACGAGTAGGAAGGTTGTCCTCTGGGAAGCTACGGTCGATAAGCTGGTCATCAAACTCTATGCCCTCACCACGGAGAGTGTTGAGCATAAGGTTATGCGTTGGCCAGAAATCAGCCTCCGGATATGAATCTGTGCCCAATCCGTCCTGATTGCTTACCATCACAAACTCGAAGTCGAGCTTCGTGCGTATGAAATTAAGATTACGGATAACACCCGGAACGAACTGAAACTTCTCGAATGAGTCAATCTGCTCGTCAGCTGGCTCTACGAGGATTGTTCCGTCACGATCTATAAATAATGCTGTCTTATTCATGCATGTGTATTTGTGAGGTTCTGCCGAACTCGGCAGAACCGATTCTCTGAATGTCAAGTTCTAAATCTTAACTGTTAACTTATAACTATTAACACCTGAATGAACAGATTATTCATTCAGGCGGTATTGACGGAGGGCAGCGAGAAGCTTGGTGTTCTCCTCCTTTGTTCCAATAGTAACACGAATACAGTCGTCACAGAGAACCACACGATTACGGTTACGAACGACAATACCCTTCTCCACGAGATAGCGGTAAATCTTGTCTGCACCCTTCACCTTAGCAAGGAAGAAGTTGGCATCCGTAGGATAAACCTTAACGCATATAGGAAGAACGGAGAACGCACTAACGAGTGTCTGTCGTTCATCAAGGATGAGTGAAATATGTCTCTGAAGGAGAGTCGTGTTGTTGAGTATCTCTATTGCCTTCTCCTGCGTGAGGATGTTCACGTTATAAGGATACTTTACCTTGTTGAAGAGGGCAATGATGTCGGTAGAGGCGAATGCCATACCGAGACGGATGCCCGCAGCTCCCCATGCCTTAGAGAATGTGTTAAGCACGATGAGATTAGGATACTTGTCCAAGTCCATACGGAAAGGACGCTGTGAAGAGAAGTCAGAGTAAGCCTCATCTACAATCACGATGCCCTGAAACTCACGAATAACCTTCTCAATCTTTTCACGCAGGAAGACATTACCAGTAGGATTGTTTGGAGAGCAGATGAAGATAATCTTCGTATTATCGTCACAAGCAGCAAGGAGAGCATCCGGAGAGAAGTCGTAGTTCTCATCAAGAAGTACCTTGCGATACTCTACATCATTTGTTTCGGCACATACCTCGTACATTCCGTATGTAGGGGCAATAGCCACCACATTATCCTTACCCGGACGGCAGAAGATGCGGAAAGGAAGGTCTATAGCCTCGTCCGAACCGTTGCCAAGGAAGATATTCTCAACATTCACACCCTTGAGAGGAGCGATGAGGGCCTTTACCTTGTCCTGAAGCGGATCAGGATAACGGTTCACGTTGTTGTTGTAAGGATTCTCATTGGCATCGATAAACACGTCTGCCTTGAATCCCTTGAACTCGTCACGAGCACAACTATATGGTTTGAGAGCCCAGATATTAGGGCGTACTAATTCTTGAAGATTTTTCATAAGCTGTTAATTCTTACAGTCATTGCATTCTTGTGAGCATCAAGCTGCTCGTTCTCTGCCATCACTTCTACGGCACGTCCTATGCTGCGGATACCCTCGGCGGTGAGTTCCTGGAAGGTAATCTTACGACAGAAACTGTCGAGGTTCACACCACTATAAGCCTTGGCATAGCCAGATGTCGGGAGTGTGTGGTTTGTACCTGACGCATAGTCGCCCGCACTCTCACATGAGTAGTTGCCGAGGAACACGCTTCCTGCATTCACCACCCTGTCTGCCACGGTCATATAGTCCTTGACGGCAAGGATAAGGTGCTCAGGAGCATACTCGTTACAGATATCAATTACCTCGTCAAGATTCTTAACGACAATAAGTTTACTATATTCAAGTGACTTTGACGCAAGCTCCTTTCGTGGAAGCTTTTCAAGCTGCTTGGCTACCTCGGCATCAACTGCCTCAGCAAGAGCAAGGCTATCCGTAAACATTACCGCCTGAGAGTCGGCTCCATGTTCTGCCTGAGAAAGGAGGTCGGCTGCAACAAAGACAGGATTAGCCGAATCGTCTGCCACAACAGCCACCTCACTTGGACCTGCTGGCATGTCGATGGCAACCTCATGAAGACTCACCTGTTGCTTGGCAGCCATGACAAACTGATTGCCAGGACCGAATATCTTACTTACCTTTGGCACGGATTCTGTTCCGTAAGCCATAGCTCCGATTGCCTGTACGCCACCAGCCTTGAATATCTTGCTCACGCCTGCAATACGTGCAGCCATGAGGATGGCAGGATTGACCTTACCCTCACGATTAGGAGGAGTGCAAAGAACAATTTCCTTACATCCCGCAATCTTGGCTGGTGTGGCAAGCATGAGAACGGTAGAGAACAGAGGAGCTGTTCCTCCCGGGATGTAAAGACCTACCTTCTCGATTGCAACAGACTTCTGCCAGCATACCACACCCGGAGCTGTCTCAACCTTCTTACCTTCAAACTTCTGGCTTGCATGGAACTTCTCGATGTTATGATGGGCAAGCGTGAGTGCCTGCTTGAGTTCATCACTAACAAGAGTTTCAGCCTCTTGGAGTTCTGTCTCGCTGACCTGAAGCGAATCAAGTTGAACCTTGTCAAACTTGAGTTCATACTCCTTGACAGCAACATCTCCACGAGCCTGAATGTCGTCGAGAACGGTCTTTACCGTCTCGCGAAGTTCGCTTGCATCACGATGTGGGCGCTCAAGAAAAGAAGCCCACTCGGACTTAGCTGGAAATTTGACGATTTGCATGAGTCGAGTTGTTTTGTTTGTGAATTATTTGAGCTTTCAGCCAAGGACGGCTGAAAGATAGTTGCATTTGTTTGCTTTAGCCGCCCTCCATTTAGGGAGGGTCGGGGTGGGTCTTAAAGAATCATCTTTTCGATTGGAGTTACGAGGATTCCCTCTGCTCCGAATGACTTGAGCTGACCTACGATTTCCCAGAAATGCTTCTCATCGAGAACGGCAGATACTGAGCACCAGTCAGGATCAGCAAGTGGAATGATAGTAGGGCTCTTGAGACCTGGGAGAACCTCGATAATCTTTTCGAGGCTTGACTTAGGAGCGTTCATGCTCACATACTTCTTGTCCTCTGCAATAAGAACAGAGTTGATACGGAAAAGAAGCTCGTCAAGTACAGCCTTCTTCTCGTCAGAAAGCTTCTTGTCGCCAATAAGGAGAGCCTCACTCTGCATTACGACCTCTACCTCACGGAGGTTATTGCTCACGAGAGTAGAGCCAGAGCTTACGATATCGAAGATACCGTCAGCAAGTCCAATACCAGGAGCAATCTCCACAGAACCCTGAATCACATGGATGTCGATGTTCACATGATGCTCCTTCATGAATGTACGAAGGATGTTAGGATAAGAAGTAGCAATCTTCTTACCATCAAACCATTGGACACCAGGATACTCTATTGCCTTAGGAATAGCAAGAGAGATGCGGCACTTGGAGAAACCGAGACGCTTGATGATTTCTGCGTCCTCGCCACGCTCTACGAACTCATTCTCTCCTACGATACCGATATCAGCAACTCCGTCTGCAACTGTCTGAGGAATATCATCATCGCGGAGATAAAGAACCTCAAGTGGGAAGTTGCTTGCCTGTACAAGCAAGGTGCGCTTGCTACTTGGAACCTTGATACCTGCCTCCTGAAGGAGATTGATTGTGTCTTCGTAAAGACGTCCCTTTGATTGAACTGCAATTCTAAGCATTTTATTTTGCGATTTTAATTGTTATTATTCTATTTTGTGTAAAAAAACGGCGAGCCAAAGACGGCTCGAATAAGAGAAGCGAGCCAAGCATGACTCGAGATGAAACGCTAAAGCCACGGAAGGCTCGAAAAGAGCAGCCTCGCTTCTGGCTTTATCACCCTCCCCTCGGGGAGGGATGGGGAGGGGGCCCCTACTCAATCACAAGATTACCTGTGATGATAGTCTTGTTGAGACTGAGATAAGTAGCAATGAGCGGACGTGGCCTCATCTCTTCATTATGTCGGAACCATTCGAGTATGTTCTCAAATGAGTATGCGTCTGTATCAAATACGACATAGTCGGCTGTTTTTTCCGACTTCTCTGGAATAGATGACGAAATGGAATGGTACAGATGATTCTTCTCCATCAACGTCTCCATATCCTTAAGATTACGTCCCTTGCCCACAAGGAGATAACGCTTACGTCTCATATACTGTACAGATGTCTGACGCTTGACTGAACGACGCCTGAACTGCTGTGTGATGAACGTAAGTACCGCCTTGCCATAGATGGCGAGGGTGACAATGAGAATGAGCGGGAAGTTGTAGCGTCCAAAATGCTTATGGAAGAAGATAAGCATGGAGTTGTAGAACGCATTAACATACCTGAACGAGCATTTCTGCGTACTCTCACCCTTGTAATGCAAGATGCTTGTAGGGATGTAGTAATTCTTGTATCCAGCCTTGAGTATTCGGTATGAGAGGTCGATGTCCTCGCCATACATGAAGAAGTCCTCATCAAGCAATCCGCACTTGTCAAGCACGCTCTTGCGCATAAACATACACGCACCCGACATTATCTCTATTTGTCCCACCTTGTCGGATGGGATAAACTGCATATAATATCTGCCAAAGACACGACTCTGAGGAAAGAGGGAGCAAAGCCCCGTCATCTTGCAGAATGATGTCCAAGGTGTTGGTACTCCACGCTTTGACTCAGGAGCAAAGGAACCGTCAACACGGAGCATCCTCACTCCTGCGCCACCTGCATCCGGGTGGGCATCGAGGAAAGCAACGCAATCCCTGAGCGTATTCTCTCCTATTATAGTGTCAGGATTGAGGAGCAGGACGTACTCGCCTCTTGCCACTCGCAAAGCCTGATTGTTTGCCTTGGAGAATCCAGCGTTAAAGTCATTCTTGATGAAATAAACCCAAGGGAACTTACTCTTGAGATATTCCACGGAGTTGTCCGTACTGTTGTTGTCAACCACATAGACCTCTCCCGTCATACCATGCAAAGCACGCTCAACGGAGAGCAGACATTGCTCCACGTAGCGCTTCACATTATAGTTTACTATGACGACAGATATCTTCATCCTCCCACTCTCCGTTCCTTATTCCTGATTCACTTTCTCAAGATAAGCGTCTATCTGCTTGCGCTTTGGCCAGCACATGAGCATTATCACACCAACAACGAGGGCACACATGGCTCCGGTAATGTTGAATGTCAGATAATAAGCACACATATCCACTACAGCAATGGCGCACAAAGTAAGGCTGCGCACCAAGGCATAACGCAGGAGGCGGTTGAGAGCCTCATCATTATCCATTCGGCGGAGCGAATGGTTGATACAGAGTGAGTAGAATTTAAGCGTGAGTGGCACACCTATTATCGTGAGACAAATGGTTACGAGATTGAGTATGAACTCGTCCTCACCCTTTGGTTCCACGACATAATCTACAAACATATTGAGTTCGCCACACACAGCCACGGCAATTGCGATGACCATTGATGCGACGATACTTGATTTTATGTATAATAAGACTTTCTCTGTTTTCTTTTCCATATTTGTTAGTTTCCAGTAAAAGGCACTCGATTGATGAGCGAGCGTCCGAGAGTCATCTCGTCGGTATATTGAAGCTCATCATTTATTGACATTCCTCGTGCAAGGACGGTAAGCTTCACATCTGTATTATGTGCCAGCTTACGGTAGATGAAGAAGTTAGTAGTGTCGCCCTCCATCGTACTGCTGAGTGCAAGGATGACCTCCTTCACGCCTCCTGCATCCACTCTCTCCACAAGGCTGTCAATCTCAAGGTCGCTCGGAGCTATTCCGTCCATAGGGCTTATGACCCCGCCAAGGACGTGATAAAGTCCGTGGTACTGCATGGTAGCCTCTATTGCCATCACATCCTGTATGTTAGCTACAACGCAAACCGTGCTTGCGTCACGCTGAGGATTGGAGCACAACTGACACACTTCCGTGTCAGAGATGTTATGGCACACCTTGCAGTACTGTACCTCGTGCCTTAGGTTCTGTATAGCGTGGCAGAAACTATCAACCGTACCAACCTCAAGCCTCAAGGTGTGCAAGACAAGGCGCATAGCCGTCTTCCTGCCTATTCCAGGCAGTTTGGCAAACTCGTCCACAGCGCGTTCCAAAAGAGCAGAGGAATACTGTTGGTTCATTTCCGTCGTCTATATTAGTAATTCAGTTAAAACAGCGGCAAAGTTACAAAAAAAAAGCCGCCAAACAAAATTTAGTGATGATTATTACATTTCTCTTACCATCCTCTTATGTTTCTCTTTGAAACTTAAGAGAAACGTAAGGGAAGCATATAGCAATAGCGAGGCACAGAGAACTCCAAGTCAAAGTAGCGACTAAGTAGTGACTAAGTACTGACTCACATGAGACTATTATGAGACTCACGAAAGCCTCCTCAATGAGTCCTCATCAGCTCCTCATGGGAAGGGTCGGGGGAGAGAGCCAAGACGGTTCTCTTAGATGCCACGAAACCACTCCACCTTTGGGGGCTGGGGATTCTTCATTTCTCATTCTTCATTCTTCATTTTTTAGACACAGGCACGTCAATCATGTCGCCTGTGATGAAGATGCGAGAGACGTCTGCCTTACAGTTAGAACGGAGAGTGACGGTCTTCTTGAACTTACCAGTCATCTTGCCAAATCCGTTGTATGTCACCTTTATCTCACCCGTAGCACCAGGAGAGATTGGGTCTTTAGGATATTCAACCGAAGTACATCCGCATGACGCATGGGCATAGTTGATAATGAGATTTTTCTTGCCAGTATTGGTAAACTTGAAAGTTGCAACACGCACAGGGTCTTCTACGGAGAACTCCCCGACATCTATCGTTGTCTTCTCGAATGTCATCTGGGGATACTTCTTTGCATTTACGCTCATCGCAGTCATGAGGGCGATGAGAATCATTACTATTCTTGACTTCATATTTGATTTTTTTGTTTTCAAAATACATTTTCACGAGCAAAATTAGTAAAAAAAGTATTATTAACACATAATATGATAGAAATATAACATTTTTTTGTAATTTTGCACGACATTTGCTCCAAATACACGGAGTACAACTATTCCGAGTTACAAAAAGAACTCTTTTACGTGGCTTTTTCTGTCACTATGAGCTTTATGTTTATCGCACCAAGAGCAGATGAAGAAAGGCTTCTTCTTCGTCCTTGCCCGCAGGTACAAAAGAATGGAAATAATAACACAAAAACAATATGAAGGATAAAAATCAACTTATCGGATGGATTCTCATGGCGATTGTCCTCTTCGGCTGGACATGGTACAGCCAGAAGGATGCTGCCCAGCGCCACGCAGAGCAGGTAGTTAGAGACTCCATCGAGAATGTTCGCATGATCGAACAGGCAAAAATCGAGAAAGAAAAGGCTAAGAAGGAGAACGCCGAGAAGATGGCTGAACTTGCAGACACTCTCAACCCTCTCCATGCAGCACGCCAGATAAAGGAAACAACAACGGTCATCAAGAACGACCTCCTTGCACTCACAGTATCAAGCAACGGAGCACAGCTCAAGAAGGCTGAAATCCTCAACCCTGACTACAAGAATCAGGAGGGAGGCAACGTCGTACTCTTTGACGGCGACGACAACTCTTTCGTCATCAGCATCGACGGAAAGAGCACAAACATCCTGACAAGCGACTTCGAGTTTGAGCCAAAGGACGTGACAGAGTCAAGCGTAACCATGTCACTCCCTATCGCAGGCGGTTCACTCGACATCGTTTATGAGCTTATCCCTGAGTCATACTTTGTCAACATGACTGTAAAGGCTAACAACCTTGACGGATTCTTCCCTTCAAACACAAAGAGCATGAACATCCTCTGGAAGGAGGCAATGAAGCAGCAGGAGAAGGGTTACGACTTCGAGAACCGTTATGCTACAATCACCTACCGCAACACGGAGAACGACACAGAGGAGCTCTCAAGCATGGGTGGCGACGAGGAAGAGGACGAGTTTGAGAGCCGCGTAAAGTGGATTTCATACAAGGACCAGTTCTTCAGCCAGATTCTTATTGCCGACAATCCTTTGCAGGTAAACACAATGGAGTCAAAGAAGCTTGCAGAGAAGAGCGGCTACCTCAAGACATACACAACAGACATGAAGGCTGACTTCGACCCTAAGGGCGTGAAGCCAACAGCATTCACATTATACCTCGGTCCTAACAAGTTCTCTACTCTCAAGGACCACGAGGAGCTTCTCGGTCAGGACGACCTCGACCTCCAGTCACTCGTTTACCTCGGATGGCCAATCATCCGCTGGATTAACCGTTTCGTATTCCTCTACATCTTCGACTGGATGACAGGATGGGGACTCAACATGGGTATCATCCTTCTCCTCCTCACCATTGCAGTCAAGATTGCAGTATTCCCACTCATGAAGAAGTCACACATCGCCTCAAGCAAGATGCGTGTGCTCCGTCCAAAGTTGGATGAACTTGCAAAGAAATACCCTGACCCAAGTCAGGCAATGCAGAAGCAGACAGAATCCATGCAGCTCTATAGCGAGTATGGAGCAAACCCAATGGGCGGCTGTCTTCCTATGCTCATACAGATGCCAATCTACGTGGCACTCTTCAACTTCATCCCTAACGCCATCGAGCTTCGTGGCGAGTCATTCCTCTGGGCAAAGGACCTCAGTACCTACGACGACGTAATCAACTGGGGCTTCAACATCTGGGGAATAGGCGACCACCTCTCTATGTTCTGCGTACTCTGGTGCGTAACAACCGTAGCCATGACATTCTTCACTATGCGTCAGCAGCAGGATGCCATGACACCTGAGCAGGCAGCACAGATGGGTATGATGAAGTGGTTCCAGTACCTGATGCCGATTATCTTCTTCTTCACATTCAACGGCTACTCATCAGGTCTTACATTCTACTACTTCATCTCTACACTCATGTCCGTCCTCATCATGTGGGTACTCCGCAAGACAACTGACGACGAGGCTCTCCTCCGCCAGATGGAAGAGCGTCGCAAGCAGCGCAAGGCAGATGCTGCCAACGGCAAGAAGCCATCAAGCATGTTTGCACGTCTTCAGGAGCTTCAGCAGATGCAGATGGAAATGCAGAAACAGAATCAAGCACAAAAGAAATAACAATTAGGAATGAGGAATTAGGAATGAGGAATTGACACTCCATTCCTAATTCCACATTCCTAATTCCTAATTATACTTAATATGTTAAAGGCTTTAACAATCGTAACGGCTTCATTACTTGCCATGACAGATGTACAGGCACAGCCAAAGACATTCATCGGCCGCCAGACACCAAAGATTGTGAACCGCCAGTTCACACCTGAGGCTCTCTGGGCAATGGGACGAGTAGGTGGTGCAACAGTTGCACCCGACAGCAAGACAGTAGTATATAATGTAAGCTACTATAGTGTGGAAGAAAACAAGAGCCACACAGTTATATATAAGGTGAACAGCGACGGCACAGGAGAGCAGCTCCTTACCACAGCCAAGACTTCCGAGCTTTCACCTAAGTTTATTAAGAACGGAACACAGATTGCCTTCCTCGGAGCAGATGCCGAAGGAACCATGCAGCTCTGGGCAATGAACCCAGACGGCACAGGACGCATCCAGCTCACAAAGGAAAAGGAGGACGTGGAGGATTTCACTTTCTCTCCAGACGAGAAGAAGGTCATCCTCGTAAAGTCTATCAAGTACGGCAAGCGTACAAGCGACCTCTATCCTGACCTCCAGAAGGCAAGCGGACGTGTAATCAACGACCTCATGCATCGCCATTGGGACGAGTGGGTAGAGAACATCCCACACTCTTTCGTAGGCGACTTTGACGGTACAGCCGTAACAAACGTGAAGGACATCCTTGAGGGTGAGCCATACGAGTGCCCTATGAAACCTTTCGGTGGAATTGAGCAGCTTGCATGGAGCACAGACAGCAAGACAATCGCTTACACTTGCCGCAAGCTCGAAGGACGTGACTACGCATGTTCAACAGATGCTGACATCTATCTCTATGACGTGACAACAGGTAAGACAAAGAACATCTGCAAGCCAGAGGGCTATGTACGTCCAGCCGTTGACTACACAGAGTCACTCAAGAATCAGAAGGTAAACACAGAAGCTCCTGTCGTAGGTGGAATGACATTTGCAGGTTACGACATCAACCCTTCATTCTCACCTGACGGCAAGTACATCGCTTGGCAGAGTATGCGTCAGGATGGATATGAGAGCGACATCAACCGTCTCATCATCATGGACCTCAAGACAGGCAACTGCCGTCAGCTTGCAGCCGACTTCGACAGCAACGTGGAGTCATTCACATGGAGTGCAGACAGCAAGAAGATTTACTTCAACGGAGTATGGCACGGAGAAATCCACATCTATTCTGCTGACGTAAAGACAGGTGCAAGCAAGAAGATTACCGAAGGACAGTATGACTTCACAAGCGTACAGCTCTTTGGCAAGAACCTCCTCTGCGGTCGTCAGTCAATGTGCGAACCTACCGACCTCTACATCGTAAGCACAAAGGATGGTAGCGCAAAGCGTCTCACAAATGAGAACAAATATTTCTTCGACAATATCGACTTCGGAAAGGTTGAGCCACACTGGACAAAGGCAACAGACGGAAAGTCAATCCTCTCATGGATTGTCCTTCCTCCTAACTTCGACAAGACAAAGAAGTACCCTACCCTCCTCTTCTGCGAGGGCGGTCCTCAGAGTCCTGTGAGCCAGTTCTGGTCATTCCGCTGGAACATGATGATTATGGCTGCCAACGGCTATGTGGTCGTAGCACCTAACCGTCGTGGTCTCCCTGGATTCGGTCACGAGTGGAACGAAGAGATTTCGCTCAATTACGGTGGTCAATGTATGGACGACTATCTCTCTGCAATTGACGATGCAGCCAACAACCTTCCATACGTTGACAAGAATCGTCTCGGATGTGTAGGTGCAAGCTTCGGAGGATATTCCGTTTACTGGCTTGCAGGTCACCACAACAAGCGTTTCAAGGCATTCATCGCTCATGATGGTATCTTCAATATTGAGCAGCAGTACCTTGAGACAGAAGAGATGTGGTTTGCTAACTGGGATATGGGTGGCGCATTCTGGAACGGTCATCCTAAGACATTCGAGAACTCACCTCACCGTTTCGTTGACAAGTGGGACACACCAATCCTCTGTATTCAGGGCGAAAAGGATTACCGCATCGTGACATCACAGGCAATGTCTGCCTTCAACGCAGCACGTCTCCGTGGCATCCCTGCCGAGTTCCTCTGCTTCCCAGACGAGAACCACTGGGTACTCAAGCCACAGAACGGTATTCTCTGGCAGAGAAGATACTTCAACTGGTTGGATAAATATGTAAAATAAAAAATAACATAGAGTGTCGGATTCGGCACTCTATACACCTAAACCTTTAACAAAAAATGTCAGAAAAGATTCAAAAGAAGCTTAGCGACTCTCCAGCTATGCGTTGGACAGCGCTCATCATAGTATCTGTAACAATGATGTTCGGATACTTCTTCACAGACGTAATGTCTCCACTTGAGCCATTGCTCACAGCAGCTGCAGGTTCAGAGAACGGAATGGGACTTGGATGGACATCATCTGAGTACGGATTCTTCTCAGGAGCATACGGACTCATGAATGTGTATCTCCTCCTCCTTTTCTTTGGAGGAATCATTCTTGATAAATTCGGTATCCGTTTCACAGGTGTACTCTCTACAGCTCTCATGTTTGCGGGCGCACTCATCAAGTGGTGGGCAGTTGCAAACCATTTCGAAGGAACAATGTGGGTGCCTTTCGGTGGAGATGTACAGGTACAGGTGGCTTATGCTGCACTCGGCTTTGCCATCTATGGTGTAGGATGCGAAATTGCAGGTATCACAGTAAGTAAGGTAATCGTTAAGTGGTTCACAGGTCATGAGCTTGCTCTTGCGATGGGACTTCAGGTTGCACTTGCTCGTATCGGTACAGCCGTTGCCCTTGGAGCAGCCCTTCCAATAGCAAAAGCATTTGGTGGTGTTAGCGCATCTGTAGGACTTGGTGCTGCTTGTCTCTGCATCGGTATGATTTCATTCATCGTTTACAACGTGATGGACAAGAAGGAAGATGCAGCAGCTGCCGCAACAGAAGGCGAAAGTGAAGAAGGCTTTAAGTTCAGCGACCTTGGTGTACTCTTCCTCAACAAGGGATTCTGGTACATCACACTCCTTTGCCTCATGTTCTACGCAGGAGTATTCCCATTCCTTAAGTTCGCCACAAAACTTATGGTATTCAAGTATGGAGTAGATGCAGAGGTTGCAGGTCTTATTCCTGCCATGCTCCCATTCGGAACAATATTCCTCACTCCATTCTTCGGAGGAATATATGACAAGCACGGCAAGGGTGCAACACTCATGATTATCGGTTCTATTCTTCTTACAATAGTTCACGTAATATTTGCGCTCCCAATCAACTCCTGGCTTCTTGCCATAGCTGTTATGATTGTGCTCGGTATTGCATTCGGTCTTGTGCCATCAGCCATGTGGCCATCCGTTCCGAAGATTATTCCAATGAAGCTTCTCGGAACAGCATACGCAGTTATCTTCTACATTCAGAACATCGGTCTCTCCATGGTTCCAATGTGGATTGGTTCTGTAAACGACAAGAACACAGACGCATCAGGCATTATTGACTACACAGAGTCCATGACGATCTTTGCTGGCTTTGGAGCAGTTGCGATTATCATTTCTTTCCTCCTTCTCCTCGAAGACAAGAAGAAAGGTTACGGTCTCCAGAAGCCAAACATCAAGTAAAAATCATGAGTTATGAGTCATGAGTTATGAGTTGCCAAGCACGACTAATAACTCATAACTCACGACTCACAACAGATAATTAACAACCAATATTCATAACTTAAAAACTTTTTAACCTATGTTCGAAGGACAGCCAAAAGGTCTTTGGACCTTAGCCTTGGCAAATACAGGCGAACGCTTCGGTTACTACACGATGCTCGCCGTATTTACCCTCTTTCTACAAGCGAACTTCGCTTTTGACGAGAAATTGACAAGTACTATTTTCTCAAGTTTCCTTATGCTCGTATATTTCCTCCCACTTTTTGGAGGTATATTAGCTGATAAATTCGGTTACAGTAAGATGGTAACAATCGGAATCTTTATCATGTTCATTGGCTATGTGTTACTCGCCATGCCACTTGGAAAGGATTCATTCGCTATCATCGCAATGGCAGGAGCACTTCTCCTTGTCAGTCTTGGTACAGGACTCTTCAAGGGAAACCTTCAGGTAATGGTAGGTGACCTCTATAATGACCCAAACTATGCTGACAAGCGCGATGCAGGATTCTCCCTCTTCTACATGGCAATCAACATCGGTGCCATGTTCGCTCCTACAGCAGCAATCAAGATTATGGAATGGGCACAGAACTCACTTGGCGTAAGCGAGGCTGATTCTTATCACTACGCTTTCGGTGTGGCATGTGCATCACTCATAGCATCCATCCTCATCTACTATCTCGGTAAGTCAACATTTGCACAGGTCATCACATCTGCAAAGAAGGATGCAAAGGACACTGCCAAGGCCGTTGCAGACGAGCTTACTCCTGCAGAGACAACAGAGCGCATCATCTGCCTCTGCCTCGTATTTGCCGTAGTAATATTCTTCTGGATGGCATTCCACCAGAACGGTCTTACTCTCACATTCTTTGCACGAGACTATACTGCCACATCATCTACAGGCGCACAAGCCATGATGTTTGACGTTACAAACCTTGTGGCTTGTATCTTCATCGTATTCGGAGCATTCTCCCTCTTCCAGGGTAAGACATCAAAGGAGAAAGGTATCGGAGCAGCACTCATATTGCTTCCACTCGCTTATCTCTACTGGAACTATACAAACCTTCCTGCAGAGACAAAGGTAAGTGCACCTATCTTCCAGCAGTTCAACGCATGCTTCGTCGTAATGCTCACTCCTGTAAGCATCGCTCTCTTCAGCTGGCTTGGCAAGAAGGGCAAGGAACCAAAGGCTCCAGTCAAGATTGGTCTCGGAATGCTCGTGGCAGCAGGAGCATACCTCCTCATGACAATGGGTTCACTTGGTCTTCCTGCACCAGAATATGATGCAGCAGGCAACAACCTCCACATGGCAGACGTAAGTCCTAACTTACTCGTGAACACTTATCTCATCCTCACTTTTGCAGAGCTTCTTCTCTCACCAATCGGTATCTCATTCGTGACAAAGGTTGCTCCTCCTAAGTACAAGGGTATGATGATGGGTGGATGGTTCGTATCTACAGCCATCGGTAACTTCCTCGTACAGATTCCTGGCTACCTCTGGGGCAAGGACCTCTACATCGTATGGGGCACACTCATGGTCATCTGTCTCGTTGCAGCTCTCTTCATCTTCTCTATCATCAAGAAGCTCAACAAGGTTGCATAAGCAGACCTGCACAATCAAATAACAAAGAGCGATTGACACAACATCCGCGTGTCAATCGCTCTTCCGTTTATCCATACCTCTGCCGATACTACTATATGTATTCAGAAGGAATGGACAGCATAACAATATAAAAGAAAAGCAGGAGGTGGCGCTTCATCAGCGTTAACCTCCTGCAGGGAATTGTAACTGTTTTAGTAATGTTTGTTATTTAAGTTGTTTTCCGTCAGAAAAAGCATGTCCGACAGCCTTACCCAACTGAATGTAGTTCTGGTGAACTGGGTCATACGTAATAATATTCATCTTCTCTACATCAGGATTACCGTCAGCAGCAAGATAGTTCTCGTCGCAGAGGATATCCACAATCTCACCAACAAGGTTAAAGCCAGCAGCAGTCTTGTCAATCTTCTGCTTTACCTTGCATACAAGAGTCAATGGGAACTCCTTGAAGACTGGGGCATTGGCATTTGCAGCCTTCTCTACAGTCCATCCTGTCTTTGCAATCTTGTCTGGTGTGTTACGTGCACTTACTATTCCAACATAGTCAGCAGCTACCATTGTCTGTGTTGTGGCAAAAGCAACAGTAAAGAATTCGTTGAATTCAAGATTGTCAGTTGTTGCGTGTGAAGAGAGCGAGATAGTAATCTCATGCATGTCCCACTGACCGCCCCATGCTGCATTCATTGCATTAGGCTTGCCATTCTTGTCGTATGTGCCGATAATCAGCACAGGCTGTGGAAGTATCCACGGTTTTGATCCAAAACTTTTCATAGTTGTTCTTGTTTTGTGAATAAGTAGGTTTGCAAAATTATTTCGACCTGTACGGTTGAACCTGTATGTTGTTTTTTGCCGCAGTGCGGCCAGTTAAAAAAACATGGTAAAAACCAAATAAAATCAAAAAAAACATGTTTTT